>CBFDDM010000005.1:0-53316 GCA_965603565.1 uncultured Anaerolineales bacterium | reverse complement strand
AGGTTCAGGCTGCTGCACTCAGAAGGCTTTAGATCATTGGCGGTGATGGAAAATGAGTCGTCGTCCAGGCGGGTGAACTGAACGGTATTTGAAGCGGCGACGGCGCCGATTGCGCTCACCAGGACCATCGTAAGCAGGAGTGTCATTCCGAAGCGGAAGGGCTTTGCGGGATACATCAGTCGTATTCGCTTTCGTCTTCCTCAAGGTCGCTCAGCACTGTCCCGTTAGGGTCGTGCAGGTCGAGGCGGTAGGCTGTCGAACCATCTTTGAGAACATAGGTATGTTCGTGGCCGGCGCGCATGTGCAGGATCAGGCCGCCGGTGGACTCGGCTAATTTGATCAAGTCCTCGATGTTCGCTACCTGAATCCATTCAAGATCACCGTTGAAGGGAATGTCGTCGACCTCAAGCAAGCGCTCAGCATGAACGAGCTTGATGCGCTCCGATTCGCTGCGGAGTGAAACCGCCAGGGCGGGTGTCATGATCAACGCGATCAGCGCAAGACTCACACCACCGACGATCAACGCGACCTGGCGCGCCTGGCGGATGGTCAGAGAAAGCCCCAATATCTGTAGGCTGTTATCAATCACACGCTGACGCTCGAGGAAGCCCATGCGGACGGGATGAAGCGGGTCCTGTCCTCCCTCGAGTGGACTCCGCTCCGCAAGGAAGAGTTGGAGTTCGTCAAGTTTGAAAGAAAGCGTATTGCTGAAGCTGTCGTTGAGAGGCAACCCATCCAGGGTGCCCGCCACCTGCATGTCCATGATGAGGTCGAGATCGAAGATCCGCCGTTCGAGCCCGGTTTCAGTCTGGACCCAACCAAGATAGCGTTTGATTTGTTCCAGATCGACCGCAGCTTCGGTTGTGAAGCTGGTTCCGGCAAACTCCTTGTCGTCCAATACATACTCGCGATACCAACCGTTCGGCTCGCTGACGCGCAAGGACAGCTGTGAGTATCCGCTCAATTGAGACGTGGCTTCTGAATCAAACGTGTAGTCGTATGTAATTCTGATCGTATCGACCAACTCGTGGAAGATCGCTTCGCCGGTGCGGATCTCATCCGTAGAGTAGAGGCTTGGTGCCGCAGCGGCGCTGTATGCGAAATAACCGCTGTGATCGTATTGGATATCGTTGGGGATTGATTGGAATTCAGGTCGGGTGAACGCGAACGCGCCGAGCAGGATCGCGGCGAAGAGCAGGATTCCCAGAGGGAAGACCCACTCGCCCAATCGAAGCGACTGGGTTTTCCTGTACAACTTTGTGAACATATCGCCGTCCTGCCTACCTGGTTTTTCCTGGCGTTCGTTGTCTTTTGTGATGGTTGTCAAGAACATAATTCCGATGGATAAAGAAAGCAAAGTGAGTCCAAGTGGTTTGCGCAGCCAGAGCAGTTTCTGAGCCGCGCCGGGGATGTGCAGCCATGATTTACCCAGTATCTCAGCGTCCACTGGCTCGTAGGAGTCGATCCAATCGTTGTTATCGCCCTGGAGCGTGTAGTAGGGACCCTGCCGATCGATGATGCGGTGAATGACCGGGCCGACGTTTGGATGTGCATAAGCTGTGATATCGCCGACGTCGTAGGTGCGAGCGTGGCGAGTGATGACGAGATCCCCCTGATTCAGCGCAGGCTCCATGCTGGCGCCGGCGACGATCACGTAGGAGACGGAGCCTCCGAACTGGACCGGCGCGAAAAGCACCCATAGCGCCGCCATTAAGACGACAACAAGTGCGTTCTGGAGTGATCTCGAGAGAGCTGTCTTCATCGGATTCAATCGTGGTGGTGGGGCATACCATCAGAGGCGATGGCATGCCCCGAAAAAATCCACCTCAGTAAGGTTCTCCAAAGAACCTAGTCGGTGGCGATGATCCGCAGCTGCGTTGCACTCAACACGCTGACAGGTGTGCCAAGTGTGCAGCTCACGGTCGAACTCGCTGGAGAAGGCGAACAATCTTCCCAAGACGTCCCACCGTCAAATGACACGTACACAGTGCCGGCGGTGGCATCGAGATCGAAATCGATCCCATCGATGTCTGTCGGGTCGCTATCTGTGTATATGCTGTACGCGACGTTCGAAACGACATAACCACTGATGGTGTTGTCTCCATCGCCAGCGTAGGTCCCCGGGACTGTATTCGAGTTGGCGAAGCCGTACACGGTGGCAGCAAGGATAAGTGCGAGCACGATCATGCCAAAGCTGCGGGGTCGAAGTATGTTTTTCATAGTGTTCCTCCTAACATGGTTTGTCTCTATCTTCGACGATTTGTTCGACCGCATAATAACCGCGTTTTGAGCTAATTCACCTTTCAAGGACCTATCGTAAGGTGTACGCAAGGTAAACCCAGAAAGGGCCCATTCGTCGGTAAAAAAACATTGCAAGGTTCAGGCCATTGAACGATTTCAATGGGATTCAGCATTTGCTTTGACCGCCGATATGCCAGCAGGTACAATGACCCATCGTACGTGCAAGGAGGGCACATTGGCACAGGGATCGACCACGAAAGCGGATGAAATCAACGCGGAGATCTTCGATCATCTCGTCGATCTGGCCGCACTCCACCTGGCGCAGGAGGAGAAAGAGTACCTGCGCAAAGAGCTGAACGCGCAATTGAAAGCGATCCGCGAACTTGAAGCGCTCGAGGTGGACGCGAAGGTGCCAATAACTTCACACGGCGTGCCCTACACCGAGGCGAGCTCAGCTCCGCTGCGAGAGGATATCGTCGAAGCCTGTCCTGAGGCTGACGATATCGTCGAGGGGGCGCCGGAGACCGAGCTGCGCTACGTCGTCGTGCCCGAGATCCCGCATGAGGAACTGGAATGAGCACGCCGATTGTCGACCTGCCCGCACACGAACAAGCCCGACGCGTGAAAGGTAAGGATTTCAGAGCGGTCGAACTGCTTGAAGCGACGTTCGAGCGCATCGAAGCCGTCGAGGGGTGCCAGCCGAGCACCGAACAGTACGTGCTCAACGCCGCCGACCTTGAGAAGGTGCACGCGTTCGTCTCCCTCACCGAAGAACGCGCCAGGCAGCAGGCGCAGGCGACCGATGCGGCGATCGCGGCCGGAGAGCTGACCGGACCGCTGGCTGGAGTACCTCTGGCTGTCAAAGACAATTTCTGCGTGCAGAGTACCGCCTCAACAGCCGGATCGAAAATTCTGGAGAATTTCATCGCCCCTTACACCGCTACCGCGGTGGAACGGCTCGAGCAGGCTGGAGCGGTCGTCATCGGCAAGGTCAACCTGGATGAATTCACCTTTGGTTCTTCGAACGAGTCCTCTGCGTTCCTGCCGCCGGTAGGAAACCCGTGGAACCCGGCATATGTACCCGGAGGGTCCTCCGGTGGAAGCGCCGCCGCAGTCGCGGCTGGTGAAGCGGCGCTCTCACTGGGTTCGGATACAGCCGGCTCCATTCGCCAACCGGCAGCCTTCTGCGGTGTGGTGGGTATGAAACCCACCTATGGGCGTGTCTCAAGGTACGGGTTGATTGCATTCGCATCCTCGTTGGATTGCGTTGGACCGGTCGCGCGCAATGTCCGCGACACAGCCTTGATGATGAACGTCATCGCCGGCCCTGACCGGCGCGATGCCACGGCAGTGAATCTAGCCGTCCCTGATTATCTACAATCGCTGGAAGCCGATCTGGGCGGTGTTCGCATCGGCCTCTCCCCCGATTATTTCCGCTTGAAGATCCCCGATTCCGAGACGGGCGTTTTGGAAGAGCAGCCGATCGCACCGGAGATTGAGAAGGTGGTGCTCGAAGCGGCTGAGCTGTTGGCGAATCGAGGTGCGACCATCGTCGAGGACGTGCCGATGCCCAACACACACATGGGCATCCCGGTTTATTTTGTCATCTCGAGGGTCGAGGCTGCTTCAAATCTCCACCGTTATGATGGGGTGAAGTACGGTTTTCGCTTCGATGAGCAGGTCGAAGACCTGGCCGAGATGTATCGAAAATCGCGTGGAATGGGTTTCGGTTTGCAGCCCAAGCTGCGCATTTTGATGGGGATGTACGTTTCCGCAGAGCAGTACGAAAAAGGCTATTACGAGCGCGCTTTGCAAGCCCGAACGCTCATCCGCCAGGATTTCGAGCGTGTCTTCGATCCGGAGGGCGAATATGCCCTCGATTGCCTGCTGACCGCCACGACGCCAACGACGGCCTTCAAGATCGGAGCGGTCTACGGCGACTCGGTGTTGATGCAGTACGCCGACATGCTCACCGTGGCAGCAAACCACGCCGGCATCCCGGGCATTTCCCTCCCGGCAGGGCTGGACAGCGCTGGATTACCGATCGGCGTTCAACTGCTCGGCCCTGATTTCTCGGAAGCACGATTGCTGCAGGTCGGACACGCCTATGAACAGGCCACGGCCGAGGCCAGCTGGCGGTCGATCAAACCGCTTGTGCTTCGAAATTTATAATGAGGAGGTCGTGAGACCCATGCACAAAAGTGTAGGTATAGATCTGCAAAGAATTTTTGGGTTTTCATTATTGTTGGTGGCATTGGCTTTGCTGACGGCCTGCGGGCGCAGCCCGATCGCCGCCGACGAGCCGACGTTCACGCCGGAGCTGACCCCGGAACCGAGCGCGACGATTGAGATCCCGGAGGTATCGCAGGCGCAGTTCGATGCCCCCCCCGAAATGCAGATCGACCGGGACGCAATCTACGTCGCCACAATCGAAACCCTGAAGGGCGACATTGTCATCGAGCTCTTCGCAAAACGCACACCGGTCACGGTCAACAATTTTGTCTTTCTAGCCAAGCAGGATTTCTACGACGGGACGACATTCCATCGCGTAATCCCGGGCTTCATGGCTCAAGGTGGAGATCCAACCGGTACGGGTGCAGGTGGTCCCGGCTATCAATTCGAGGATGAGATCGTGCCCGGCATACGGTTTGATCAAGAGGGTCTGCTGGCCATGGCAAACAGCGGTCCCAACACGAATGGCAGCCAGTTCTTTATTACCTACGCTCCTGCTCCATGGCTGAACGGGCTGCACACAATTTTCGGTAAAGTGGTCAGCGGGATGGATGTCCTGGAGGAAATCACGCCGCGCGACCCGCAGGAATCGCCCGATTTCAACGGTGATGTCATCCTGGATGTCGAGATCGAGACGCGCTCATCCAGTCTGCTGCCGACCCCGACGGAACAGCCTGATCCCGAGGCTCCCGAGCCCGAAGAGGGCCGGCCGCTGGCGGAGATCCCTTCTGACGAGCGCGAGAACCTTTTCAACACCAGGCCAGAACTGGTCATCGATGTGAACGGCGACTACCGCGCCTCGATCGTCACCACGAAAGGCACCATCGTGGTGGACCTCGAGCCGCTATCCGCCCCACAGAGCGTGAACAACTTTTTCGTGCTGGCTGAACTGGGTTACTGGGATGATTTCCCGATCAATAAGGTTCAAAAAGAATCGTTTATTTGGACAGGATCACCTTCGGGATCATCCGAGAGCGACATTGGCTATACACTCCCGTCAGAAGCTGGTCTTGAGGCAAGCAAGGGGGCATTAGGTTATTGGTATAGACCGGATTTGCAGGCATCAAGCGCCAGCCAGATTTTCATCCTGCTCGATGACCTCCCGGGGATGGAATCGCTTTTCACCGTGATCGGGTATGTCACCCAGGGTCAGGGAGTGGCCGACGCGCTGACGTTGGAGGACCGCATTCAACGCATTACGATCAGTGGGCCGTGAGCGAGCGGAGATCAACCAGGGTAGATTTGCATGACAGACTATGAAGCCGTGATCGGGCTGGAGACGCACATCCAGCTCAACACCTATTCAAAGATCTTTTGCAGCTGTAAGGCGGACTCATGGGGTGATCCGCCAAATACAAACATCTGTCCGGTGTGCACCGGCCTGCCGGGAGTGCTCCCGGTGCTGAACCGCGCCGTTGTCGAGAAAGCGCTGCGCCTGGCGGCCGCCATGAACGTCGACCGAGTCCAGGGAACGTCCTACTTCGCCCGCAAAAACTACTTCTATCCCGACCTTCCCAAGGGATACCAGATCAGCCAGTATGATGAGCCTCTTGCAGTGGGCGGCTTCCTCGATGTTCCTCTGCAGGAAGAAGAGATTCGTAAAGTCACGATCACGAAACTGCATGTTGAGGAGGATGCTGGAAAGACCGTGCGGGGTGAAGGCGAGCGGTTGATCGACTTCAACCGCTGCGGCGTGCCGCTGGTCGAGATGGTCACCGGCCCCGATCTGCGCACGGCAGACGAGGCCGCTGAATACCTGATACGCTTGAGGCAGCTTCTGCGCTGGCTTGGAATATCAGAAGGCGATATGGAGAAGGGTCAACTGCGCTGTGACGCAAATATTTCCATTAGAGAGCGCGGCGTTGATGTCTTAAATCCGAAGACGGAGATAAAAAACGTCAACTCGATCGAAAACCTGAGGAACGCCATCCAGGCCGAGATTGACCGCCAGATCCGCGAGGTGGAGGCTGGCAGGACGATCGAGACGTGGACGCTCGATTGGGACGAGGACAGCGAGACGCTCCGCAAGATGCGTGTCAAAGAGACCGAAGCGGATTACCGTTATTTCCGTGAGCCTGATCTGCTTCCCATCCACATCTCCGATGAGTGGAAGCGGGAAGTCGTTGAGGCGCTGCCCGAGCTGCCGCTTGCACGCAGAACCAGGTTCGTTGAAGAGTACGGGCTGCCAATATACGACGCTGAAATCCTGACCGAGGAGCGCAGCCTGGCGGATTATTTCGAGCAGACCGTACAGATCTATTCTGGCGGACCGAAACACATCTCCAATTGGTTGATGAACGACGTGCTGCGCATCATCCGCAGCGAAGGATTGACCGCTGGTGAACTGCGCATCAAGCCTGAATATCTGGCGGGTCTTGTGCGTATGGTCCAGGATCAAGTGATCACTAACAGCACCGCCAAAGAGCTGCTCGACCGCGTTCAGGAGTCCGGCAAGGATCCTGAAAAGATCGTTGAGCAGGAAAATCTCGCTCAAGTTTCCGACGAAGTTGAGCTGCGAGATACAGCCGCCGAGATCCTCGCCGCCAACCCGGAGCAAGTGGAGACATACCGGGGAGGTAAAACAGCGGTCATCGGATGGTTTGTTGGTCAGGTGATGAAGGAAACGCAGGGTAAGGCGAATCCACATGTGGTCAAACAGGTGCTTGAATCTTTGCTCGGCGAAGAGTGAAGCGACCCCGAAGAAAGCCACACGTTGATCCAATTTCCCCGATGAGTGGAACCGAGCGGCATTTTGAACTGCGTTCGGCGAGAGCCAGCGACCAGCTGACCATCTGGCGATTAGTCCTTGGTGCCGGGTTGAACCCGCTTCATCTGCATTGGCAAAACTTCATCCTGGCAGTCTCAAGCAGAGGTGAGTTGCTGGGTTGTGGGCAGATTAAGCCACATAAAGATGGTTCCCGGGAGCTCGCCTCGATCTACGTTGTCCCGGAGCAGCGCGGCAATGGACTCGCTCAGGCGATCATCGAGCGACTTCTGTCGGATCACCCGGCTCCGATATGGCTGACATGTCGGCGGGAGCTTACCGGGTTTTACGATCGATTTGGGTTTGATGAGATCCAGGCGGTGGATGAAATGCCGGTGTATTTTCGCCGGGTGAGGAAGCTTGTTGACTTTTTTACTCGAACCAGCGACGGAAGCCCGCTGGCGGTAATGTGCTGGCGGGGGGAGTGAACTCCCGGTGTCGTGCAAAAAAGGCGGGCTTCGCCCGCCTTTTTGATTGGTAACGTTGTGGCGTCAGGATTAGAACCTTCCGACCACCATAAACATCGAAACCAGGGATAGGAACGCGGCTACAAAGAAGCCGATCGCAGAAGTCTGGTGATTCTTCTTATTGCGAAAATTCTGCATTTCGAGGTAGTTGTTGAACTGCTCGATCGTTTCATGCGTAAGTTCTTCGGATTCGGGTTCGCCGCCATCTCGGTCACGAAATACAAATGGACGCAAATCTTCCTGTGACAGGCGCCACTGCATGTAGGCCAGGTAAGCGAAGATCGCAGCCAGCAAGAACCAGATCGGGAAAATTACATTCATGGCATGTGCCTCCCAGATTTAATAAAGACGAGCCTCTCGGCCGCTATGAAGATAGCGCAAGATCACGGACAACGCAATAGGTCCCCTTCTCCTAGTGTTCCGGTGAGCGTGCATGCTATCAGAGGTGCAAGATCATTGCCGATCGCAGCTCAGCTCAGCGAATATCGTAAACGAGCGTTTCGCTCTCTGGCTGCACCAGCGCTTTCGTCGTACCGTCTACATGTCCGAGGGTCAAACTCCAATCGCCGCGCTGGCCGGATTGGACTATATAGAGTTCGGATGATAGCCAACGCAGCGACCGGCCGTCGGCAAGCGGTCGGGGATCAGCTTCAGGCCTGCCGAGCGCCAATCTCACTTGCTCGCGGCGGTAAGCGAAGTGCGAGCCGTCCGGACTCCACCCAATCCACTGCAGGTCGCCCTGGTCGTAGGGCCGGCTGTCGGTGCCGTCAAGGTTAGAGATGAAGAGTGACGAATCCTCATCTTCTCGGACGAACGCAACTGTTTGTAAATCGGCCGACAGCAGTGACCTGCCGTTGGACTGGGGGAAGAATACCTGCCCTTGAATAGGCGTAAAGGACTGCGCCGGATTCTCAATGGGAACGATCCAGACCGTGCCACTCGGGTTCTCGGCCAGCGGGTCGGAAGACGGAATGAAAACACCGAAGCGAGTGGAATCGGTAGCCCAAACCATAACCGGGTAGTATTGGTACTCGCTGTACGTGATGATCGGCTGGAACGTCACCAGGTCCGGGCGCAAGTTCGACCCATCGACGCCTGCCATGGCGATCGAATCGGCCTGGGAGATCGCTAATTTCTCTCCATCCGGCGAGATGAGAAAATCGCCACCTTGCTCACGCGCGATCAGCTCGGCGAGTTCGCCGGTGTCCACATCTAAGCGATAAAGGTCGTCGTTCTTTACCAGGCCGGGGCCATCAAATACGGCGCGGGTGTTGAAGAGAAGTGCGTACGTCCCCGGGATGAACTCCATCTGGGAAGTCAGGTAATGCAGCGCGCCGTCTAGAGGGTAAAGATTATCCAGGGTATCTTGAGACAGGATCTGGCGGTCGTTGCGTCCATCGGCGTTGATCGCGCGGACCTCAAAAATGTCTGGTTGCAGCGATTGGCGCACATAAACAATCAGCTGCCTGTCACTCGAAAGCAGGACCTCGATCACGTCCCCACTGCTTGTGAGTTGTTGGCCCGACCCACCGGGTGTAAGCGTCCATAGATTGCCGTCGTCGGTGTATGCCAGCAGGAAGTCCTGCATCGTGATTGAAGGCGCTGCCTGGGTCTCAGGTGTGGGAGATGGTTGGGACTTTACGGTATCTTCTGGGGCAGTGGTCGCAGAAACATCGTCCTCCACAGGCGCAGCGGCCAGCGTCGCCGCAACCGCAGTCGCAAGGGCGTCCTGATCATGTGATTCGGTAGGCACCTGATCACATGCAGAGAGCAGGAACATCACCGCTAAAGCCAGAATGAAAATACGTTTGTTTACCATCTAACCTCCTCGGATAACTGCGTTCGATTATACAGTTATGCATAACCAATGCGGGGATGACCTGTAATTTTCTGTCATTGTCCCGCTTAAAAAGCATGGCTGCACATTTGGTGCAGCCAGCAAACTGATTATAGTCGAACTGTTTATCAGCCGTATGTGTAGAAGCCGCGTCCGGTTTTCCGGCCAAGGTAGCCTGCATCGACCATTTTGCGCAGCAGTGGGCAAGGCCGGTATTTATCCTCACCCAGATCCCTGTGCAATACCTCCATCACAAAGAGGACGACGTCCAGCCCGATCAAATCGGCCAGCGTAAGCGGTCCCATCGGGTGGTTCATGCCGAGTTTCATCACGGTGTCGATCGCTTCGGCTGTGCCAATCCCTTCGTGATAGGCGTAAATGGCTTCGTTGATCATCGGGCAGAGGATGCGGTTCGAGATGAAACCGGGCGAGTCCATCGCTTCGACTGGCTCTTTACCCATCGATCGGCCGATATTAATGATGGCTGCGGTAGTCTCATCTGACGTAGCCAGTCCACGAACGACCTCCAGCAATTTCATTAATGGGACCGGGTTGAAAAAGTGCATACCGATAACTTTATCCGGGCGTTCGGTGGCCGCGCCGATCTTGGTCAACGAAATCGAGGATGTGTTGGACGCAAGGATTGTTTCAGGCGGTGCAAGCGCATCCAGGTCACTAAAAAGGGTGAGTTTCAAATCGGGATTTTCTGTGGCTGCCTCGATGACCAGATCAGCGTCAGAAACGGCTTTGATGTCGGTGGCGGTCTGGATATCGAGCGCGGCTTTCTTCTGCGATTCGTCGATGGCTTCCTTCTGGGCAAGCTTCTCGACGGATCTCAGGATGTTATCCATCGCTTTCTCAAGGATCTTTTCCTCAACATCCGTCATAGTGACATTGTAGCCAGAGACTGCGGCAGTTTGTGCAATCCCGTTGCCCATCGTTCCCGCCCCGATCACAACGATGTTCTTGATGTCCATTTGATCCCTTTCAATTTAGATTGTCATTCAGGGTAGTCCGCCCAGGGTTGCATCGGCGCTCCAAATCACTCCATCTCAACTGCCATGGCAACCGCTTCTCCGCCGCCAAGGCAGAGTGATGCGATGCCGCGCTTGGCACCACGATCCTTGAGTGCATAGAGCAAGGTTGTCAACACGCGGGCGCCGGAGGCTCCGATCGGGTGGCCTAAAGCGATGGCGCCACCACGTACATTAACCTTCTCCCAATCCCAACCAGATTCAGCCAGCATGCGCCCATCGGCTAACACTTGGGCCGCAAAGGCTTCGTTCAGCTCGATTAGATCCACGTCATCCATAGACCACCCAATCTTTTCGAGCAGTTTGGGGATCGCCAGGCCTGGTGCTGTAAACAGTTCCTTCGGCGCCACAGCCGACTGGTCGTAGCCAATCACGCGCGCCATCGGTTCAAGGCCCAGCTGATCAGCTTTGCCGCGGCTTGCGTATACGAGCGCAGCGGCGCCGTCATTGAGCCCCGGCGCATTTCCTGCCGTGACCTTTCCGTCGCTGGTGAACGCAGGGCGCAGCTTGGCGAGCACTTCGAGAGACGTATCCCGGCGGGGCGTTTCATCCTGCTCGACGATCGTCACCGACCCTCTACGTCCAGGGACCTCAACAGGCGTGATTTCATCCTCGAATATTCCCGCGTCGATGGCGTCAATCGCTTTCTTCTGGCTCTCGTAAGCCCACTTATCCATCTCTTCTCTGCTTACTTCGAATTCATCCGCGATCCACTCTGCAGCCATCCCCATCGCCCAGTCTTCGAATGGGTCCCACAGGCCGTCATGCAGCAGCGCATCGATCAACTGTCCATGCCCGTAGCGCAGCTCGCCCTGGCGTGCCCGCAGTAGGTAGGGGGCGTTGCTCATGCTCTCCATGCCACCAGCGACGAATAGATCGCCATCCCCGGCTTTGATTGCCTGGCAGGCGATCATGCCCGTCTTGAGCCCAGAACCGCAGACTTTGTTCAATGTGGATGCTCCCACGGTGGCAGGGATTCCCGAGTATATCGCCGCCTGTCGGGCCGGCGCCTGTCCCAGGCCGGCGGAGACGACGTTGCCCATGAGGACCTCATCGATAGATTCGAGATCCTCAATGCCAGATCGTTCCAATGCGGCTTTGATCGCAGCCGCCCCTAGCTGAGGCGCGCTTAATGGACTCAGCGCGCCTTGAAAGCGTCCCATAGGCGTGCGCGCGGCGCTAAGAATTACTGGTTCGAGGTCGTTCTTTGCGGTCATATGACTCCTCGCTTCACAACTCAATCAAACGATGGGGATATGGGTGCCTGGCTTAGATCGTTTTTGACCATGTTTCTTGAAGGAGCGTATAGGTTTCCTCCAGCGATTCCGGTATCACGCGGGTGTTCGCGGTTGTCGCCATGAAATTTGTATCGCCATGCCAACGTGGCACAAGATGCAGGTGCACGTGCTCTTCAACCCCCGCGCCAGCCGCCTCACCGATATTGCTGCCAAGGTTAAATCCGTCGGCGGAGTAGGCGGCACGCAGCACTTCCAGACCGCGTTGGACCAAATGGATCATCTCGTTCAGCGTTTCCTGGTCCAGTCCTTCAAGCGAAGGTTGGTGATCGTAGGGGACGACCATCATGTGGCCGTTCGTGTAGGGAAATCGGTTGAGGATGACAAATGCTTTATCGCCACGATGAAGGATCAGGTTCTCGATACCATCATCCATGGCTATAAGTGTGCAGAACAGGCATTCCGATCCTTGGTAGCCTTCTTTGATATATTCCATGCGCCAGGGAGCCCATAAGTGTCTCATGTGGAGTTGTCCAAATTGTAGCAGAGATCAAGTTGACCCGGAAATACACATGGCATGCATCGTGCATATCTGGGTACAATGAGGGCATGCTGAAGAAGAAAAAACTGGAAGCTGTCTTACCTGTCGATCGCTTTGGTCATGAATTGCACTTTCACAAGAGAATCGGGTCGACAAATGACGAAGCCAAGCGGCTAGCGAGTGACGGCGCGGCGCATGGGACAATGGTCGTCGCCGATGAGCAGACAGGCGGTCGCGGCCGAGCAGGTCGCAGATGGTCAACGCCGCCCGGCAGCGCAGTGGCGATGAGCCTGGTCTTACGCCCGGATGATGTATCCACAGCACAAATCGGCGAGATGACCGTGCTGGGTGCACTCGCTACCGTGGAAGCGTTGGAGCGCCTGGGAATTCAAGCCTGGATTAAATGGCCCAATGATGTCCTTGTCTCAGGAGGGAAGGCTGCAGGCGTGCTCGTCGAGAGCGGTTGGATGGATGGCCAGTTGCTGTACTCTGTAATGGGCATTGGCATCAATGTCCACAAAGACTCGCTCAGAAACAAGGAGAAGTTTGATTTCCCGGCGGCTTGTCTCGATGATGAACTGGGCAATAAGGTCGAGCGTCTCGAGGTGATCCAGCAGGTGTTGGAAGCCCTTTCGGATCGTTACAAACAGCTTGGGACTGGTGAACTCATAACTGCGTGGGATAGGAATCTGGCTTACAAGGACAAGACAGTTCGTGTTTCCGGAGAGCAGATGGACAGTACCGGCAAATTGGTCGGTATCACCGAGCAAGGACAGCTTCGATTGCAGTTGTTCTCGGGTGAAGTCCTGAAGATCGGGGTTGGAGGCCGGCAATTACGGCCCGTTGACAGGAATTAAATTTTCAATACACTGATGGCGCGATTGCAGATGATGGGTTTCCCTGTAAGTTCGCATAAGCGCAAGCGTCATCTGCACGTCGATTTGGAGGTGAAGGATGTTTGACAACTTACGCCAGATGTCAGATGGCGAGCCGGAATTTGAGGAACCACAGGATAACCCATTCGATATCGGTGAACCGGCTGCACCACGTCGACGCGGCTATTTTCTGGGCTTGAAGCCATCCCAGCGGTTCATTCTGTCCCTGCTGCTCCTTGGAACGATCATCGTAATGGGGCTCATGTGCCTGATGGTTACGGGAAGGGTTCTCGTTTTCTAGCCACGATCCGAAATAGAACAAGGGCCCAACATCGCGTTGGGCCCTTACCTTTTAATGAGCTGCACCGTTGGGTCAGGGCATCAGCGTCAACTGTTTATCAGCCGCAGCCTCGACCTGGCCGAGGGTCCATAGCATCGGATGGTATTCGATATTCCTCCAATGATCGATAAAATCTGCGTAATGTTTGTTGAAAGCATGTCCGGATTGACCGGTTGTGTGCATACTCAAGGAATTCTCGAAATACTGCAGATCAACGATCATACGCTGCGACGGCAAACCAGTTACCGCGTAAGGGTCAGCGAGACTGTAGCTCGTGGCGTTCGGGGCGTAGCTTGCACCATCGACTTCGTAGGGTCCCCGATTCAGGATCCACTCGAGCGGTGCAATGCCGCTCTGTCCCAGTCCTTGGTCGCGGAACGTCGCCGTGTGAATGTCGCCCCAGCGCCAGTCTTCCATTCTATCACCCATACGTTCGTGCAGATCGTCGAGTGCCTCCTGGAGTGAGAGAAGCAGGATAGCGTCCCGATCTTCAAGCTCCTCGGTGTCGATGTCGTCGAACCAATGTGATTGTTCATCTTCAAGGATAGAGGGCAAAGCTTTGCTGAGCTGACCGCGCATTCTATCCATCAATTCGTCGCCAAGTTCGTCGGCGAAGATTTTCCTGAGCATATGGACGCGCAGGGCCGCATAAATCGCTGCGGCGCTGCTGTCGCGGTCGGCGACACCGTTCCAGGCGCGCAGCAGGTCAAGTGCTTCGGCCGAACGTGGATCTTGCGGTTCGAGCGCGAGAAGTGCTGGCAGGAGATCCTGGGCGTAGAGCGTCGTGTTATCCCCCTGGATCGCCTGCATATCTTCTATCCTGAGGGCGTTCTTGGATTCGATCAGCTCCGAAATCCGCTCAGCACGGTACCCCGGAGCCCAATCGTTGCTGATAAAGTAGCGGTATGAGTCGTCGACGACGGCGTTGTTTGCAGTGACGATGTAACCCTTCTCCGGATTGAAGGCGCGGGGCAGCTGTTCGTAGGGGATGTAATTAACCCAGTCGTAGGCGCCGCTCCAGCCGGGCACAGGCAGCGAACCGTCACCGGATGCGCGTATTGGAATCCTGCCGGGTGTCTGGTAGCCGATGTTTCCGTCAACATCGGCATAGATAAAATTCTGGCTGGGTACGTCCCAATGGGACAGAGCTTCGCGAAAGCTCTCCCAATCCTGCGCTCGATTGATCATCAAGACGCTTTTCCAGATCGTTCCGGGTTCCAGAGCAGTCCATGCGAGAGCCAGCGGCTGCCAGCCGTAGGACCATTCCTCGTTCGTGCCGCCGGCGATGTCGTTGATGATCGGGCCGTGACGGGTGACACGCACGCGCACGATTTCGGGCTGCTCCTCACCAGCGATGTAGATCGGCTCCTCGATGATCTGCATGTCCTCCCAGCGGCCGCGCACTTCATACTGGTTGGGGTTCTGGGGGTTGAGGCGTTCGATGAAGAGATCCTGCACATCCGGGCCGACGTTCGTGACTCCCCAGGCGATACGGTCGTTGTGACCGATGATCACTCCAGGCACGCCGGGGAAGGTGAAGCCGACGACATTGTAAGGGCATTCAGGGCCGACGGGTGAACAATGTATTCCGTTCTCATACCAGATGGATGGCAGTTGGATACCGAGGTGGGTGTCGTTCGCCAGCAGCGGATATCCGCTCGCGGTGCGAGTTCCGGAGATAACCCAGTTGTTGCTTCCCAGATGGTCATCTTCGCCAAACGCCAGGCGCCGGGTGGCAATCTCCGGGATGCTGGCCAGGCTCACGGCTGAGGGCAGTTCCCCAACAATGACCGGTTTGTCATCACCGTACGGCAGGACCAACTGGCCATATGCTTCTTGACCAAGCCGGTCGATCAAATGGGCGTAGGCAAGCTCGATTGATCGGTTTCCACCCAGATCCCAGGCCATGACCTTCCCCCAGTTGATCGTATCGAGTGCTGTCCAGGGCTCCGGCTCTAGATCAACGCCTGTAATGCGCAGAACCCCGAATTCAAGACCATACGCGCTGCCTTTCGAGGCGAGATAGGCGTTAACGCCCTGAGCGTATGCGTCAAGTGCAGTCCGCATTTCGGGATCTAACTGCTCGAGCTCAGCCTCGGCGGTTCGATGCCAGCCAAGCGTGCGGATGAACCGATCGGTCTCCAGCGTGCCTGCTCCCAGAATTTCCGAAAGTGTACCGTTGCCGACACGGCGGGAGAACTCCATCTGCCAGAAGCGATCCTGAGCATGGACGAATCCCTGGGCCATAAAGAGATCGTTCGGGTTGGACGCATAAATATGGGGAACGCCGGCGGCGTCTCGATAAACCTCAACCGGCGCTTCTAACCCGGTCAACTTAATAGTGCCATTTGTTTTCGGGAATGGGCGTCGGATGAGTACGACAGAGGCGATAAAAAGAAGGATCAGTAGAAGGATGAAGGCGACACCCAAGATAAAGCCCCATCGCAATCGCATTGTTCGCATAAGGACCTCCTGTGGCGTAATCGATTTTTAGCATCAACCTGCCTTGGCGTCAATTTGTGAGCGGACGATTTGGAGTGAGCTTTGGGCCATCGATTCGATCTGAAGCTTATTTCTCATGGTTCCATTCGTCTTAGGGCTGTATAATGAAAATGTTTCCCATATAAGAATCTGCTGGATTAACTTGAGAATGGTTCTGGGCAAATCCAATACAGGGTGTTTGGATCCATGCAGAACGAAATTTTCAGAGCAGAACATGTGACGCAAAAGAGTGGCAAGGGTGAAAGTTGAATGAAAGCGATTCGCAAATCGTGAAGAAGCGTCCGGTCGTTGTGATTGTGCTGGCGGCAGTCTGCTTCTGCGTCGGTTTTGCGACGGTGGTTCTCGGCGAGAACACCGATGCTTCACCCGTGCCTTCCGTGCTGCGGTTGTTCCCGGAAGACGGCTTTTCAAGGTGGTTCAATCCGGAGCGCAGCCAGCAAACAACGGTGTTAGTTGTGGGGGTGGATAACATGGCCAACCCGGACCCGGAGCTCCAGGCGATCTGGCTCCTCAGCATGGAGCCGCCTAACAATTCGGTCGTGCTCTCAGGGGTTCCGTCCAATCTCGATCTGGTCACGGGTGCGAATGTCACGATTGAATCGTTCTTCGCCTGGACGCAGGAAGGGAACGTGTCGCCTCCGTTCCTGGAGGCGCTTGAACGTGCCCTGCGGGTGGAGATTCACCACGTGGCGACACTCGATCGAGCCGCGTTCGCCATGCTCATCGATTATGCCGGCGGCCTGCCTATCGAAGGCGATCTTGGCTTCCCGGTCGGTAGTGAGGTGCTGACCGGCGAGCAGGTACTGGCACTGCTCTCGATCTTTGAAGGTGATCCGGTAGGGTCCACCAGGCTGCAGGCCAACATCCTTGAAGGGATGGTCCTCCAGGTGGCCCGGTTGGGCGCGAATCCGGAACTGCAGACGCTTCTGGAGCTGGAAGATACGCATGTCGCCCTCTCCACCAGCGCGACGCAGTTTGCTGTCTTGCTCAGTCATTTGCTGCCTCTTGACCCCGAAAAGGTCGAAATCCAGGTCATCCTCGAACCGATCCCCTGAATCCCGAATTTACTTGACATAACTAATAGTTTTATGTGTGGGAATGGGTTCTCCAGAGGATGCCCCGGAGGGCCTTGCGAGGTATAATTAGGGGGTGGCCCGCGCACTGCGGGCTTCCACTTGAAATCACCCAATTTCGAAGCGAAGTGAGAGCTGAATCCGTATGGAAATAGGGACAATACGTCAGGTTGATATTGACGATCAGATGCGTGGAGCTTATCTCGATTATGCCATGAGCGTAATCGTGGCCCGAGCGCTTCCGGATGCCCGCGATGGCCTTAAGCCAGTGCACAGGCGTATTCTCTACGCGATGCACCAGATGGGTATCAGGCCAAATTCGGCCTACCGCAAGTCGGCCCGTATCGTCGGTGAGGTTTTAGGTAAATACCATCCGCACAGCGATGCAGCCGTATATGATGCTATGGCTCGCATGGCACAGTGGTTCTCGATGCGCTATGAACTGGTCGATGGGCAGGGCAACTTTGGTTCGATCGATGGCGATCCACCCGCGGCGATGCGCTACACAGAGGCACGCATGGATGCGTTGGCGTCAGAGCTGCTCGTCGATATTGAGAAGAGCACCGTTGATTTCGTCGATAACTTCGATGGATCAGAGCGAGAACCGGTCGTTCTGCCCGGTCGATTACCAAATCTGCTGCTCAATGGCTCTTCGGGCATCGCTGTTGGCATGGCGACAAATATCCCCCCGCACAACCTGATCGAACTCGCGAGCGCGATCCATTTTATGGTTGATAATTACGATCGCGTCGAGGAGATCGCCTTTGATGAATTGATGTCATTCATCCCCGGTCCGGATTTTCCCACCGGCGGCACGATCGTGGGCATCGAGGGCGTCAAGCAGGCTTATAGCACTGGAAAAGGGCGCATTGTGCTGCGGGGCGTGGCGAACATCGAAGAGATGGGAACAAGCCGCTACCGGATCGTCGTTACCGAAATTCCCTATCAGGTTAATAAAACAACGCTGATCGAACGCATCGCCGAGTTGGTCCGTGGCGATCGCTTGACGGACATTTCTGATCTGCGCGATGAATCTGATCGACGTGGATTGAGCATCGTTATTGAGCTCAAACGCGGCGCACAGCCCAAGAAGGTACTCAATCAGCTCTATAAATACACACAGCTGCAGACCACATTCGGCGTACAGCTGCTTGCGCTCGTGGATAACGAGCCGCGCATGCTCTCTCTGAAGCGGGCGCTCCTGGCTTATATCGAGCACAGACGCAACGTAATCGTTCGCCGCTCCGAGCACGAGCTCGAGAAGGCCCGACACCGGGCGCACGTGCTCGAGGGCTTGCTGATCGCATTGGCCAATCTGGATGATGTGATCCAGACCATTCGGGAATCACCGGATGCGGATGTCGCCAAGGAACGTTTGATGGAGCGCTTCGACCTCTCAGATATCCAATCTCAGGCGATCCTCGATATGCAGCTGCGCCGCCTTGCCGCGCTCGAGCGTCAGAAGATCGAAGACGAACATAAGGATATCCTCGGTCAGATTGCCTATCTGGAAGACCTGCTGGCAAGCCCTAAGAAGATTCTGGCGCTGATCCAGCAGGACGTGGATGAACTCTCCGAGAAGTACGGCGACGAGCGCCGCACGCGCATCGCTCCCGACGCGAGCGAGGAGATCAATGAAGAGGATCTGGTGGCGGACGAAGCCGTGCTGATCAGCATCACGCAGAGGGGCTACGTGAAACGCGTCACTGCCAAGTCCTACCGCAGCCAGGGACGCGGCGGCCGAGGTGTGCAGGGTCATTCCATGAAGGATGAGGATGAGATCATGATGCTCATCCCCGCTCGTTCGCTCGACACCGTTATGTTCTTTACAGACAAGGGCAAGGTGTATTCAGAGCGTGTGTACCAGATCCCGGATGCAGATCGCACGGCGCGCGGCATCCCGATGGTCAACATCCTTGCCATGAACGTGAATGAGCGAGTAACGGCTGCGGTGGTTGTGAAAGATTTCAAAGAGGCGCAGTACTGCACGATGGCCACTCGCAACGGCAAGATCAAGCGCGTTGAGCTTGCCGAGTTCGCTTCCGTGCGACCATCCGGCTTAATTGCCATCGGTCTGGAGGGCGACGACGTGCTCGGCTGGGTGCGGCTGACCAGCGGGGATGACGATATCATCATCGTCACAGAGCAGGGCCAGGCGGTTCGTTTCCACGAGACGCAGGTGCGCTCGATGGGTCGTCCCGCGATGGGCGTCAAGGCTGCGCGTTTACGAAAGGGAGACTATCTCGCCGGTATGAATGTGGTCGTACCAGGTGAGGATCTGTTGGTCGTCACCGAGAAGGGCTACGGCAAGCGGACGTCGCTGGATGAGTACCCGGCGCAAAACCGGGGTGGACTGGGCGTTGTGACTCTGAGCCGTAAAAAGCGCGATGTGACCGGCAAAATAGCCTCGGCGCGTGTCGTCAATGAGGAGGACGATCTCACGATCATCTCGAGCGGCGGCATCGTGCTGCGCACCAAAGTAAAACAGGTCAGCCAGGCCGGACGCGCCACGATGGGGGTGCGGGTGGTGGATCTGAAGAAGGGCGAAACTGTGGCGGCGGTGGCGAAATTGTCCGCAAAGGATTTGAAAGAAGCCGGGGTGGAGAAAGAGAATCCCGGCTGATGGTCTGGATCGATTAGCTGGAACGGGCGCTTGCCACTGCGCCCGTTCTTTATTTAACTTTCGCCGCTCGTAAACGTCCCTCTTCCCAGAGGGCCTGTTTTACCTCACCGGGAGGCATCGCAAGCTGTTTCAGAGCGCGCTTGAATTGATCGATATCGCCAGAGGTCAGATACTCGATCGAGCCCTTGTGAGCAGATGATGAAATCGAGCGGTTCTCTTCGAGCACCTGCTGCGTGCGCCTCGCGATCGCGGGCGAGGGGTCGATCACCTCGACCCTGTCGCCGCTGAGCGATTGGATCGTCGTGAGCACGAATGGGAAATGGGTGCAGCCAAGGACGAGCGTGTCCGCGCCACGCTCAAGCAGCGGTTCTATGCCCTGTTTCAGGATCCGGGTGATTTCGGGACCGTCGAGCTCGCCCGCCTCGATATGTTCAACCAGTCCTGGAAGGGTGGTTTGCAGCACGCGAATGTCCTCTGCGAAGCGGTCGACGACGGAGGCGAAAAGCTCGCCCTGGAAAGTGGCCGGTGTGGCAAGCACACCGACGATGCCGCTGCTGGTGCGCTCCGCGGCTGGCTTTACTGCTGGCTCCATGCCGATAAAGGGCAGTTCCGGGAAGATCGCCCGCAGGTAATGCAGGCTCGCTGCCGAGGCGGTGTTGCAGGCCATGACAATCACTTTGGCGCCTCGTCCTTCGAGGCAGCGCGTGATTTCTTCAGAGAGCCTGCGGACCTGATCGAGGGAGCGCGAGCCATAAGGGACATGAGCCTGGTCCGCAAAATAGAGGATGTCCTCGCCCGGAAGCAGGGCGTGGATCTCTTTCAATACCGAGAGGCCACCAATGCCCGAATCGAAGATTCCTAGAGGTCGTTTTTCGCTCATTGCTTAATCTTACATCAAACTTCCACGCGGCCGCAGATTTAAAAGAAAAAAGCGCAGCGATACCCGCTGCGCTGGATCGGTGGTATTTCTTTTCAGTCGCGCTTTTCCTTCAGGCGAGCCTTCTTACCGCTGCGGTCACGCAGGAAGTAGAGTTTCGAGCGGCGCACATGGGCGCGTCGCTGAACATCGACCTTCTCAAGGCGCGGGGATCGAAGCGGGAATGTTCTCTCGACGCCGATCCCGTGAGTGGCTGTCCTGCGCACGGTGAAGTTGGCCGCATTGGCACCCCTACGGATACCAATTACGGTGCCCTTGAACTCCTGGACACGCTCGCGGTCACCTTCGCTGATGCGGAAATGAACGGAAACAGAATCACCCGGGCGGAGGTCGGGAAGTTCAGTATTTACGGGTGCTTGTACGCTTTTCAATAGGTCATCCATGATAACCATCCATCCTCGTATTGAACAACTGCATTACACATGACCTGCCGCCCGATCATGCAGGGCGGCGGAGAAAAAGTATACCATAGCGCAACATGGGACGTCCAGAGATGCTGGCTGTTTCTATTCAGTCACATCTCCGGCGAGATAGGCTTCCGTCAGTGTGAGACCGGCGATCGTTTTCACGTCCTCGATCTGCCCAGACAAGATCCGGGAGCGGATGTCGTGGAGTGCTATGCGCTCGACGCGGATATCTTCGTCCTTATCCTGAGGCAGCGGCGCGGATTTTAGATCGCGGGCGATGAAAAAATGGATGAATTCCGTCGAGTAGCCGGGAGCCATGAAACCACCACCTACACGGGTTAGCTCGCCAGGTTCATAACCGATCTCTTCTCTGCTCTCGCGTCGGGCACACTGCTCCGGAGGCTCATCACTCTCGAGTGTGCCGGCCGGGAGTTCCAGGAGGAGCTTGCCTGCCGGGTGCCTGTACTGTCGCACGAGCAGCAGTTTCTCATCCGCATCGATGGCGATAATTGCCACCGCACCACGGTGCTTGACAAGATCAACCTTCATCGACGAGCCCTCTGGCGTGCGGACGGTGTCTGTTTGCACGTCAAATACGCGCCCTGAGAAAATCTGTTCGCTGTCAATTGTCTCGTAATCCATATCCAATCCTTGGGATGTAAAACGGGGCGGCTAATACAGCCGCCCCGCCGGAGGTGCATTTTTGATTTGCTAGGGGATGATCAATTCCTGGCCGGGATAGATCGTCGCCGGCGAGGTGAGGTTGTTGATATCGATGATGTCCTGAGGGTCAACGCCATACACTCGGGCGATTTGCCAGATCCATTCGCCTGGCTGAACGACGTGGGTGGTCGTCCCGGCCACGCTGGTGGCATCATCTTCGGCCACTTCTTCGCCCTCTTCTCCCTCTTCGGCTTCCTCAGTCTCCTCGGGCACGGGTTCGCCAGATATCGGTATCTGTAGGACCATACCAACCTCAAGTGAGTTCGGTGAAGCCAGGTCGTTAGCATCGATGATCACTTGCGGATCGATCCCGTAATCACGGGCGATCTTGAAGATCCAATCGCCAGGCTGCACGGTGTATTCTACGAAATCGGCCTGAGCTTCATCTGTCTCGGTCTCTTCAGCTTCCGCCGGCGTCGCGGTAGCAGCTGCATCCGTAGGTTCAGGCGTCGGTGTCGCCGTGGCTGCACCACCTTCCAGCGCCTGTGCGGTCTGGGTCAATATTGCCGATCGCACCGCGTCCATCGTCGCCTGCGTCTCGGACTGTGACCCGCTAGGGGCGCCCTCATCCTCGGACGGTGGCGGTGTGGATGCCGAGCGGGTGCATCCGCTCAAGATCAGGACGACCATGAGCAATGCGGTCAGAATCATCGTTCTTGGGCGCAAGGTAGACATCTGCTCCTCCTTGGTTCGTTGGGACCTTTGTACAGCTCCCAAGCAACCATCAAGCGCGCATACTAGCACAGGTGTTTGGGTGCGTCAAGCATCCGTTCACGCATCTGGTGCCTGAAAACATGTGTATTGTAGAAGATAGTGCAAATTAATGAAAACGAACCGGACCCGGCTATTTGCCGGGTCCGGTCCACGTCGGAGCGGGATTTGACTTATGCAGCCTGCAATCTCGGTCGGAATTTGTAGCCGTAAACAAGCATGCCACGTTCGCCGTCCGAGCGCAGTTTACGTGTGACCATCTCGACAGGCATGCCGACCTCGATGTTTTCGTCGTCCAGATCGGTCAACTGCGCCGTGACGAGGGGTCCTTCTTCCAGCCTTACGAGCGCCAGAGTATAAGGAATCTGTGCTTCATGCCCTTGGGGCGCGTCATAAAGCGTGGTGTACGAATAAACTTCGCCGAGCCCACTGAACTGGTAATGGGTTTTGGCCTCATCACCACATTCTGGACAGACATCACGCGGTGGGAAAATTTTTGCTTCACAGGACGGACAAACTTCGCCGATCAGTGCGTAGCGTTGTTGTTTTACACGCCAATGGCTCGAAACTTCCATGAAAAGGTCACCTCTGTATTGAATAGCTCGGTGAAACTCAGTGTACAGTTTAGGTGAAGGAGACTCTCAGGAACTATCAGGACACTCTCAGGCGGTCTCAGACCCGGTCAGGATATGTGTGACCGCTGTCGCGCCAGCCCCGCCCAACGCCTGAATCATCGCGGTTTTAGCGTTCCGGATCTGAATTTCGCCGGCGCGGCCCTGGAGCTGCAGCGTCGCTTCGGCTGCCTGATAGACGCCGTTTGCTCCACCAGTATCCCCGCGCGCCTTGGAACCACCAAATGTGGTGATAGGCAAGCTGCCATTCAGCGAAACCTGCCCGTTTTGAGCCAGCTGCCACGCTTTGCCCCGCTCGGCGTAGCCGGCGGCTTCAAGCGTAAGCGCTGAGTAGATCGTATAGCGGTCATGCACTTCAAACAGGTCGATCTGGTCGCGTTCGAGCCGTGCCTGCTTGAGCGCTTCTGCAGTCGAATCTCTTACAGCTGAGAAATCGAGCGGGTCACGGCGGTCATGCAGCGCGACCGCGTCAACAGCCGCGCTCGAAGCTGCGATGCGGATCTTTGGATAGCGCGAATCGGCTGGGATTGCGTCTCCAGCAGCGACCATAAGCGCCGCGGCACCATCCGCCATCGGGGCGGCGTCGAACATATTTAACGGATCGCTCACCATACCGGCGCGCTGGTAGGATTCAGCTTTGATTGCGCGTTGGAACATGGCAAGCGGATTGCCGGCGCCGTTGGCATGGGCCGTGACGCTGAAGCCCGCAAACGCATCCGATGGTGCTGAAAATTCAACCTGATAGCGTCGCATGAGCATCGCCGCCAGTGCCGTCTGGGTTACACCATGGACCGATTCGAAATCCGCATCACCGGCGGTGGACAGCGCCGCTTCGATCTCGGAGCTAACCCGTTCTGAGAATTTTTCTACACCGACGACCAGGGCTGATCGCACCAGACCGGAGGCGATCGCCATCACAGCATGGCGCAGTGCCATCCCGCCGGACGCGCCTGCTGCTTCGAGCGTGACCGCTTCAATCCCACGCATTCCGGCGAAGTCGGCCAGCAGCGCACCTAGATGAGATTGTCTGGAAAGTACCGGAGCCAGCATGTTAGCCACATATAGTGCCTCAGGTGCGATCCCGCCGGCTTCCTGCCGGGCCGGGATCATCGCGTCCAGCGCCAACTCTCGGAGAGATTTCTCCCAGTGCTCACCTGCTGGTGTCATGCCGACGCCGATAATGTAGATATCCTGTGGTGGGAAGTTTGAGTTCGTCATTGAAGTGCCAACTTTCCACGGTAGCGCGCGTAGGTCGCATAGTCGATTTCGATTCTGCGGGCGATGTAGCTCTCTGTGCTGGGCGCGGCATCCTGTCGTCCGGTTAGCTGATCAGTGACTCGCAAACTTATGGCATCTGAGCCAGCGCCGGAACCATAGGAGACAAGCAAGATACGATCGCCTGGACTGGCCACATCCAATATCGCGGTAAAGCCGACCAGCGCGGATCCTGCGTAAACATTGCCGATGCGCGGGACGAGCAGACCGGTCTCGATCTGCTCGGTCGAGAAGCCCAGACTGCGGGCAACACGCTGGGGGAATTTCGTGTTTGGTTGGTGAAAAACAGCGAAACGATAGTCTTCGGGCGTGGTTTCCATCGACTCCATCAGCGCTTCAGCTGCGCTGGTGATATGCCGGAAGTAGGCCGGCTCCCCGGTGAAGCGTTCACCATGTTCGGGGTATTTTTCATCGGCCCGCCGCCAGAAGTCAGGTGTGTCGGTAGCGAAGGAATAGCTCCCTTCTACCGCGGCAAGGGATTGCTCTTCGGGTCCCAGGATGAATGCCGCTCCGCCGGCCCCTGCAGTATATTCAAGCGCATCGCCGGGCCGTCCCTGGGCGGTGTCCATGCCGATGGCCAGCGCGTAATCGGCCATCTTAGAGCCGACGAAGCCGATCGCAGCCTGGACGGCCTCCGTCCCGGCCTTGCAGGCGAACTCCCAATCGGCCGCCAGCGTATGCGGTGTGGCACCGATCGCCTCTGCAACAACGGTGGAGGTTGGCTTGACCGAATAAGGATGGGATTCGGAGCCTACCCAGACGGCGCGGATATGTCCGGGATGAATGTCGGTGCGTGCGAGCGCGTTGCGCGCCGCTTCAATCGACATCGTGATGACGTCTTCATCTAATCCGGCTACCGCCTTCTCTTCTATCGGCGCTCCGCCCGAGCCACCTCTCCAGACACGGGAGACCTCGCTGGCAGGCAACCTGAAACGTGGAATGTAAGCGCCATAGCCTACGATGCCAACATCGCGGTCCGGCTTGAGCATGCGGCTGAATTGTGACTGTTCCATTTTTTACCTTTCAAGCGGCGCATGAATTGGAACCTGAGAAACGATGCGCCATTTAAATATCTATGCTTGGTTTAGATGCTTCACCAGCTTTTCAGCATAGGCGATGTTAATATCACCCGCTTCAATCATGGATTGGGCGATTCGGTCGATCTGCTCGGCTCGAGCGCCGGCTGCGATGGCTACCTGGCGAGCGTGCAGCGCCATGTGCCCGTGCTGTATGCCCTCCGTGGCAAGGGCGCGCATCGCCGCCAGATTTTGAGCGAGCCCGACGGATACGATAATCTCCGCAAGTTCTCGCGAACTCGAGATGCCCATCAGCCGTAAATTGGCTTGCGCCAGGGGATGCACCCTCGTGGCTCCGCCCACGGTACCGACCGCCATCGGCATCTCGAGCGTGCCTTCCAATTGATCGTCATCGTTGACTCGCCAGGTGCTCAAAGAAGTGTAGCTTCCCGAGCGAGCCGCATAAGCATGCGCGCCGGCTTCTATCGCCCGCCAGTCATTCCCGGTGGCGATTACGACCGCATCGACTCCATTCATGATGCCTTTATTATGGGTTGCGGCGCGGTAGGGATCGACCGCGGCGAACGCCCAGGCTTCCTCAACACCGCGGATCACGGAGAGACCCTCGAAGTCATCGTCGTCGAAAGCCTCCGCCGGTATGCGGCACGATGCTCTGGCAAGGCGCCGATCGGCGAGGTTGGAGAGTATGCGTAAGTGGACGCGACCCCCGGTGAGCTTTTCTATTTCCGGTCCCATACGCTCGAGAGCGGTGTTGATGGCATTGGCGCCCATCGCGTCGCGGGTGTCAAAAATCAAGTGCGCGACCAGCATGGGTCCGACTGGAGACTCGTCAAAACGACGATACTCGAGCTGGCGTGCGCCGCCGCCCAGCTCCACCAGCAGCGGATCAGCAGTGTCTGCGATATCCAGCAGATCCTTCTCATGAGCCTCGAGCGCAGCGATTGCAGCCGCAAGATCCTCGATCTCCAACACCTGGATCTGACCGATCATCTCGGGCTCGGTCGTGGTCGCGCTGAAACCACCGCCGCGGCGTGCAACCTTCGCCATGTAGGAAGCGCCGGCGACGATGGAAGGCTCCTCCACCGCCATGGGGATCAGCACCTCGCGTCCGTTGACCACGAAATTTGTGGCCATCCCGAGCGGAAGCGCAAATGTGCCGACCACATTCTCGATCATGTGCTCGGCTGCTTCGTACTCTAAACCACCGGGGTTATTAAAGAGGTCCGCTTCTTCATGGCTCCAGACGGTCTCTTCGATGACCCTCGATAACCGTTCCGAGCGTGATAGCCGGTAGAAGCCAGGTAAGCGAGATGATGAGCTCAATGCTGTGCCTCACAACTTGTTGTTCAGGTAACCACATAGATTCATAAGCGGAGAAGTCTGGCAAAAACTATCAGTTTGAGCTTTCAGCGTAGACCCGGTGAGCTTCGATTCAGTTATGTAAAATATTGTCGTGGTGATTATGGACCAAACCAGGAATGTATTGGCGTACCGGGTGCCAGCGCGGTAGAATTTGCTTGGAAGGAGCACATGAGCACTCAAACAGTAAATCTCCAGCAAGCGGAAGAATCCCAGGAAAGGTATTCCGATTTGCATTCTGACATCGTAGCGCTCCACCGCGCAACATTAAGCATCGTCTCCGATCTTTCGCTAGAGGGCGTGCTCCAACGGATCCTGCATGCCTCCAAGGAATTAACAAACGCCAAGTACGCCGCGCTCGGGATCCCAACTGCATCTGGAGAACTGGAGACGTTTCTCACCTTAGGTCTCTCCGAGGAACAGGTAGAGGCGATTTCTCATCGTCCTGTAGGGGAGGGTCTGATCGGTGAGATGCTGCGCACCGGCCAGTCAATTCGAATTCCAGATATCCCCGAAGATCCACGCTCGGCAGGCTTTCCTGAAGGCCACCCGGAAATGCATTCATTTCTGGGAGTACCGATCGCCGCCTATGGAAAACGGCTGGGACATATCTACCTCACCGACAAGATCGACGAACCGGCTTTCTCGCTCGAAGATCAGCGCTTCATCGAGATGCTCGCCGCTCATGCGGCTGCGGCTATCGAGAACGCAAAGCTGTACCAAAAAATCTCTGACAGCGAAACCGAGCTCACAAAGCGCAACGAGGAATTGGGATTGATGTACTCGCTCGCCACGGCGGTCAGCCTGCCACGTGATCTCGATCGGCTCCTGGAAGACATGCTCGAACGTGTGATATCGCTCTTTGAAGCCGATGCGGGTGAAATCTTCCTGCTGGATGGATCCGAGGGCAGTTACCGAAAAGCAATCCATATTGGTGAGGACCCGGAGGCGTTCTGGGAGGTGGACCGTTTCAAGCGGGGCGAGGGCCTGATTGGATTGGTCGCCCAGAGCGGCGAAGCACAGTGGACTGACAACCTTGGTGATGATATCAACTTCCTGCGGAAATCTGTGATGGAGCGAGGTTTTCAGACGCTGGTCGCAGTGCCGCTAAACGCCCCCGGGAAGGTCCCCGGTGTGTTGAGTTTTGCGCTCAAGCACAAACGCGAAATTGGTGAGCGCGAGGTGGGGCTTTTGAGGGCGATAGGGGCTGGTGTCGGCATCTCGGTGGAGAACGCGCGTCTATACCGCCAGGCGCAAAGGCTCGCCGTGCTCGAGGAGCGTGAGCGCATAGGCATGGATCTGCATGACGGCATCATTCAGTCGATTTATGCCGTGGGGCTTACCATGGATTACACACGGCTGCTGGTAAAGGATGAAGTACCCGATGCTGTGGAGAAAATCGACCAGGCCATCGATGGTTTGAACAAAGCGATACGTGATCTACGAACGTACATTCTCGATCTCCAGCCCTCAAAGATCGCTACCGACGATGTAGAGAAAGCGCTCGAGGTGCTCGTGCGCGAATTCAAAGCCAACACGCTTGTCGACGCCGAACTAATCATTGAAGACGATATCATCGAGCGTATCGACGGCAGAGCAACCACAGAACTCTTCCATGTCGCTCGGGAAGCGCTCGCCAATGCTGCCAAGCACGCTAAAGCTAAGCGGGTGCTGGTCAGCTTGCGTGAGGTAAGCGATGACACGATTACACTACAGGTCATCGATAATGGTCTGGGTTTCGAGGTTGATGCCGAAACTGAACTTCTGGGACATGGCCTCTCCAACATGGCTCAGCGTGCGAAGAAAGTCGGCGGCGAACTCGATATCGTTTCGAGCCCTGGGCAGGGCACGACGATCACCGTCCGGTTCCCCGCCGGCGAGTAATCCCTGGCGCTACATCCATCAATTTAAATTTCCAATCAAATGTAATCGCCTCGCGTGACATGTTACGCTTGCATCGGGAAAGAGGTCACTTCGCCAGTATCCCTGCAAAAACTATACTGAAGTCAAAGGGAGGCCATGCTGGCGGGATGAAGACCAGGCTATATATCATCGATGAACATGAACCGGTGAGAAGGGCACTGGCTGATAGGCTGAGTCAATCCGTGAGTCTCAGCGTGGTTGGGCATGCTGCGGAATGCGAACGGGTCATTGACGAGATCTCATCATTGAAGCCTGACATCATCCTGATCGAGGTGAAACGCAAAGACGGCATGGGGCTTGAACTCACGCGGCAGATTGCTGCGCTTCCTGAAGCACCACACCTCGTCGTTCTGACCAGTTATCAGAAAACCTGGGAGGAACTAGCTGCTGCTCGAGCAGGAGCGGTGACCTACCTGCTGAAGGAATTGGATTCAAGTGAGCTTATTCGTAAGCTTGAAGTGCTGGGTGCGGTATGAAGTCAATGTTGAATAGATAACGCCCCGCATTGCGGGGCGGTTTTTTTCAGGAGAACAGGACACATCGATCCTGGATGAAGTTAATTGCGAAGGTAGTTTGTCTTAAGTATGAAGTCCAGCCAGACGAAGACGATCGCACTTGTTGAGAGGAAGATCATGATTGCATTTCCAAGTGAGAATTTGTCCAGGGTCGTCTCGAACAGACGAATCGTTATAAACGTAGTGATCAGACCAACCGATAGAGAAACTACCCAGTTGATGACACGACGAGCAGTCATCCGTAACTCTCCTTATGGCGAAATTATCTGCGGGAATTCTATCCCAGCGAGTGGTTTGCGTCAAGAAATCGACAAATCAGATCTTAATTTATGCGCAGGTGGATAGGCCCAGACCGTCAAGCCTATCTCAACAGGGAATGGACCAACGATTCCAGTTGAGCTGAGGAAAAAGGCTTTGGCAGCATCCGGACCGCCCCAGCGGCGAGCGCTTCTCGCTGATCGTCCGCAGATGTGCGTGCGCTGACAACGACCACGGGGATCAAGGCGTGGTCTGGGTGGGCTTTCAACTGACGCGTGAAGGTCAGACCGTCGATCTCGGGCATCATCACATCAGTGAGGATTAAATCGGGCTTCTGCTCGGCCAGGCGTAGATAGGCCTCCTGCACATGTGAAGCTTTGATGGCCCGGTAGCCGGCGGCTCTAAGGATTTCGCAGACAACCTCGCAGAACGCGGGTTCATCATCCACTACAAGAATTAATGGGTCCAAGATGACCTGCTTTTGGTAAGGATCCGTCCAGCACATCGCGGCATCACTGCAACGATCGTTTGAATTAAATGACTGTCGTATATCATGATCTAACCCCCACAAGCATAGTGAGTGTCTGCAATCGGCAGGCTGCAAGTTTAGTACCGCAACGCGGATAGACTGTATTTCGGATTGCATGGGTTGATGCGCAAAACTCTGTTTTTGTGTAGGATGTCTCAAACCATCCGTTAAGTGAGGTTAACGATCGCGATGAGATCACTGCGTGCATCTGCCGATACAAGACGAGGGCGCGGCTGCATCTTCCTCTTTGCAGCGTTCTGGATGGCGTTTTCGCTGCTCTGGACATTCCTGGCCTGGCGCGGGGGCGGTGGCTGGACATGGCTGTTCGGCGTGCCGTTCATCGCCATCGGGTTGCTGATGTTCGCCGGAGGGTTATGGCGAACGGTTGCCAGCTTGAAGGTTGCACCGCCTCAAATTTCGGTTTCAAAGAGGGAGCTCCGTACTGGCGAGCGTTTTAGCGTGGTCTATCTTCAGCGCTTCCGACTGCCGGCTATGCTGCAGGATTGCCGCATCGAGCTCTTGTTCCGTGAGTCTGCGACCTATAGACAGGGCACTGACACCCGCACCGATACGCATGAGCAGATCTTGGGCTTCTTTGAGGGCCCAGCGGGACAATTTGAGGCGGGAGCAGAGGTCCGACGCGATGGTACGCTTCAGATACCGCCTGACGCCATGCACTCCTTCACAGCGAGTCACAACAAGCTTGAATGGTTCGTGCGCGTGCATGTCGACATTCAAGAATGGCCGGACATGGTTGAATTGTATGACCTGACTGTTCTTCCCGAGCGGAGTTTCTGAGATGAGCGAAACGAAGATTGAAATAACGATTCAAGGTGCGGAATTTCCAAAAACGGCAAAGCGTTTTGCTCCCGGCGAAGTGGTGCAGGGATCTGTCCAAATGACCCCCGAGAAAGACATCAACTGCCGGCATGTATTTGCCCGGCTGCAGTGGCGCACCGAAGGGCGCGGTGACGAAGACAGGAAAGTTGCCGCCGAGCAGGATCTATATCAGGGAATGCTCCAAGGTGGGTTGCCGCGCCATTATAGTTTCCACCTGCGCTTGCCGGATCAGCCGTGGAGCTACGCTGGTCAGCTGGTTCGAATTGTCTGGGAAGTAGAAGTGTCTATCGACATTGCGTTCACCCGCGATCCAAGTGCGTCGATCCCGATCGTCATGCGACCGGAAGTATCTTAGCGGCCGTTGAATTCCTGAAGAGTGTCGGCTTTGATTTGCGGTTCAGCAGGGATCGCCTGAAAGAAGTCATACAAATAGGCTTCCATCGCGCGCAAGTCTGAGAGGAATGTTGAGATTAAAAAGTCTATGGCCTCTGGTTCGAAGTGTACCTTGCAATCTTCCCCGCTAGCAAAAAATTGAACACGGCGATCGAGCAGCCCAACCAGATCATGCACGTTGAGACCATGCAGCGTGTAGGTCACGAAATCGTTCGAATCCTGCACGGATGACGTTAAGAAATCCTCATGCGAACTGTAGATAAGTCTGGGAGCAGTTACCCTCTGTTGAGTTTTCATTTGGGCACTAGTAAACAACCTTTTGCGTGCCTGCCGGCTCAGACGTTGGGCTTCATCGACTATCAACACGCCATCCTTAAGCGGCTCCAGTTCGGGGTGCGGTTCATCCGCTGGCAGATACACATAACTGGTCTGATAATGCTGCTGGCGAAGTGTTCTACTGATTGCAAGCAGCGCCGAGGTTTTGCCGCTTCCTTTCTCACCGAGAATCTGGAGAACAGCAGTCGGTTGCTCCAGCCAGGCGGCGAGCTGTGCAGGCAGCCATGCGATCTCGAGCCAATCAGCTCGATTTAATGATTGGAACGGATTAGCACGTAGACCTAGGTGGCTCCAAGGGAAATAGGGATCGTGGTCAATTCGCCTGTTCATCGGTCCCTCATGTGCTGCCCTTCGAAATCACGCCTCTGCACCAGTTTTCTCAGCCACATCGGCGACTGCACGAATTAGCCCGGAAAAGATTATTGCGTGCATTGGATAGAGGCCATACCAATAAAGAAAACCGAAGAGCCCTTTAGGTGCAAAATAGGCCGTCTGCGTCAGTTGCGTGTCACCATTAACCGATTTGGTGTCAAACTGCAGCCAGGCCCGACCCGGCACCTTCATCTCGGCCCGCAGCAGCAATTGCTCGTTCTCTACCAGCCTTTCAACCCGCCAGAAGTCGACTGCATCTCCTGCCCGGAGCGACACGGGGTCACGCCGGCCGCGCCGGAAGCCAACACCACCCACAAGCCGGTCGATCAAGCCGCGCAGCCACCAGGCCCAGTTAGCGTAGAGCCAGCCGGTCTCGCCGCCCAGCGTGCTGAATGCCTTATATACACTTTGCGGTGAGGCCTCGATCTCGAGGGCGCGCTGCTCGATGATCATGCCTTCCTGAGTCGTGAGTCGGAACGGGGCGAGATCGCCCTGCGTGGTCACAAGTGCATCACTCCACGCCGTCTCGACCTCTCTCGCTTCGAGGCTGGAGAGCGCTTCGGCGACAGCCTGCTTGTAATCGACGAGCCCGATGTGGGGGAAGCGCTGGCGCGCCTGATCCGAGCGCACGACGACCTCATTGCGCAGCCCTTCGATCAGCGGCTGCGCAATGGCAGCCGGTATGGGCGTGACCCAATGTACCCAGTAGGACGATAGCCTTGGTGTCAGCACCGGGACGGGGATGATGAAGCGTTTTAACCCACGTACGTCAGCATACCCGAGCAGCATTTCTTCATAGGTCATCACCTCGGGACCGCCAATTTCAATGTTCTGCGAGCCATTTTGCTCGAGCTCAAGACCGGCAACCAGGTAATCGAGCACGTTGCGGATGCTGATGGGCTGCGTGCGCGTGTAGACCCAGCGTGGGGCGATCATGATCGGAACACGTTCGGTGAGGTAGCGGATCATCTCGAAGGAGATACTGCCCGCCCCGACGACGATGCCGGCGCGAAACTCGATGACGGTCACACCCGACTCGCGCAGATACGTGCCGGTGTCCTGACGAGAACGAAGGTGGGCGGACAGCTCGGCGTCGGGGTCGCCAAGACCGCCGAGATAAATCAATCTCTCAACACCAGCCCTCTTGGCTTCGCCCGAAAAGCGGCGGGCAGCCTTCTTGTCGCGCTCGTGGAAATCGCTGCCGCCCATCATGCTGTGGATCAAGTAGTAGGCAGCGGAGGCGCCTTCTAGAGCCGGCTTGAGCGTCTCGGGTTTTAGCGCGTCGCCTTGAAAGATCTCAACTTGATCATGCCAATCGCGACCTTCCAATCGTGAGGGGTCGCGGGCGATCACCCGGACGGGATATCCAGCCTCGATCAGGCGCGGGACCAGGCGACCGCCGATATATCCGGTGGCGCCGGTCACGACGACAGACTGTAAATTCTTGTTCGTCATATTTTTCTAATCCAGTGGGCTAAATTCCATGTTTATCAATTCAAATATTCCCAAATCTTCATTCAATCATAGCCGATCGACTGAAGAGCTTCCTTGATCACGGCCGTGCTTTCGGTCAGGGCGGCATGCTCTTGCTCGGAAAGCTCCAATGGAAGCCGACGGGCAACCCCGGTGCCGTCAATCAGGAAGGGCAGCGATATGGTCACGTCGGCGATGCCTTCCACTTCTCCCGTTGGTGTGCACACGGTGAGCACTGAACGGTGCTCGTGTGCGATGATGTCGACCAGGCGTGTCAGTATAGCGCCGAGACCGTAGTATGTTGCACCTTTGCCTTCGATGATCGTGTAGGCTGCATTACGCACGCCGGTGTCAATCTCGCTGCGGATATCTTCATCGAAGATGATGCCCTGCAGGCTGCAGTAGCGCTCGAGTGGTGTACCTGCCACGGTGACGGTCGACCACGTGAGCACTTCTGAATCGCCATGTTCGCCAACGACGTAAGCATGGACGTGACGGGCATCCACGTCCAGATAAGTCCCGAGCAGTGAACGGAAACGGGCGGTATCGAGCGTGGTTCCCGATCCGATCACGCGCGTAGAGGGGAAGCCGTATCTGCCGGCGATCTTGGCAGTCATGTGCGTGATGATGTCGACAGGGTTCGTCGCCACAAGCAAGACCGCTTCTCGTGCGTTAGCGATGACTTTGGGGATGATGCCTTCGAACACCGCCTGGTTGCGCTTGAGCAGATCCAACCGGCTCTCGCCAGGTTTCTGACCCACACCCGCTGCGAGTATGACCACACCCGCATCTTTCAGGTCTTCATAGTCTCCGGCGCGAATGACTTTTGGATGGGCGAAGGGCGTTGCATGGCGCAGATCATCCGCCTCCGCTTCGGCTCTGTCTCGATCTTTATCGATTAAGATGATTTCGCCGGCTGTGCCGGACATCAGCATGGCGTACGCTGCTGTTGATCCCACCATCCCACTGCCTACAATTCCTGTTCGCATTCTGTCCGCCCTTTACGATTCGATCAAAGTCTTCAGTCTGGCTGGAGCGCTATTTGCTGCGAGCATGGTCATACACCTCCAGCGTGCGTTCGCGCGCCGTTTGATGATCCACAAGCGGCTCGGGATAATGATCCCCGATCTTTACGCCGGCTTCATGCTGGACCTCGACGGGCGTTTCCCATGGCTTATGAAGGTGCACGTCTGGCAGCTCACGCAATTCCGGGACCCATCGTCGGATGTATTCAACTTGAGGGTCGTGTTTCTCGCTTTGAAGGATGGGGTTGAAGATGCGGAAGTAAGGTGCGGCATCGGTGCCTGTTCCCGCGCTCCACTGCCAGCCACCGTTGTTGGCAGCAGGGTCTCCGTCGATCAGATGCTGCATGAACCAGCGCTCACCCCAGCGCCAGTCGATGAGCAGGTCTTTGACCAGAAACGAAGCTACGATCATGCGGGCGCGGTTGTGCATCCAACCCGTCGTGAGCAGCTGGCGCATTGCCGCATCGACGATGGGATAGCCTGTGCGGCCATCCTGCCAGGCGCGGAACTCTGATTCGTCGTTGCGCCAGCGGATATCACGGTACTCTTCCCGGAAACTGTGTTCACGAACATCAGGGAAGTGGAAGAGGATATTGATGAAAAACTCGCGCCAGATCAGTTCCTGAAGCCAGGTTTGCGCTCCTTGCCGTGCCTTTGAATTCGGCGCAGCATTGCGTGCCTCAAGTGCGTGAATGACAGCTTCGCGCAGCGAGATCATGCCGAAGCGCAGGTATGGTGAGAGCCTTGAGGTTCCATCCCGATCAACCTGGTTGCGCAGGTCGTCATAAGCGTAGACGGGCGCATCGTCGCCTTTGGTGAACGCCGTTAAGCGCTCGCGTGCAGCCTGCTCACCGGGAGGGAACCCGCTATCTTGGGGCCATTCCGGGGACTCGGGAATGTTTTCGCTCTCGATATCAATCGATTGTCCGATTTCGTTAGGTGCTGGCAGCAGGCTGCTGCGTGCCGGCGGTGATAGTGCCTCCCATGACTTGCGGAAAGGAGTGTAGACGGTATATGGACCGCCCGCCTTCTTCTCGATCATGCCCGGGGGAAAGACGGTCAGTCCCTGCTTCAGATGCAGCGGCAGCGATCTCTGGATGGCAGCATCGCGCCGGCGAGCATAAGGCGAATAGTCTTCCTCGGCGAAAATTCCGTCAACACCTAATTCCTTGTCTAGTCCCTTTAACACATTTACTGGTTTTCCACGCCGGACGATCAACCTGCTTCCAATCTCATGGAGTTCAGACGAAAGCTTGCGCAGTGATGCAAAAAGGAAACCAATTCGCTTCTCACCGGCGTAATCCGATTCAAGCAGCGTTGGATCAAGGATGAAAAGGGAAACAACCTGCGTGCTGGCCTCCAGGGCAGCCGTCAGTGCCTGGTTGTCATGCAGTCTCAAGTCACGGCGAATCCACCAGATTGTCGTCATCCGCATTCTTCCTTTCCCAACCATTCCAGAGGTCCAGCGTGCCCTGCTTGCCATCCTGATAAGCGTTGTAGATTGAATCTGACAGGGCTTCGGGTTCCAATGCACCCTTGGGCATGGAGAAAGGCACCTTCTCCCAAAACGATGTACGAACCGCGGCTGGCCGAATCAGAAGCACTTGATGGCCGCGCTGCTCTTTGCGAAGCGTATCGGATAAAGCTTCGAGACCGGCTTTGGCCGCAGCATATGCTGAGAGACCCGGGAGGCGCAGGCGCTCTTGCTGGACTCCTACGATCAGGATGGCAGCGTCATCACGAAGCAGGGGCATGCTGCTGTTTAGTGCGAGAAATGGTCCGGTCAGGTTGGCATTCAGAATTCGCTGCCAATCGGATGGCTCCATTTTAGCGAGCTCCGCATGCATGATGTCTCCAGCAGCGTAGATCCACAAATCAACCTCGTCTACACGCTGGCTGATCTCGACCACTGCGGTTTGGACGCTGGCAGGATCGCCGGCGTTGGCTTCTACCGCGCTCTCCAGATCATCGGAGAGGCCGTGGACGACCGGTGTGACTTCCCAGCCTTCCTCTTCCAATTTCTTCTTCAGGGCGCCGCCGATGGCACCGCCGGCACCCCAGATGATCGCTTTAGATTTTGACATGTTCTATCGTTCCATCGTTATTTCAGTTTTTCTCTCAAGAAATGCAGCATTCGCAGTGGTTTTTGAGACCAAATTACGATCGAGGATCGTATGTGCGACGCGCAAGCCGCCCAGCGCCACCGAGGCTGTTGACTGTCCCGGGAATATGCTGTCCCCGACCATCCAGATGTCATTGGCCAGACGCGATCCCCAGGCGCGAAACAGGTTCGTTTGTGGGAATCCGCCGACCCAACCCCACTCCCTACGGGTGAAGCGTTTGAAGGTCACCGGCGTGCCCGGCAGCGCCAACTCCACAGACCTCCGGAAGCCCGGCAAGGCGATCTCGGCTGCCTGGAGCATTCTCTCGGCTACCTGCTCTTGGCGGTGATCGTAAGCGGCGCGGTCGGTCTCGTATAACCGCCACCAGCTTTCAAGGGCGGTGTGTGTGCTGAATGTGACCGCCCGTTTTCCGTCTGGCGCCCGCGATCGGTCCCACTCCGGGCTGAGTGAAATGTAAACAGAGTTTCCTTCGCCGAGAGGCTCCGCCATGACGACCTGGTGGTGCAGGTGGGTATTTGCGTTTAAGAAACGGGTATCCACACCGGCGTAGAGCACGGCCGCGCCCCAGCCATCCGCAGGGATTGGTGGCAGGTTTTCCAGTCGGTGGATTTTGGGGATCTCGAGCAGTGACCGGATGTTCCATGGCGGCAGGTTGAAGATCACCAGATCGGCTTCGATGGGGTCGCCGCGGCGAAGTCTTATCGAGAAACGGTCTCTTTGCGCTTTGACGCGGGTCACCTCGCTTCGATAGCGCACCTTAGCGCCGTGCGCTTCGATCGCTGCTGCCAATTCGCTTGCTATGCTGCCCATGCCACCGGCAAGGTGGACGATGCCGCGCCGAGGCAAATCGAGTGCCGCCGCGCCGTAGAGAGCGTTGGCGGAGGCGCTCGTCGTCTGGGCGGAGATGAGCAGCTGTGCATCAATAAAAAGGCGCAGCGCCTCGCTGGCGCCTTTTAGATAATCGCTCATTGACCGCGTGCCCGCTTTAATCAGCGCCGGCAGTTGACGGGCGATCTCTGGATCCAGAGCCCACCGAGCGCCGCGCCGCATCAAACCTGCAGCATCCCGGAAAGTCTGTGGGGGCCAGGGCAGGCCTTTGAGTGCAAGTGCCCAGACGGCATCTGCAGTGCGTTCTTGCCACTCGAAAAAACGTAAGCCGGAATCGCCGAAGGCGCGCTGACGTGCTTCCCAACGACGCTCATCGGACCAACGGGGGATTGGATTGCCACCGGGGAGGTGGACGACCATCGCCAGATCGTCTTCTTTCGCTGGCCAGCGCTTCACACCCGCTTCTCGGGCGACGAGGTCCATCGGTCCGCCCGGATAGAAACCACCTGCCAGCGTGGCACCCGCGTCGAATAAATATTTCTGGTGATAGAAGGTGCCTGCGCAGCCGCCGGGATAGACGTGCGCCTCCAACACCGTGACCCGCATCCCTGAGCGGGCAAGCACGGCTGCAGTGGTCAAACCACCAATCCCGGCGCCGATGACGACCGCGTGTTTCACCATGTGAGATCCCGCTGCAGGCTATTTTCTACTTGTGCGCACGCGCAGTGCAAAAACGGCGAGAATGTACATCGCGGTTGCCAGCGCCAAGCAGGCAAGCACAGCCTGCAGAAGAAGCGTGGCGTCATAGCCGCTGTTGATCAAGGAACGCATCGCTTCCATCACGTAGGTGATAGGGTTGAAGCGCGCTGCGGTTCTCAGCCAGCCGCTCAGCAAATCGAGTGGCACAAATGTGGGCGCGATAAATGTGAGCGGGAAAAACAGGAAACTGGCGCCCTGCGTCGCCGCTGCGCTTCCACTTCCCAGAGCCGCCGAAACGGTAAATCCGGCGAATCCGGTTCCAAGCAATATGGCGAGAGCGACGACGGCGTAGATTCCGGCGATGCCGGTCGCGAATTTCAAGCCCATAAGCAGAGCTGCCAGGATGACGATATGCGCCTGCAGGCCAAGGATGATCGCGCCGGCGAGGATCGGACCCAGTAGCAGCGCGCTGCGGCTGATAGGCGTGAGCACCAGCTTATCAAAGTAGCCGCTTTCGATATCCCTGACCAGATTCTGCGCGGCGACGCCTGAAGCCGAGAGCGATGAACTCACGATCGACAGCGGCAGAATGAAGCCCAAATAGCTGTTGTCTCCCAAGTCGGGTATGAATCCAGAAGCCGTGCCGAGGGTCGAGTTGTAGATCACCAGAAAGAAAAGACTGATCGCTGCCGGAGGTATGAGCGCAGACGGCGTGCGGAAGATCGTGATCAAGTTGCGGCGTGCGACAAGATAGACCTGGCGCAGGAAGCCGGCGCGCGGACCGGTTGAGCTGGAAGTCGTCGTGCTGTCCTGATTCGTCATCGTGATTACCTTTGTGTCTTTACAGACTGTGCTTCTTTTTCTGTGTCAGCGGCACCTGCCTTTAGGCTCTGGCCGGTGACCTGCAGGAAGACGTCATCCAGCGTTGGCTGTGTCAGCGTGATCGCGATCGGATTCAAATGGATTTGCTCCAACCGTCTCATGACCTCCGGGATGGCACCGGCTGCATTGGACATGTAAAGGCGCAGCGTGTCACGATCAACCTGGTTATTCCCATTCAGGTCCTTGAAAGTCTCGTAGGCGCGCTTTGCGTCAGCGGAAGCCTCGAAAGCGAGGTTGATCGCCTCAGATCCTACGGATGCTTTGAGCTTGGCGGGAGACCCGATCGTCTGGATGCGACCCTGATCGATGATGGCGATCTGCTCAGCAAGCTCATCGGCTTCTTCGAGGTATTGAGTGGTTAAAAAGATCGTCATGCCGAGTTCGCGGTTAAGTCGCCGGACCTCGTTCCATACGTCCCTGCGGCTGGCCGGGTCCAAACCGGTTGTCGGTTCGTCCAGAAACAGAATCTCGGGTTCGTGCACAAGTGCGAGCGCCAGGTCCAATCGGCGCCGCATTCCACCGCTGTAGGTGCCCACGCGGCGGTTGACGGCGTCCGTTAGGCCCACGAGTTCGAGAAGCTCGTCCGCTCGTTTACGGGCCTGGCGGGAATTCGCGCCGAAGAGCTGAGCCTGCATGCTGAGCATCTCACGCGAGGTCATGATCGGATCAAGGCCGATCTCCTGCAGCGCCACGCCTGCGATGCAGCGCACCCAGCCCGCCTGCTCGACGACATCGTAACCGCCGACCTCGGCACGCCCGGCACTGGGCAGGGCCAGCGTCGTGAGGATCTTAATCGTGGTGCTTTTCCCGGCACCGTTTGGGCCAAGAAAACCAAAGATCTGGCCGGCAGAGACCTCGAAAGAAACTCCGTCGACGGCTTTTACATCGCCCGGATAATATTTGGCAAGATCGACCACGCGGATTTCACGGTTCGACATGCAGCCTGAGCGTTCAGTCATTGATTTTTATGCCTCTCAAGAATGCGCCTGGTTTTATATCCCCGGAAGCGGAATAGAAGCGGTAAACCGAGCGCCATGGAGCCGCCTACCAACCACCAGAAAGGATCCGATTTGAGCTCGTATGTCACGTGGTCATCCACCCGGGTGTTGCTCCCGTCAATTGCGGTGAAGCTGTGCCGGTGAACCCAGGTTGCGAACGGACCAGAGATCTGGCGATCGATAAAACCATCCAAGCTCAAGTCTTCGATGCGAGCATTCCACCGCACGGGTATCGCCCCCAGCCAAAGTGTGAATCCCATCTTTGCACCTTCGGTAAGTGGATCGGGCGCCTGAACCGAGGTCATCGGGATTAAGGGGGGCGTGATCGCCCTCAAGCTTTCGGCTGAGCGGTGAAACTCCTGCACAGCGTCGATGGGGGCGTTGACGGTGAAATGGCTTCTGTATTCCATGATCGATCGCCTCTGATGTTTTTACGCTCGCCCCATGAAGCTGCGCAGCGTCCTGGCGACGGTGAAGTCATTCATGTAGGTCGCAAGATAATCTGGATCGAAACGGCGGGGTGAGTCGACGAAGCGCGGTAACGAGTTTACGCTGGTCACGTTCTCGACCTGTAGGAGTTCCAGCAGGCTGCTTGTCACCGGTGGGTTGGGAAGGGTAGCTTCCATGACCTTCACGGCGAATCGCAGGACAGGCATCGGGAAGCGAACCATGATGCGTTTCGCGTCGATGGCCTTCATCACGCGGCGCTCGATCTCTTCCAGCGTGATGACTTGCGGTCCACCCAGTTCGAACTCCTCACCGATGGTGGCGGCATCACCCAAGGAACCAATCGCCGCAGCGGCAACGTCCTCAACCCAGACCGGTTGAAAACGGGCATCCTCACCACCGATGATGGGGAAGATGATCGGTGTGATCGGGACCAATCGGGCGAACGTGTTGGCGAACTCGTCTTCCGGACCCCATATGACCGAAGGTCGGAATGCGGTCCAATCCAGTCCTGACTGAGCCACATACGCCTGGGCGCGGCCCTTCGAAGCCAGGAAGCGATAGGGCAGATCAGGGTCTGCTCCTAATTGCGAGATATTGACAAACCGCTTGACGCCGGTCTGCCTGGCAGCTTCGATGAGGTTGACCGTGCCCTGATAGTTGACCTCTTCATAGGTCGCCTGGCCTTTCTCAATTGCGATCGCAGCCGTGTGGATGATTTGATCCACGCCGTCCAGTCCCTCAGGAAGGCTGGCGGGATTGGTCACGTCCCCGTCGACCCAATCCAAAGGCAGGCCTGCTAACCGACCTTCCCGCTGGGCGCGTGCGCGGTTGCGAACCAGAACACGAACCTCTTCTCCTTCGTCGATGAGCCGTTTGACGATGTGGCTACCCAGGAAACCCGAGCCACCTGTTATGTAAATCATGCTGCGCTCCTCATCTGCCGCGTTTGGGTTAGACTTATTTAAGTTCGTCGGTGAGAGACCGTAGCGCTTCACTGATCGGTTTCCCGGTCTCGCCGAGGTTTTCCTTAATGGTCTCGCCATACGCCGTAAGATAGTCGATCAAGGCTTCAGGCGGGATCTTGTAATTTTCGATCAAGCCCTGCGCCCACATAATGTCGTGGCTCAAGTAATCGAGCTCTCCGAGCTTCAACGAGGCGAGCACATCGCGGGTGAGGTGGAGATTGGCCAGCGCCATATGGTAGTTATCCATGTTCGAGCCACCAAACCTGCGCGATAAATCAGCGATAATCTCATTCTCGTTGGTTTTCAAGGCCGTAATGGCGCGCTTATATTCTTCAGGGATCGGCTCCACATCAGGCGTTTGAGCACCCGAGGCGAGCAGTCGCTCGACAGCATCAGGAGCCTCGGTCAGGCTTTGACCCAGGAGGTGCCCCCGGATGCTTTTATGGAGACTTGGCCGTAAATTGAACACCAGGCCACCGAATGCGAACGGGATGTTGCGGTCGGCGAGGAGATCGGCAAAAGGGATCAATTGTGCGGCGGTGTGCAGATCTTGAGCGGTCATGATGACCAGCCCCGGCTTGGTTTGCTCGAGTGCATCGCTGAAGCGGCTGAATGGCACGTTCGCGCCCAGGAAGAGCGCCCGGCGACCACGCCGTCTGATCAAATAGGTCAGCACGAGCGGGCTGAACGTATGCTCGTCTTCCGGAGGGCAGGCGATGAGCACGCTGCCCTTGAGAGTCGGTTTAGGCGCGGCGGCGATCAAGGCGTCCAATCTGCGAATGGCGAGTGAGGAGGCGAAATGCTCCTGCTGAACGGTGATCTCACCCCGATACCAGCCCTCGCCAATGCCGCTGAGTCCTCTGACGAGCACCTCGTGGACGACTGTTTCGGGCGAGTAATGAGCGAAAGCCTGATTGAGAATTTGTTCGGCAAGATCCTCGTTGAAATTCATGCAGGCTTTCATCCATGCCTCGCGGGCATCGTCGATTTCTTTTCCTGCGAGAATGACGAGCGGGTCTGAGGTGGGGCCCGAATCGTAAGGCATCGAGAGCAGCGGATCCTGTCCCTCCGATTGGAGCGAATTCCAAAGATCGACGGCGCGGCTGATGCTCAGGCCCTCATCCTGGCGGGCAGATAGCCATTTGAGCGTCTCGATATCCCGCTGAGTGAAGATGCGGTGACCGCCTTCCGTGCGTTCCGGCTGCGGCAGACCGTAGCGACGCTCCCACGCCCGCAGCGTATCTGGCTTGATGCCGGTCTCTTTTACGACCGCCTTCAGGTTGTAGGTTGGTTCGTTTTTGATCCCGTTTGCCATCGTGTGCTCCTGGTCGTTTGCCGGATTTCCGGTCTTCGGATACAGTGCAGTTGCTATTTACCCCGTTTCCTCGCACATATCCGATAATACATCTGTATCCATATTTTGTCAAGGTTTTATAAAGTTATGAGGCGCAGTGGATAGACAGCGTTTCTCTCGTAATTCTCGGGGTTGCATCAATTGGCTGCTGGTTGGACTACTGTAGGCAGCTCATTGCCGACCGTGTTTGGACGGGGATAAGTTTTTATTGGGGGTGTTATGTTGGGAATTTTTCGAGATTAGAATCGTCTTTGGCCGGTCTGCGTTCATGGTTCAGGGTGAACCCTCGGCCGCCTCATCCATCTTGTTTGCTAATATGGGGGACCTGAAATCGGTGTGATCGAGATGTTGGCGTCGTCAATGCTTCAGAATGGTGGGATAAGTATCATGTAAAAAGTAACCCCCTAGCCAAACTCGGCTTTTGTGGTATTCATACGCGCGCTGATTTACAGCTTTACCTTGAGGGAGGTATCCAATGAACAGGCAAAGAGCTCTTGTGATTGCGTTTGGCCTAGTGACAGCTCTCTTGGTGAGCGCATGCGGGGGAAGCGCAGCCGAGGTCACCCCAACGGTCGATGTAGCTCGAATTCAAACCGAAGCGGTATCCACATTTGCGGCAAACCTCACCCAGACGGCCCTTGCGATGCCGACGAGCACGGTGACGCCGAGCCCATCACCTTCACCTACGGTGACCCTCACATTGGCACCTACTAACACCCCTTCAGTGATCACCACTACGGTCGCTTCGTGCTACGGATTGTCCTTCGTTTCTGACGTGACGGTCCCGGATAATACCCGTACCGATCCGGGAGAGGAATTCACCAAGACCTGGCGAGTGCAGAATAATGGTACCTGTGCGTGGGAGCAGGGCTTTCGGTTCACCTACATCGGTGGCGACGCTATGGGAGGCTCGGCTATAACGCTTGAGGAGAATGTTGAACCTGGGGAAGAGACCGAGCTTTCCGTGGACCTTGTTGCTCCCCAGGATCCAGGTGTTTATCAGGGCAACTGGCGCATGGCTACTGCTGGCATCGAGTACTTTGGTGACGTTCTATACGTACTCATTGAAGTCGGAGGGGCTGATGCGACATCTACAGCAGAAGCATTGGCCGCAACCGCAACGGCGACTCCAGAACCATAGGATAAGATTTCAGCCTACTTCGAAATTGCTCGGATGAAGCTGACCATTAAGATAATCAGGCCGCTCCAGTAGAGCGGCCTGAGGTGCCCCCAGGGGGATTCGAACCCCCGTTTTAGGCTTGAAAGGCCTACGTCCTGGTCCCCTAGACGATGGGGGCAGCGGATGAGATTGTACCTTGAGAGGTGTCGGCGGTCAACGCCTGCTTTTGGTGGGACCGCCGCGGTACGCCGGAACGGTGATTGGTGCGATACGCACCAGCCGCCGGTCCATCAGCCGGGCGCGCAGGCGCGGATCGATCTCCTCCAGCGCGTCGGCGGTGGTGATCACCGTTGGAAGCTCGGCGTTATAGCGGTAGTTGTAAAGCTGATAGAGTTTTTCCTGCACCCACGGCTTGGCGGCCTGCGAACCCATGTCGTCGAGAATGAGCAGCGGCGCCGTGCGGATCTCATCGAAGCGGCGATCGTAGGATGTCTCGCTGTTGGGGCTGAAGGTCGCCCGCAGGTGGTCAAGCATGTCCGGCACGACGACGAACATCACCGGAAAACCCTGACTGGCGCGGTAATTCGCGATCGCAGAAGCCAGGTGCGTCTTACCCGATCCATAGGGGCCCATTAAGACCAACCAGCCCTGTGGTTTCTCTGCAAAGGATTGCGCGAGCTTGAAGGCGTTATCGAGCGTCTTTAAGTCGGTTTTGGCCAGTCCTTCATCTTTGCGCAGGCTGAACGTGCCGAACGTCTGGGCGGCGTGCAGAGAGAGTGTGGATAGCTCATGCTGACCGCTGTCATCGGTCGGGCGGCGGTAGTCAGGCGCGTTGATTGTGGCCAGGGTGACGAGATCGGGATCAGATAGGCGCGAGCGCATGCGCCCCTCGATTTGCTCCAGTGCAAGGTTAGTGGTCACCACGGTAGGAAGCTGGTTTACGTAGCGGTAGTTCAGGATCTGGAAGAGCTTCTCACGCGCCCAGGGCGTCGCACTCTGGGTGCCGAAGTCGTCCATGATCAGCAGCGGGGCGGTGCGTACACGCTCGAACCGCGCTTCAAAGGTTTCGTCTTCAGAGCTGTATGCGAAGCGCAGTTGGTCGAGCAGGTCCGGTACGGTCAAGAAAAGCGTGGGGACGCCATCCTCGACGGCGCGGTTGGCTACCGCTGCCGCAAGGTGTGTCTTGCCGACGCCGTAGCCGCCGAGCAGCAGCAGCCAGCCCTGATGTTTGTCGGCGAAGGCTTGAGCCAGGTTGTACGCTTTTTCGATCGAATCTTGCTGCTGTGGACCCAGTCCCACGCGACCGCGCGCGTTGAAGGAATCGAATGTGAGGTGTTCGAGCTTATCGAGTTGGCTGAGACTGAAGAGGCGATCGCGGACGCGCGCGTGCAGCTCGGGTCGCCGGCAGACGCAGATGCGCAGGCGCCCGAACTCGGGATGATCGAGCGGCAGATCATCGCGCAGATACCCCGAGCCCTGACAGTGCGGGCAATTTGGGTCGCCGGCGTGATCTTTGCGCTGCGGTTCGGTCTCAGGAGTCCCAGAGGTCTGCGAACTTCCCCTGGGTGTACCTGCGGCGAGCCTTTTCAGTGTCTCCTCGATCTTCTCGCTCATCCCTGCCTCGACTCTTCCAATCTTCAAGAATGGCCTCGACATAGCGCCATTTTCTGACGTTGTTTTCGACGGCGATGCGGATGCCGTCCTCGATCCATGCTGGCGGGTATTCCTGCTCCGCCGAGCGCAAACGCTCCGCGATCATCGGCGTTAGTGGGCCGATGTTTTGCTCGTAGAGAGTATAGATGTTGGGGCGTTCGTGTGCCAGAGCGATGGGCGCCTCTGGATCGCCGCTGGGCTGCCATTCCCCGCTCGCGATCCCTTCAACGGCGGCGCGCCCCTTGGCGGAATTTATGAAGTAATAGGCTTGATCTTGCTGACCCTCGACATGCCCTTTGAGCAATGTGCCGCGTGCCGTGGCGCGCTCGATCGCTTCTTGCAGCGCCTCCTGCTCCGATAGGTTTGGCTGCTGCAGAGATTCCAGCAGCCGTTCGTCATCCAGCATCTCCGCAAGCGTCAGGTAGCGCTTTTCAGGCGGTTTCTTGGAGAGCGCCCAGAAGGCGTAAAGCGTGATTTTTAATTCGCCCAGGTGGTCGATCTGCGGGAGCAGTTCGCTGAAGAACAGATTTGGAACGGCGGTGAGTGCCAGCCGACCTTCGGGGAAACCTGCAAAGCCCGGTCGTTTATCCATCAGCGTGTAGTCCGCAGATCAAAGCCCATCGGGATCTATTCTTGCTCGATGGCCATGCGTGTTGCCGCGTTTTCAAATTTTGCCAGTGACTGCCGGAAGACGAGTTCGACGACGCCCACCGGACCGTTGCGGTGTTTGGCGACGATGATCTCGGCGATGTTTTGTTTGAGTGTGTCGTCCTCATATTGGTCCGGGCGGTAAATGAAGAGCACGACGTCGGCATCCTGCTCAAGGCTGCCCGATTCACGCAGGTCCGATAGGATCGGGCGCGGCGGTCGTCGTGATTCGACGGCGCGTGAGAGCTGCGCAGCGGCCAGCACAGGCACCTTGAGCTCACGCGCGAGCGCCTTCAAGTTCCTGGAGATATAAGAGACCTCCTGGACGCGGTTATCGATACGGGCATCGCCGGTCATCAACTGCAGGTAGTCGATGATGATCAGATCGAGCCCGACTTCCATGTGCAGCCGGCGGCATTTCGTGCGCAGCTGCAGCGGCGTGATTGCCGGTGTGTCATCCAGGTAAATGTGCGTCTCGCTCATCGAGCTGACCGCCTGGGTGAAGATCGGCCACTCGTCATCTTGAAGGTTGGCGAGGCGCAGGCGCTGTGAGTCGATCCCGGTCTCCTGTGCGACCAGGCGCTGCACGAGCTGCTCATTGGACATCTCGAGCGAGAAAAGTGCGACGTGCTTCTTGTGGATCTGGCTGGCGTTCTTGGCGACAGAAAGACAGAAGCCAGACTTTCCCTGGCCGGGGCGACCGGCGATGATGAGCAGATCGCTGGATTGCAATCCACCAAGCAGCCGGTCGAGATCGATGAATCCAGTCGGGACGCCGATCGTCTCATCCCGGTGCCGGGCAAGGTAGTCAATGCGGTCGTAGTATTCAGAGAGGACGTGTTTAATCGGCTGCAGCTGATGGGTGAGACGTCGTTCGCTCACTCCAAAGATCGATTTTTCCGAATCGTTTACGACCTCTTCGATCGTCGATCCCGTTTGATAAGCAAGGCGTGCGATCGTGTTTGCTGCCGCCAGAAGACGTCGTCGGGTGGCGGTCTCCTCCACCGTGCGAGCGTAAGCTTCGGCGTGCAGCGAGGAGGGCACGTTGTTTATCAGCGTCGTTAAATAGGCAGGTCCACCGACTTCTTCCAGCCGATTTTGCCGTTCAAGCTCTTCGGATACGGTGAGAATATCGACCGGCAGGCGCTGATCCTGCAGCGACGCAAAGGCCTCCCAGACCCAACGGTTTCGGTGCAGGAAGAAGTCATCGGCTGTGAGGAAATGAGCGACATCGTAGTAGACCTCAGGGTTTACCATGATGGCGCCCAATACGGCTTCCTCAGCCTGTCGGTCGTGAGGCAATTCCTGAGTGGAACGCCCATCGCCTGAAGAGGGATTATCGGCGGGCGGAAAGGGAAAATCGCTCATGCACTATCCATTGACTTAGGCTAAAAAATCTCCTTCTTCATGATAGGAGGAGACTCGAAAAATGGGAAGACGGTATTTGAATGTTATGGCCAGATCGTTAGTTGCGAACGGCGGTTGTCAAAGATTGGAGACGGGCGCCAATGCTATTCGTCTCCTTCGGCATCGTCCTCGTCGTCGAGTTTGCCCAGATCGAGCGATTCTACGAAATCTTTGAAGACTTCCAGTCGCTCTTGGGATTCTTCACCCTCGGGCATTTCGGCTTCGATATCTTCCTCGGGTTCGGTCGAGGCTGTTTCCATCACTTCTTCATCGACGAAAACGGGGACATGAACACGCACCGCCAACGCCAGTGCGTCGGAGGGGCGTGAGTCAATAGCCATTTCCTGGCCATCGACCTGGAGCATGATACGTGCGTAAAACACGTCATCGCGCAGTTCGGTTATGTTCACGCGCGTTACTTGCGCGCCAAGGTCATTGATGATGTTCCGCAGGAGATCGTGGGTCAGCGGGCGGACGACCTCAACCTCGTTGAGGCTGAGTGTGATCGCTTCGGCCTCGTAAGGGCCGATCCAGATTGGCAGGAAGCGCTCGGATCCAAGCTCTTTCAGGATCACGATGCGCTGCTGTGACATTAAACTGACGCGGATACTGTCAATTTCAACTTCTACCATCCGCCAAGCCTCCAACTAACCCGTTCGAAGTTGACGGGATTATAACATGCTCTACCACTTGCATACCGTCGCATGCTCTTGTACTTTAGAATGCTGGCATCAGCACTCAAGCCGCATCCATTAATCCACCCTGGAGGCCAGTCTATGTTCGAGGGTTTGTTCTCTCCCCGTGGCGTGGCGGTCGTCGGAGCGTCCCGCAATCCAACCAAGCTAGGTTACGGTGTCGCGAGGAATCTTGTGGTCTCGGGTTATCCCGGGGCGATTCATTTTGTCAACCCGCGCGGCGGGCGATTGTTTGAGCGCCCACTCTACAGCGATCTGGCCTGCGTGCCCGACCCGGTCGATCTGGCCGTAATTATGATCCCGGCACAGTCCGTCCCAGAGGTGCTGATCGAGTGCGGTCAACGCGGCATTCAATACGCCATCGTTGGGGCGGGGGGTTTTCGGGAAAGCGGTGAGGACGGGCGCGCGCTTGAAGAGCGCACTCTCGCAGCGGCGCGAGAGGCTGGTGTGCGTGTCCTGGGTCCGAACTGTATCGGCTACCTCGACACGCATCTCCCGATCGACACCTCCTTCCTGCCCCTGCCCGGCCCCATTCAGGGTGATATCGCTTTCCTCTCCCACTCGGGTGCGATCTGCGAAGCGGTCATCGATTGGGCGCGCGGTCAGGGCTTTGGATTGTCCCGGCTGGTCAGCCTGGGCAATCAGATGGACTTGAATGAAGGTGAACTGCTGCCAGCTACAGCCGAGGATCCGAACACGCACGTGGTGGCGATGTATCTTGAGGGGATCGGCGAAGGGCGCCATTTTATCGAGCAGGCGCGCAAAGTTACCGATCGGATTCCAGTGGTAGCGATCAAGGTGGGTCAATCGGAAGCGGGACGCGCGGCGGTAGCTTCGCATACTGGCGCGATGGCAGGCAGTGATGACGCATTCGACGCTGCCTTTCGAAAGGCCGGTGTGATCCGTGCCCGCCATAGCGAAGAAATGTTCGATTGGGCGCGTGCGCTGGCGTGGTGTCCCCTCCCGGACGGTCCGGAGATGGCGGTTCTGACAAACGCCGGCGGACCAGGCGCGATCGCCGCCGACGCGCTCGTGGCCAACGACCTCAGGCTGGCACGCCTGAGCGGTGAAACGACCGAGAGGATCGCCGAACTGCTTCCCGAAGCCGCCAGCTTGAAGAACCCGGTCGATATGCTCGCCGGCGCGGGACCGAGAGAGTATGCTGATTGTCTGCGTTTCTTGCTCGAAGACGAGGCTGTGGATGGCGTGATCGTGATCCTGCCGCCGCCACCGGTCACGACGGCTGCAGAGGTCGCCGGGGCGATCATCCCGCTGATCCAATCCAGCGAGAAGCCGGTTGTGATCGCGTTGATGGGCGAGGAGCTCATTGCCCACGCGGCACGTCTGTTCAGAGGGGCACGCATCCCCGACTACCGCTTCCCGGAGAGAGCCGCTTCGGTTCTGCGTGTGCTGCACCAACGAGCGACTCAACTGGAGATCGACCGGTCTGAACCGGTCCAATTCGAGGATGTCCGGCTGGAGGAAGCAAGGGCAATCCTCGCACAAGCCGAATTAGACAGGCATGGGTTTATGCTCGCTTCAACCTCCGCCGATCTGCTCGCATGTTTTGGCATATCGATCCCGGAGCAGCGGACGGTCAGCGATGCGGATGCGGCCTGTGAGGCGGCGGTTGAGATCGGGTTTCCCGTCGTCATGAAGGTCGAAGCGGCGGAGTTAGTGCACAAATCCGACCTGGGCGCTCTGGCTCTCAATCTGCAGTCGGAGCAGGCTGTGCGGGCAGCCTTCCAGCAGCTGAGTGAACGTGTGCAGGGAGCGGCACCTTCGCTTGAGATGCGTGGCGTCATTCTCCAGCCCTATCTCCCGGAGGGGCAGGAGGTGATCCTCGGATTCGTGCGCGATGATCAGTTTGGTCCACTGATGATGTTTGGCACCGGCGGTGTGGAGGTCGAAGCGCTGCAGGATGTCGCCTTTGAACTGACCCCGCTGACAGGCGCCGATGCGGAGAAACTTGTCGAGAGCACCTGGGCAGGCCGGAGGCTGCGCGGATTTCGGGGTTTGACGGCTGTCGATCGCGAGGCGGTCGTGGAGACAATCCTGCGTGTGGGCCAGTTGGCCGAGACGCTCGATGACGTGCAGGAACTGGAGATCAACCCGCTCAGAGTAATGCCCGGGGAGGGTGGTGCCTGGGCTCTGGATGTGCGCGTGAGGCTCAGAAATGCCGCGGTTTGAACCCGGATCTAATTCCACTCGAATTTAGGGATCTGGAGTTTAGACGACGAAATCTGGTGCTTCGGGCTGCTTGCGGTGCAGCCAGAACAGGCTGACAGTTAATCCAATCGACATCATGAATGCTCCGCTGTAATAGGGGAGCTGAATTCCAAGATCGAATGTGAATCCCGCCCATAGCGGTCCAAGGATTCGACCGAGACTCATAAAGGTGTTGTTGAGACCCATGGAGATGCCTTGCCCGGAAGGTGTGCGTTTTGAGATCAGCGACGATGTTGCCGGTCTGAGCATGGCGTTGCCCATGATGAAAAACAGCGTTGTGGCAATCACCCATGCGTAAGTATCAGCAAGTGTCATCGCGATAAAACCCAATGCACTGACCAGGAGTGAGCCCCGCAGTATGTTTACCTCCCCTATCGAGCGACTGAGTGGCCCGGTGAGCGCTGCCTGAATGATCGCAGAGGTGAGCCCGATGAGCATCAAGATGAATCCAACCCTCCCCGGGCCGTAGTCGTAGCGTTCAAGCGCGTATAGGCTGAAGACACTCTCGAAATTCGTCAACCCGAAACTCATAAGCGCCGCGATGATCAGCAGGATGCTTATCGGGCTGTCAAGGGCATTGTGCATTATCTGAAACTGGTCGGCGAACCTGAATGTTTCAATTCTACGCTGTTGTATGGAGAGTGATTCTGGAAGATAGCTGACCACGAGCAGCAGGGCGAGCATCGAAAGCCCCGCGGCAAGGAAGAAGGGTCGCGAGAGTGAATCCCTGGCCAACAAGCCACCCAGCCCGGGTCCGATCACCATGCCGACGCCCATTGCCGCGCCGAGGATGCCCATGCCTCCCCCGCGCTGTTCTTCTGAAGTTGTGTCGCCGATATAAGCCATCGCGGTGGGCAGCGTGGCCGACGAAAGCATGCCTGCCAATATGCGTGCGGCGAATAGCATCCATAGCTGTGTCGCCAGGCCGAACCAGAGTTGTGAAAGGCCATTGCCCAGAATCCCGAGCGCCAGAATCGGCTTGCGACCGAATCGGTCACTGAGATTTCCCCATAAGGGCGCGCAGAAAAACTGCGTGACGGCATACGAGGACATGAGCAAGCCCAGCGCGGCCCCTCCTGCGGAGAACCGCTTGACGTAGAAGCCCAACAGCGGGATGACCATGCCAAATCCCATCATCACCACGACCAGGGTTCCGAATAGGATCAGGAGACTGCGCCGGTTATGGCTCATCACTTAGCCTTATTCTGATGAAATCGAAGCATCGATCGCCCAACTTCGCTGACGACCGAATTGGGTCAAAGCGGCATCGCTCGAGATACGAGGCGCATCCATGCGCCGGTCAAGCCAACAACCAACATGAGAGGGATTGTGAGCAGAACCAGAAGCAGAACCAGGAGCAAAACAGCGATCTCTTGAAATGCATTTCCAGCGAGCACCGTGCGACCCCGCAGCCGGCTGAGCAGTGCGTCGAATGTATTGCCAAGCAGATTGCCAAGCGTGATCATGCGGATCGCCAGAAGGATTCTGGCCGCCTTGGCTGCTCCATAGGTGATGATCAATGTCTCAAGTGCCTCGGCGTCCGGCTTACCATTTTCAGCGGCATAGTGCTGAGCGAAGAGCAGCGCCGGCAGTTCATCTTCAGAGGCTGCGCTGAAATCGCCAACCTTGATTGCGTCAAGCTCTTTCTGAGTGACACCTGCACGGAGTGCGGCAATGGTGTGGCCATAGTCGCAGTACCGGCAGTCGTTCACCTGGGTGACGGCGAGCATAATCCGTTCCGAGAAGGCAGGATCCAGCGGATTCGACTGGTTCCGAGAAGAGAATTTATCGAGGAATGAATTCAAGATGCGACGAAGATCGCTTAGAAAACTTTTGATGGTATAGGTGCGTTTCTGAAAAACTTTCCTTGTTTGCATGAGAACCTGCCGGTAATTACAGGATTGAATCAGGACCTTATCAGCGAGGTCGAGATCGATAACAAGAGCGAATAACGACTGTACGGATTGTAGACCCTGGGCCCCAGTTGAGCAGGTGTCATAAATCACACCCCGCCTTGCAGATTGGACCGGGCACAGAGAAATCCCGTCATGCTATACAAATATTGTACAAACACTTGACAATACCGCGTTAAGTGTGTAATATGTGCCCATCGAACATTCACTCAGGATGGTGACACATGTTGAACAATTACTTGGTTGGTGAAGATCAAGATCTGTTTATGAGGACAATTCCGGTGCGTGAGACCACCCACGACGGTGGCAAGCTCGAGCAGGTCATGGTGAAGCGCTCATCTGATCTGCCCGATATCGGCATGATGGAATCGGTGAAGGTGCTGCTTGAAGGCGTAGGCGAAGATCCCGACCGAGAGGGGCTTCAGGACACACCCAAGCGGGTGGCTAAAATGCTGCGAGAAGTCACCAGTGGTTATGATGTTGATCTTGACGCTGTGATCAACGGAGCCATGTTTTCAGAATCGTACGGTGCTCCGGTCGTCGTGAAAGATATTACATATTACAGCCTTTGTGAACATCATATGCTGCCGTTCTACGGCAAAGCCCACGTGGCATACCTGCCTGGCGAGAGGGTTGTCGGGCTGAGCAAAATTCCGCGCGTGGTTGAGGTATTCGCCCGCCGCTTGCAGGTTCAGGAACGACTGACGCATCAAATCGCCGACTTTCTAAACACGAAGCTCGAACCCAAGGGTATCGCGGTTGCCTTAGAAGGGACCCACTTTTGCGCAGTGATGCGTGGCGTAAGCCAACCCAGCAGCGTGATGCGCACTGAGATTGTTCTGA
>CBFDDM010000004.1:0-53896 GCA_965603565.1 uncultured Anaerolineales bacterium | reverse complement strand
GGACACGCTCGCGGGTCTCGTGGCTGACCTGTGGACTCTTGTTGATCACGCGGGAGACGGTGCCTAATCCCACCCCAGCCTTCTTGGCGACATCTCGGATTGTTGCGGGCATAACCTCAGTTTAATGTGCTAAAACGGTTGTGGAACCGGTTCCAAAATAGTACTCGAATCCTGCTCCCCTTGTCAAGTATCCGTATCTATACCTTTCTGCATCACCGACGCCGACAGTTTCCTCACGGATCTTGACGCACAGCACGCTCCCGGATATCATCCCGGTAATGAAAAAGTTTTTCAATAAGGTTGACGACCCACAAACGAAGGACGTGCTCCGGCAATTGCGCGGCCGCGGGTACCGGCTGACCCTTTCCCGTCGCGCCGTCGTACGCACTCTCGCACAGAGCGAGGGCTGGCTGCGTCCCGAAACGATCCATAAACGGGCAAAACGCCACGCTCCTAAGCTCGGGCTTGTGACCGTCTACCGTACGCTGCAATTGTTAACCGAGCTGGATATCGCTCGTCGGGTTCATGCCCACGACGGCTGTCACGGCTACGCGCTCGCTAAACACCACCACGGCCACCACCTGGTCTGCAAACGCTGCCAGCATGTCATCGAGTTTCCCGGCACCGAGGACCTCCAACCGCTCATCGATCAACTCGAGAATACGACCGGCTTCATCATCGAGGACCATATGCTCGAACTGACCGGACTCTGTTCTGAATGCCAAAGCTGACGTCTCCTGGCGCGCATTATTGAGAGGTAAGATGCATCGAACACGCTCAGCACTGCTTAAATACACGATCCTGACAGCGCTTTTCGCGCTCAGCACGATCGGCTGCCAGGCGCAGAATGGGAACCCAGCCTCCGCCGAAGCTGCCTTCCTGGATCCGATCTCCGGAATCGAGCCCGCACAGCTAGAGCAGGGCAAACCTCTTTACGTCGTCGGCAGCACCAATATCGTCTTTGACACGCTGACAAACGTCGGCGGCGATCTCATCGAACTCGATGCTCTCATCCCGCGCGGCGCCGACCCGCACGCATACGAGCCCTCTCCTGGAGATCTGCGCAAATTGGTACGGGCAGATCTCGTATTTATCAACGGCGTCGATCTTGAAGAACCACTGCACCCCACGCTTTCTGAGATCTCAAGCGACACGGTGATCGTGTCCCTTTCCCAGGGGCTCTCGCTCATGTCGTTCGGTGAAATCGAACACTCAGACGAAGACATCGATGATGGCGAGGAGCACGACCATGTCGGACAGGACCCGCACGTCTGGCTCGATCCTCTCAACGTACTTGCCTGGACGCAAAACGCCGCGCAGGTGCTCGCAGCGATCGATCCCGACCGGGCGGACCAATATCGGAGCAACGCCGATGCGTACAGCGCCGAACTCGAGGACCTGCACGCCTGGATCCAACAGCGCCTGGTGGATATCCCCGCAAACCATCGGAAATTAGTCACCGATCATAGAGCGCTTGGCTATTTTGCTGCTCGCTACGATTTCGAATTGGTTGCGACGGTCATTCCAGCCTACAGCACAGCCGCCGAGCCATCGGCACGCGAATTGAGTGAATTGATCGAGGCGATTGAGGCAGAATCAGTACAGGCCATCTTCGTCGGCTCGAATGTCAACACAACGCTGGCAGAACGCGTAGCTGAAGACACCGGCATTCAGGTAGTGCCGCTCTACATCGGCACATTGAGCCCGCTGGATGGTCCCGCAGGCGATTACATCGCGATGATGAAGTACAATGTCGAAGCCATCAGCGCAGCGCTATCTAGGAGCAACTAGTATGAGGCAAACTGGAATCGCATGGCTCAACTGACCGGTCGCTTTCATGAACATATCGTGGACGCACCCCCCATTCACCTCGAAGGGATCGATGTACGCTTCAATGGCACCGATGCGCTGGTCAATATCCACGCCGAGATCGAGCCGGCCAAGCGTATCGCTGTCGTCGGTCCCAACGGCGCCGGCAAGACTACATTGCTTCAGGTCATCGCCGGCACGCTTGATCCGACCCGCGGCAAGGCTCAGATTTACGGCCATCATCCCCATCGCCACGTTTGCATTGCTTACGTCCCTCAGCGCAGCAAAGCCGATTGGAACTTCCCCGTCAATGTAAGCGAAGTGGTCATGATGGGGCGCATCCGCAAAATCGGTCTTTTTCGCTGGCCCACGCAGCAAGATTGGGAATTCGTGCGCTCTTCGCTCGAGCAGGTAGACATGAATCAACTCGCCAATCGTCAGATCGGCGACCTTTCCGGCGGGCAGCAGCAGCGTGTTTTCCTGGCACAGGCGCTGGCACAGGAAGCCGAGGTGATTCTCCTGGATGAACCACTTAACGGGTTGGATATCCCTTCCCAGGAAGCGATCCTTGCGGTTCTTGATGACCTTTCAGCGCGTGGCGTTACCGTGCTGGTCGCCACGCATGACCTCGAGCTGGCCCGGGCACGCTTCGATCAAATCTTGCTGCTCAACCGCAAAATGATTGCATTCGGAACCCCGGACGAGGTCTTAACCGAAGAGAACCTGATCGAAGCTTACGGCGGCGGTATGCATGTCGTCGATAGTGAAGAGGGGCGAATGGTGCTAACCGATACGTGCTGCGAGGGCGAGGAGGACCTGCACCATCATGGCTGACTTGCTGCAGTTGCTGGTCGAACCATTCAGCTACGCCTTTATGCTGCGCGGCCTGGTCGCCGCGTTGATCGTGGGTGTGGTCTGTCCTATTATAGGAACCTACGTTGTGTTGCGCGGCATGGCTTTCTTTGGGGACGCTCTGGCGCACATCATTCTGCCTGGCGTCGTGATCGCCTTCCTGCTTGGATGGCCGCTCGCCGTTGGCGCACTGATCGTTGGCATCCTGGCGGCGCTGGCGATCGGTGCGATCAGCCGGCGCACCGAGATTCAAGAGGACGCTGCGATCGGCGTGGTGTTCGCCGGCGCTTTTGCGCTCGGTGTCGCGTTGATCTCATTGCAGCGCAGCTACGCTGTCGACCTCGCCCACATCCTTTTTGGAAACTTGCTGGGCGTGTCCTCGACAGACCTCTGGTTGATGGCTGCTCTGGGAGGCCTGGTTCTGGCTGGCATCTTCGCTTTCTACAAAGAATTCCTCGTGCTCTCATTTGACCCCACGCTGGCACGCACGCTCCGCCTTCCCGTGACTTTTCTGCAGAATTTGCTCCTGATCCTATTGGCACTCGTGATTGTCATATCGATCCAGGCTGTTGGCGTCGCGCTGGTCCTGGCGATGCTCGTCACACCCGCTTCCGCAGCTTACATGATTACACGTCGTCTGCCGCCCATGATGCTTCTTTCGGCAGTGCTGGGCACCATCGGCGGCTCGTTGGGACTGTATCTATCCTATTACGCCGATATGGCTTCCGGGCCGGCGATCGTACTCGTGGAGACGGCATTTTTCGTCCTGGCGTTGGTTTTCAGTCCCAGGCGAAGCTCACTCTGGTCCCGAGCTCATCCTGCCTAACCTTCCTAACTAAATCAGAAAGCAACCCGGATTTAACATCCAGCCCTGTCCGGTCGATAGGACGCACTGGTTCGAATGGGTCAGATGCGGGTATTATTAAGCGATGCTCGCGAAACGTTCATCCGGAACCGAAACCTCCTGGATCACGGTCTCTTTTACGATCCGCAGCCTGTTCATGCTGGCTCTCCCGCTGGTGATCGGCATGCAGGGTGTGCTCACGCTTGAATTGCTCCTGCTTTCCTCCGGCTGGTTCCTGGCTGCGCTCTTCATCCTCCTGGTTTGCTTTGCTGGGGAGTTCGGCGATGGGGCGGCGCGCACGCTGGCACTCATCGATATCGCTTTCTCGATCGCTGCAATTGTGCTCACCGGTTACCATCGCAGCCCACTCCTATGGTCGCTTATTCTTGGACCGGTCACGATAGGCCTGAAGCGCAGCACTACTTCGGCTTTTCGCTGGAGTCTGTTCGGCGTCGGATCGCTCACCCTCACCATGCTGTTCCTGAGAGCGCCAGCGCTCTGGGAAACGCTCGCGGTCCTCGCGCTCGTGTTGGTGATCGCTCCGTCAGCGACGCTGCTGACCAGCGGGGGCAAGCGCATCCGACAGTTAATCGACGGTGATATCCAGTCGCAATTATCTAAAAGTGAATACGCTCGCCAGGAAGAGCGCGCCCGCGCCTACGAACTCTTTAACATGGCCACGGCGATCAACGCTTCCCTCGATGTCGACACCGTCGTCAAGCTGTCGCTCGATCTCTGCACAAAAGCCATGCGCGGTTCAGGTGCAAGAGATGGACAGATAAGTTCCGCTCTGCTGCTGCTCACCCCGCAGGGATTTCGAATTATGTCGACCCGCAACCTCCCCGCTCAGGAGCGGGAGATGATTTTCTCCAAAGAAGCAGGAGCACTCAGCCGGGCGCTGGTTCGCGGCGGCACGCAAACAGCCCTCTATCCCGAGAGCGATCCTGAACTTCGCCAGATTACAGGCCTGGATATTAACTCGGAAATCCTGATTACCCCGCTTGCCTATGGGTTCGACACATTTGGCGCACTGCTTTTCGGACATCCAGAGCCGCGCTTTTTCGATCCGGTCAGGCGGGAACTTTTAACCGCCATCGGGCAGCAGGTCACAATCGCACTTCAGAACGCGCGCCTTTACCAGGATCTGCTCGTGGAGAAAGAACGCATCAGCGAACTGCAGGAAGAATCTCGCAAGAAGCTGGCCCGTGACCTGCACGACGGTCCCATCCAGACGCTGGCCGCCATTACCATGCGGCTCAACTACGCTAGGCGTTTGATGGAACGCGATCTAAATGATGCTCGAGATGAGCTCATCACCCTGGAAACCGTTGCCCGCCAGACGACACGCGAGATCCGCCACATGCTCTTCACGATGCGCCCGTTAATCCTTGAATCCCAGGGGCTTGTCGCCGCGCTTTATCAATTGGCCGAGAAGGTCCGCGAGACGCACAATGCCAATGTAGTGCTCGAGGTTAATCCAGAGCTATCCGAATCACTCGACGCCGCCCGACAGGGAGTCATCTTCTACATCACCGAGGAAGCGATTAACAACGCCCGCAAACACGCTCAGGCCACCCATATCTGGCTGCGCTTATGGGAAACAGAAAGCGAGTGTACCCTGCAGGTCGAGGACGATGGTGTCGGATTCAATGTTGGCGCGGTCGATGCCAACTACGAACAACTGGGCAGTATGGGCATGGTCACAATGCGCGAGCGCGCCGAGCTCGTCGAAGCAGTCCTGCGGGTTGAATCATCCGAGGGTGAGGGCACACGCGTCACGCTGGCCGTCCCTAAACCCGCCGTCCCTGGCCCGCCTGATTGATGATGCGCTGGGAAGCATTGCTCTGGAGCCTGATCGCGATCACAGCCCCTGGGGCTGTAAACTTGCTCCAGCGACGCTTCCCCCTGAGCCTGCCGGCATGGGCGCAGCCTCTCAAGGATGGGGCCGGCTGGCTGCATGGCCTGATCCTCCCGTACATTGCCCTCATCGTTGGATCGATACCGGGGGGTCCGGTCGGACTTTACGCGATCGAGCCCGTTGAGTGGTTTACGGGCGGTCTGGCCTGTCTGCTCGGCCTTCTCGCAGTTTACGCTTTTCACAGAATGCGACCACAGCATGATCTCTATCCCCGCCGCGCCTTATCGCGCTGGCAGGACGAGCCGCGTTGGGCACTTTATCGCGCAGCGGGAGCGCTCTGGCTTCAAGACATTACCCTTGGCGCCGGATTGGGGCTGCTGTTATCCGGTCTGGAGTGGCTTGTCACCGGTTGGGCTAAAACACACAGTGAATTCGCCAAGCAGGATCGGGAGCCGATGTACCGCAGCGGCATATCGACAATTCTGTTCGTACTGACTCGCAATTTCTGGCTGACTGCTGGGACGCAGCTGATTTTCTTCCTGATGCTCGAGATCTGGGCGAGCGATGAGTAGTCCCTCGACAAGGCACCGAAAAGCTTGCATAAGCGCAGCATCCCTTCAGGTAAGATCGGTATATCCAACCACATCCGTATGGGTGAAGTGATGAAGTCATACGACCGCGATGCCGGCGTCAAGCGAAACCGATGGTTCCGGATTGCGCTGGCGATTGCCGGCGTGCTCTGGTTTATCTGGCTCGGCATTGAAGATCCGGGGGCGATCACGGTGCTTCTGCTGGCCGTAGCGATCCTTTCACCGGTAGCGATTATGGGTTTTCAGAGATATGTCGCACCATGGCCACGCTCCGAAGCGCGCCGGTTCACGGCGATCGTGCTCGTAGGGTTGCTCAGCGGCCTGCTTGTTACCCCTACGGCGATCTTGTTGATGGCTGTGAAGACATCGCTGCACAATCACGCTGTGCCGGATTTCACCCGTGCTGACGTTATTGACGTCCTTTACAGCACGCCCGCCTGGGCGCTGGGTGCCCTAATGCTGGGTGCCGCCGGCGCGGTTTATGATCGCACGCGGGCCGAATAAGCATTCGAGCGCCCTGTTGGCAGATGGGGCCGGCATCGCTTAAAATTCAAGTGATTGAGAGAAGGCGAGGAATCATGGGACCGACATTGGATCCTGAAATCTATTTGTGCCCGAACTGTCTTCTGCCGGGAGGCGAGCCGGGCGCATGCCCGGAGTGTGGTCACGAACGAATCGGCTGCCGGCCAGGCGATCCTGACGACCCCTGCCGTCGCCCGCTTATCGACGATGATGGGAAATTGCGCACGCGAGCTCCATTCTGGTGGCTCCAGCACACCGTCACAGATTTGACAAGATACCTGCGCGAGCAGGATTAGCATCAACAACGAAACAAAAGCGAGGAATGCATGCAGAAAGAAAAAGTCATCATCATTGGATCGGGTCCTGCCGGGCTCACCGCTGCGCTCTACATGGCGCGCGCCGACACAAAACCGCTGGTTATCTCCGGCAACCAACTCGGTGGACAGATCTCAATCACGAACGAGGTTGAAAACTACCCTGGATTTCCGGAGGGCACCACCGGTCCAGAACTCGTGGACCTGATGCAGAAACACGCCGAGCACTTTGGCGCGCGCGTCGTTATCGATGAGGTCACCGAGGTCGACTTCTCCCAGGGCTCGCCCTTCAGGGTGAAGACTCACGGTGAAGAATATGAAGCCGACAGCGTCATTGTCACCGTCGGCGCTTCCCCAAAACGTCTCGGCATTCCCGGCGAAGAAGACTTCATCGGCCGCGGCGTTTCGTTCTGTGCCACATGCGACGGATTTTTCTTCCGGGATAAAGAGGTGCTGGTTGTGGGCGGAGGCGACAGCGCCATGGAGGAAGGCATCTTCCTGACAAAGTTTGCAAACCGCGTGCGGGTGATCCATCGCCGCGACGAGCTGCGTGCCGGCGAGACGCTTAAAAAGCGCGCCTTCGCCAACGACAGGATCGAGTTCGTCTGGGATACGGTCCTGGATGAGATTTCGGGCAACGGGAAGGTGGAAAAGGTGTCCACCCGCAACGTGAAATCGGGCGAAATTGAGGAACTGGACACCGATGGCGTATTCATTTTCATCGGTCATTATCCTAATTCGGACCTCTTTAAGGGCCAACTGGATATGGACGAAGCCGGCTACCTGATAACCGACGGGCGAAAGATGACCAACGTGCCGGGCGTCTTCGCGGCCGGTGAGATCCAGGATCCGGTATTCCGCCAGATCTCGACCTCCGTCGGCCAGGGGGCCGCCGCCGCAATGATGGCTGAACGCTGGCTCGAGGAGCAGGAAGCCTGACCCGTGCCCGAAAAAGCAGGCATTTTCTACTTCGAACATCGCGGGGGAGGCCTGAGCGGAGGGTCCCCCCCTTTGGTATTTATCCACGGGGCAGGGGGAGACTATTTGCATTGGCCTCCGCAGGTCCGCCGTTTGCCCGGGGAGACTGTCTACGCTCTCGATCTGCCCGGCCATGCGCGCTCCGAAGGTCCGGGATGCAGCAGCATCGAGGGCTACGTGGCACGCATCGAAGACTGGATGGAATCGATGGGGTTATCCAGGATCATCCTGGGGGGCCATTCCATGGGTGGCGCCATCACCCAGCAGTTCGCGCTTCAATCTCCCCAAAAATTGAGCGGCCTGCTGCTTGTTGGGACAGGTGGGCGTTTGCGCGTCCGCCCGACGATCCTGGAGGCAACCACCGACCCTGCCCGCTTCGAAGAAGCTGTCGACATGATCATCGATTGGTCCTTCAGCGATTCGGCCCCGGAAAGGCTCATCGAGTTAGCCCGCAGGCGTATGCTCGAGGTCGATCACAATGTGATTCACGATGATTTTATCGCCTGCGACAACTTTGATGTGATGGATCGAGTCGGAGAGATCGAGCTGCCGGCACTGGTTATCTGCGGCGAGGCTGACCGGCTAACGCCGATGAAATACAGCGATTTCCTCGTTGATCGACTCAGCCATGCGCAGCTGATGCGGGTGCCCGACGCCGGCCACATGGTCATGCTTGAGAAGCCCGAGATTGTGGCTCAGGCGGTTGCGGAGTTCGCTGCAGAGATCGATTGAAACATCAACTGACATTAGCATGATATGGGCGACCCGGCGGGTCGCCCATGCTTATGCTTGTTATCGCGAGGGGCGTTGGCGACGACGCGATCTCCCTCCTGGAACGTGGAGGTTGCCCAGCCAAGAATGCGGGACCCCTGAAGGTGGCGAAAATCAAAAATCACCCTCGTGTGGGGTCCGTCAGCGTACTGACGGTTGCGAAGCAGACACGAAAATAATTCTAATAAAGGATTGTCCTATAAACTCGTACCGGCCAATCCACTGCTGGAGACGCCTGGGTGCCCTACTTAACCGATCCGAAATCCCTGATTCCTAATTACGGGCTCCCAGTAACTCCTTTATCCTGGGCTCTAACGCGCGGATCGCCCGGGCCCTATGGCTCAGCCTGTTTTTCTCATCCGGGGTTAATTCCGCCATGGTTTTTTCCGTGCCGGCAACTTTGAAAATCGCATCGTAACCGAAGCCATGTGAGCCGCGCTCGTCGGCGATGATCTCGCCCTCGCAAATCCCTTCCGCGAGCGCCAGATCGCCAGCCGGATTAGCAAGCACGGCGACGCAGCGAAAACGAGCCGTCCAGGGCTTCAGCTCAGGATCAAGCAGCTCCAGCAGGCGTGCCCTGCGCTGCGCATCGCTGGCGCCAGGGCCCAACAGCCTTGCTGAGTGCAGGCCCGGCGCGCCGTCAAGCGCATCAACTTCCAGGCCGGTGTCGTCGGCGAGTGTCCACAATCCGAAATGCTCGGCGAGTGCCATGGCTTTGATACGCGCGTTTTCAGCGTAGCTTCCACCGGTCTCCGCTACCTCGACCACACCCCCAAGCTCCTCCTGAACGCGCAGCCGAAGCGGTAGGTGATCCAGCAGCGCTTGCAGTTCTCTTCTTTTTCCAGAGTTGCTTGTCCCCAGAAGCAGCGAAACACGTTGATTTCTCATTTTTGGCTATCCGAATAGTACTCCTACGGCATGGGTAGGTATAGATCATACACCAGGTCCAACATCTTGGGTCTATGCGTATAGGTTAATCTGCAGTTATGTTACGTACAAGTATTAATTCTTGATTTCACATTTCTCCTATGCTATAATGCTTGCGCTGTTAAGAAAATCGAATTGCCAGGCGGTGCGAACCTGAACGAACGTAACCCGTTGCGGCTTAACGTCGGCTTCTTGCTTAACAAGAACGTCGGATACAGCCGCAACTTTGAATTTGAAGTACCTCATACTGTTGTCGACGGTGATCTTGAAGTCAGTAACCTGACCGGCACCCTGCACGCGACTCGAACCGGGCAGGGTGTTTATATGCGTGGCAAACTCACGGCCCACGCCCCGGTCGAATGCGTCCGCTGCCTTGACGAAGTTGACCAGACCCTCACCGCCAAAATCGACGAACTCTTCGTATACCCACCGCAGGAAGACGTCGAACCAGAACTGACGATCTCCGAGGAAGCGACCCTGAATCTCGATCCCATCCTGCGGGAACTTTTTATCCTGGATATTCCCATTCAAGTCGTTTGCCGGGAGGACTGCAAAGGCCTCTGCCCGGTATGCGGCGAAAACCGCAACGAACAGCACTGCGAACACCCGGAAGAAGATATCGATCCACGCATGGCTGTCTTGAAATCATTATTGGACTGACAAGTATCAAGGTGACCATCCCGGAACAGCTACATCCCTGAACCGATCACGGAGAACGTTAAAGTCACAGGAGTGTGTCTATGAACGTTTCGAAGGAACGTTGGGAAAAAAGGGAAGCCTTCGCTGCCCTGATGGAAAAAGGGGATTTCCAGGGTTACATTACGAACGAGGATATCATCATCGTCTTCCCCGAAGCTGAAGACTCAGAAGAGCGACTCGAGCGACTGCAGACCTTCTTCCGCAGCGCCGGGATCGAAGTATTTGAAGAGGATTCTCAGGTCCCCAGTCACCTGCGCGACGATTCCGACTCAGACGATTCCCAACCCTTCGATTTAAGCGCTATTTCCAGTGACGACACCGTAGGGCTGTACCTTAAAGAGATGGCGCGTGTTCCACTGCTCACCACTGAGCAAGAAGTGGATCTCGCCAAGCGCATCGAGCGTGGCAACGAGGCCGAGGCCGATCTGGCCAAATCGAACGGACGCCTGTCATCCAAGCGGCGCGCAGAACTTAACGGTTACATCCAGGACGCACGCTCCGCACGCGATCATCTGATCAAGGCCAACACACGCCTCGTCGTCAGCATCGCCAAGAAATACATGGGGCGCGGCGTGCCCTTCCTAGACCTGATTCAGGAGGGCAACCTCGGCTTGATGAAAGCGGTCGAGAAGTTTGATTACCATCGCGGTTTCCGTTTCAGCACGTATGCAACCTGGTGGATCCGACAGACGATCACGCGCGCAATCGCCGATCAGGGTCGCACTATCCGCGTCCCGGTACATATGTCCGACCGCATCCGGCGGTTATACAAAATCGCCCGCCAGCTCGAGCAGCAAATCGGGCGCAAGCCGACCCCGGAAGAGATCGCCGAAACGATGGATCTCGACCCTCGTAAGGTGCAGTGGATGATGCGGGTCTCGTGGAGACCGCTATCGCTGGAGACCCCGGTGGGCGAGGACGAAGATACCGAACTGGGCTCATTTGTGGAGGACGACACTACACCGACTCCCACACAAACAGCCTATCAGAATCTGCTGCGCGACAAGATCGAAGAGGTGCTCACCACCCTGAGCCCGCGCGAAGCGCGCATCCTGCGTCTGCGCTTTGGACTGCACAACGGCCGACCCTATACACTGGAAGAGGTTGGCCAGAAATTTGGCCTGACACGCGAACGCATACGCCAGATCGAGGGCAAAGCACTGCGGCGCCTGCGGCACCCTCGCCGGGCACGACAACTGCGCGACTACCTGGGCGAGTAGCGCCTCCCCCACTCAAACACAAAACCTGGCTTCAGAAGCCAGGTTTTTTTATCAGTCAGGTCGCTCTGAAATTGCTCAGGCCGGCTCTATCGGCCCACGCGGCACATTCAGCTGACGAACCAGCCGCCAGACCGCACCATTATGGTCCAGGGCAATCTCGAAGGTTTCGCCTGCCCGGGTGCGCACGAGCATGTGCTCGCGAGGGCCCTCTTCCCAACGACGACCCCAATCGAGCACAGCGAAGCGATCCCCTTTCCAATGGAACGCTGTGGGCACCAAGCGGTCTTGATTATCCCGCTTCGTCTCCACCTGGATTGGATCACCTACATCGCCTTCCATCACTTGCAGCAGCAGGACGAGTACAGAATCCACCGCGGCGTGCTTGTTTTCCTCGCGATCACCCGGGTAGATATGTTTGGCAGCGTGGTCGCCTTCAGGCCCTGAGACCGCTACCCACGTCAGCCCAACTGGTTTCTCGGCCGAACCCCCTCCGGGCCCGGCAATTCCAGTGACGGACAATCCGTAATCGGCATGCATAACCTTTCGGACGCCACGCGCCATCTCAACGGCCGTCTCTTCGCTGACCGCTCCGTGCTCAATCATCGTTTCTTTGAGCACACCGATTATGTGCTCCTTTACATCATTGGCGTAGGCGATCACACCGCCGAGGTAGTACGCCGATGATCCGGGGACACCGGTTATGCGATCCCCCAGCAACCCACCTGTACACGACTCAGCTGTCGCCAGCGTCTTGCTGCGATCCACCAGCACGTCGTGGATGCGTTCTTCTGGCGCTGCTCCCATCAACACACTCCGTCACAATGTTTGTGATTACCAACACCCCGATTATACCCACCTATTTGACAGTCTCGCTGGCCTCATCTATGCTTCGCGCCGTGGAAAACCTATCACTTTTCGGCAGCGAGCGAGTCTGGTCCGTAGGCGACCTGACGCTCTACATCCGGCAGTTGATCGAAAGCGACTATCGTCTGCAGGAGATCTGGGTGAACGGAGAGGTTTCCAACCTCTCCCGCCCGGCATCGGGCCACCTATACTTCACGTTGAAGGACGAACAAGCCTCATTGCGCTGTGTCATGTGGCGATCTCAGGTTGAATTCCAGGACCACCTACCGCAGAACGGTGAGCAACTCGAGGCGTTCGGGCACCTCGGCGTGTATGAAGCTGGCGGGCAGTACCAGCTCTATGTCGACACGCTCAGGCCAGCAGGCGAAGGTGAGCGTTATGGAGAATTCTTGAGATTGAAGGAGAAACTGGAGCAGGAAGGATTATTCGATCCCGAACGCAAACGCCCGCTTCCGCCCTGGCCGCAGAAAATTGGCATCGTCACCTCACCGACCGGTGCCGCGCTGCGCGACGTCATCCATGTGCTCGAGCGCCGTTACCCGCTCGTTGAACTCCTGCTCGCGCCTGCCACCGTCCAGGGCGAAGGCGCACCAGAAGAAATCGTCAAGGGACTCAACAACCTTAACCTGTACGGTGTATGCGACATGATCCTGCTCGTGCGCGGTGGCGGATCGCTCGAAGATCTGTGGGCTTTCAACGACGAACAGCTCGTGCGCACCGTGGCAAATTCCAGGATTCCTACCGTGACCGGCATCGGGCATGAAACCGATGTGATTCTCGCCGATTTTGCCGCCGATGTGCGCGCGGCGACACCCTCTGCAGCCGCCGAGATCTCAACACCGGATCGAATCGCATTGCGCGAAGACTTGCACGCTGAAGGCCTCAACCTGCTGGGTTCCTTCCGTGAGCAGCTGACCAAGAAGCGCATTGCCCTCGAGAAGCTGCAGTCACGCTTGAATCTGGCCTCACCAAGGGCGCACATCGAAAATGCCCGCCAGCGACTCGACGACATTTTTCACCGCATGCTGCTAACCGTGCGGCGTGATTTGATCATGCATAATCAGCGCGTAGCCGGGCTCGATCACACGCTGCGTGCTGTGAGCCCAACAGAGATCCTCGCGCGCGGCTACGCAATCGTCACCCAGATACAAGCGGGAGAAGTGGTTCGCTCGACAAGTCAGGTTGAGATCGGGGAGCGGATTCATATTCAGGTTCAGGATGGTGAATTTGAGGCTGAAGTACAGCAAAAGTGACATGCGGCGTATAATCATGTATTCAACTCAAGGCCGTCTATCAGGAGCACACAATGGCCAAGAAGATACCTGTTGAGGAACTGACCTATGAAGAGGCTTTTGAGGAGCTCCAGGCAGTTGTAACCGAGCTCGAATCCGGAGAACTGCCGCTGGAAAAGTCGCTGACGCTGTTTGAGCGCGGCCAGGCACTGAGTATGCGCTGCAGCACTCTACTGGAGGATGCCGAACTCAAGCTAAAAGAACTCGTGCCGGATGGCGAAGGTGGCTTTATCGAACCCGATCTGGATCTGGAGAACTAACCCGTGGAATTGATTGGCATATTCCGAAACCCACCTCTCATCGCCGCTCTATCTGCCTGGACTTTAGCCCAGATACTCAAGATGCCGGTGCATTACGCTCAAACTCGAGTCTGGGATTGGTCACTGCTGATCCGGGCTGGGGGTATGCCCTCTTCGCACTCAGCGCTCGTAACCGCAACAGCACATGGAATAGGTTTGGCGATCGGCTTCGACACGCCGGTTTTTGCGTTGGCGACTTCGGTGGCGATGATCGTCATTTACGATGCCACCGGCATCCGCAGGGAATCGGGCAAGCAGGCTGTGATCATCAACGCCATTGTGCAGGACATCCTCGAAGGTCATCCACTGCGCAGCCAGGAAAAACTGCGAGAAGTGCTCGGTCATTCACCGATGGAAGCGCTTGTGGGATCCATTCTCGGCGTCGTCATAGCCCAGCTCCTCGTGCCGCTCTGGGTCGTCGCCTAGCTCATCTCCCGCGCCGCAAGAAAATACTTGCAAACTGGCGCGCTTCAGCGACGTTCATCACGTATACGGCGAGCCAGTAGACCGCCAGCCCAATCAGCACTCCTGCGCCACCCCGCAGCCATTCGGATGCATTCGACGTGACCTGAAGCCAGGCATATATCGCCAATGACATCACCGTAGAACCGAGCACAATCTTGAGCAACCCCCCCCTGATCCGGTTGAAATCCAATCCGTTGAGCTGCCTGCCCATAAGCAAAAGCAGGACGACCACCTCAAGACCTGTCGCGAGCGAATTCGCCAACGCCAGGCCACCATGCGGAGGCCAGCCAATCTGGGTAAATAGAGCCGAGAACAGCAGGCTCAACACGATGTTCAAGCCCATCGCCAGCGCGCCGACAAAGACGGGTGTGCGAGTGTCCTTGTTTGCATAGAACCCACGCACGATCACCTCAAGCAGAGCGTGGCCGAGCAGCCCGGCTGCGTACCAGAGCAGCGCCCATGCGACCATTGAGGTCGATTCAGCTGTGAAAAAGCCCCGCTCGAATAGCAACGCGACGATTGGCTTGCGCAGCAGGATCAGTCCCAGGCTGGCCGGCAGCGAGAGAAAGACCACGCCGCGCACAGTCGTGGCCAGTGTCGAACGTAATGCATCAAATTCACCGCGCGCCACCTGAGCCGAGAATGTGGGCAGCGCTGCGATGGCAATCGCCTGGGCGATCACCGCCTGCGGCATGTACATCAACTGCCATGCAAACATCAGCGCCGCAAGGCTCCCCTCCGGTTGGCCAGAGGCGATGATCGTATTCACAAGGAAATTCAATTGGACGACGGCCACGCCGAGGAGGCGCGGGGCCATTAACCGGCCGACCTGGCGCACCTCCGGCACCGCGAGGCCCAATTCCAGGCTCAGCTGCGGTCGCAGCTTCAAGAACATCGGCACTTGAACGGCCAGATGTAAGAAGGCACCCAGTACAGCACCCCATGCCAGACCAACCACACCGAATCTGGACACCAGGACGAGCAGCGCGATGATCTGTCCCATTCGGTACGATGCGGGAGCCAGCGCCGGGAACAAAAAATGCTGGTGGGCGTTCAGCGTCGCCATCATCAGCCCACTAACGCCGAAGATCACAGGTGAAAGCAGCATGATACGCAGCAGCCGGACGGTGAGCGCGATCTGATCCACCGAATCAAAACCCGGCGCCAGCACGTTACGCACCATCCACGGCGCCACCAGCCACGCCAACACGCTCAGCAGACCCAGAATCACGATAAGTAAATTAACGATCGAGGAGGTCAGGCGCCAGGCACCGCGATCGTCCTCACGGGTGATGAATGTGCTCAGCGTCGGCAGGTAAGCCGAAGCCAATGCGCCACCGCCGATGAGCGCGAAGAGGATCTCGGGCAGCCGGTTGCCCGCAATGTAAGCGTCCAACTCCGGGCTGGTCCCGAACGCGCGCGAGATCAGTATCTGAATCGCCAGCCCGGTGACGGCAGAGAGGACAAAACCAACCATCACAACGCCGCTGGAGCGGGCGATTTGACGGCTGGACGAGGACGGTATATCACTCATGGCGCTGGATTATACAGGGGTTTGGCGACCTTTCGTACTTCCCACCGACATCAGCCACCAATTATGGTCTCGCTATTTGGCACACATATAAAACTGGTAAGGATCGTAGAAGCGGGTACACTGAAGAAAATCACTGCAGGAACCGACTATGAGCGAAGACACCGAAATATTCTTAGGAGAACTGCGGCTCAGCCGCCAATTACAGACCCTTGGTCAGGTGGCCTCGGTCGGCATCGCCGTGGCGCTTGGTTTGAGCCTGGTTCTTCCCGGACATGTATTGGCGCAGACCGGGGTCCGCTCTGCGCTGCCAACGCTCACCGCGATGCTGATCCTGCTCCTGACCGTCCTCAACATCACCGAACTGCTCGGCGGAAGCGGCGAGCGAGGCGGAACGCATGCGCTCGTGCACGAATCGTTGGGTGGGTTGAGCGGATTCCTCACAGGCTGGAGCACGATCGCAGGCTACATCTTGATCACGGCTATCCTCGCTCAGGTTGCCGGTGGTGCGCTCACAGAAATCATCGCGCCAATCTACGCAATTCCCGCCAATGTCATTTCCGTTACACTGTACACATTAGTTTTGTTGGTTAACCTGTTCCATTTGCTTCCCCGGCGCGAGAGGCTTTCAACGTTTGTGCTCCTGGCGACAGCATTGATGATCATCTTATTGGTCAGTGCTGTGTTCACATCCACAGAACGTGACCCAGGCACGCTTCTCAGACCATCGGATGAACTCATGCGGGCAGCTTTGTGGCCGCTGACACTCTACGCTGCCATGGAAGCGATCCTCTCCGCAAGGCGACGCGTGCTTAATCCAACCCGCAGGATTCCCGCTGCGCTGGTTCTCACCATCTTGCTGGGCGGGATGCTGATCTTGATCCTGGAATTGCTGGCGCCCAGGCTCCCCGGGTTTGAGTTATCCGGTGGCATCCTGATGACACTCAACGCGCTCGAATCGATCAAGCCCTTTCCGCAGCTCGTCATCGCAATCCTTGAGATTTTGATCCTGGTGATCGCCCTCAACGGCAGCATCATGGCAGGAGCCCGTCAGCTCTACACGCTCTCGCGCGAAGGCGCCCTGCCCCAATTCATCACACGCATGCGCGCTCCTTTTCGGCTGCCGCCGCTCCTTTTCGTCATCCTGCTCGCTGCTGCCACTCCTATCATTCTGTGGGCTCCTGACACGTTGATTATTAATTTCGCTGCAGCGTTGTTTCTGGTGCCGATTGTGCTTCTGAACATCGCCGCCATCCGTAGTCGACAGGTCGAACCCGAACGGCGCCGCATTATCGTTCTGCCGTTCCACCCTGTCATCCCGGTGTTGGCACTGATGCTCAGTGCTGCGGTTCTGCTCGCCCTGCCAGGCAGAACCGCGCTAAGCCTGGCTATATGGCTGGTCATCGGGATTGTGCTTTTCTTCGTCTATGTCCGTTCGCACCTTCTGGAAGCCCAGCACGGCGTGCTCGTCTTCGGTCGCGAACCGATCCCCGAAAAACCGGAAGGCGCTTACCGCATCCTCGTACCTTTGAGCGCCGGGGTCGAACGGCAGCTGACCCTGAATCTCGCCGCTGCGCTTGCGCACCAGACGAACGGTGAAGTGCTGCCGCTGCAGGTGATCACAATCTCCGACCCGCTCGCCATCCAGGAAGGCCGCCGGCTCGCTCAGGAGCGCAACACGCTTTTCCAATGGTCGACACGCGAAGCCGCTAAACACGAGGTGCCAACCTATCCGATCACACGCCTGGCCACCAGCGTGGCGCGCGGCATTCAGGACACCGCGGTTGAGGAAGAGTGCGACCTGATCTTGCTTTCCTGGCCGATCGGATCCGAGCAGGAGGGTCCACGTGTCTCACGCGTGCTCGACCCCGTCGTCAGGCAGGCTCCTTGTGATGTCGCCGTCGTGACGTTCAAGACCGAGCACATCGCCGAACGTATCAAGAACGAGGACAAGCAGGAAGATGAAGTGGAGGAACACCCCTATCCGATTGATCGCATCCTCGTCCCAACTGCCGGCGGACCACACGCGCCGCTTGCGACCCGGCTGGCTCTGCTGCTGGCACGCGAATTCAGCGCGACAACACGCGCAGTCTACGTCGCCCTCCCCGACGCCACAAAGGCTGACCTGGAGCAGGGCGGTCGATGGATCCAACAAACCCTCGATCGAATGCGCGAACAGCTCGCCACACTGCCAACCGTGAATGGCCGATCGTTATTCGGCGAGGATAAGATCGCCATCGAGAGCGAGGTTGTGCAGGCAGACTCAGTTGCAGAGGGGATTGTCAAAGCGGGCAGTGAGAGTGACCTGGTGTTCCTCGGTGCATCCGAGGAAAGTTTGATCGACCAATTTCTTTTCGGCACGCTTCCGGAGGAGATCGCAAGAGGTTGTCCCACACCCGTCGTCATCGTTAAGCGCCATCGCGCTTTGCCGCGCCGCTGGCTGCAGAGGTTGTGGGACAGCCTCTTCAGCGCGCTGCCGACGCTCGATCGCGAACAGCAGGTCGATGTCTACAAACGTGTGCGCCGCGGGGCGCGTCCGGACACCGACTTCTTTGTGATGATGGGTCTCTCGGCGATCATCGCAACGTACGGTTTGCTGCAAGGCAGCACCGCCGTCATCATCGGCGCCATGCTCGTGGCACCGCTGTTCACGCCGATCCTGGCGCTCAGCCTGGCGATCGTGCAAGGTGATATACGTCTGATCCGCCTGGCGATCGAAGCCGCTTTGAAAGGTATTGTCCTGGCGGTCGGGTTAGCGGTCGCTTTGAGCGCGCTTTCCCCGCTGCGGGTTGTGACCACCGAGATTGCCGTCCGGACCAGCCCGAACTTATTTGATCTTGCCGTCGCGTTGGCTTCCGGGGCAGCCGGCGCGTACGCGCTGGCGCGCGAGGACGTCGCTGCAGCGCTACCCGGCGTGGCTATCGCCGCTGCGCTCGTACCACCATTAGGCGTCATCGGTGTCGGTCTGGCGCTGGGCGATTCAAACATCACGCTGGGCAGCACACTGCTTTTCACCACCAACCTGATCGCGATTACATTGGCAGGCTCAGTAACCTTGATCCTGCTCGGTTTCCGGCCGGCGGCCGGCGAGGAGCGCGAGGCGCGCTTGAGGCTGGGCCTGGTGACGTCGATCGTCCTGCTCGTGGCGATCACCGTCCCACTGGCAGTTGTCTTCATCGACGCCGTCCAGGAATCGACGGCGAGCCAGCGCATCGACCAGGTTTTCAACGAGCAATTCGGAGCCGATCCAAGCATTGACATCATTTCGCTCGATTTCGAGCTCGAGCGCGATCAGGTGGAGATCTGGGCTACACTGAACGCCCGTCAGCCAACCTCAATCAAACTTGCCGAAACAATGCAATCAGAACTGCGGGAGGCGCTCAACCGCGATGTAGAACTGCACCTTATCACGGTTCCTGTCGACGAAATTCACCTGCGTTGATTTCAGGGTTAAATTAAACTGAGAGCCGGGGACGCCGACCCCGGCTCTCTCTTAAGGAGGAGAAGAAGAGATTCCGCCCTTCTTGACTAAGTTTAGCCAATAATGACTATGCGACGCAGGACGGAAGCCAGACGCCAAACCTACGGAATCCCTACGCGCGATAGGACTGAAGTGTTAAAAAGGTTAGTTTTGGTCCAAATCGCGATGCTATAATCATCAACGTCCGACAAAATACAATCTGCCATGAATTTTGACCTGCTCCTTGCCGCAACGCCCATCATCGTCATCTTGACACTCATGCTTGGCTTGCGGTGGAATGCTGCACGCGCAGGATTGTTCGGATGGCTCTCTGCAATTCTCATCGCCAGCCTGGGCTTCGGCGCTGGTTTGCACCTTCTCGCCATCGCCCAGGCAAAATCCCTGCTTCTCACGCTGGACGTGCTGCTCATCGTCTGGAATGCGTTTTTACTGTACCGCGTCACCGATGAAGCCGGCGCCATCGATATATTCAGCTCGGCGCTCCCCAACCTCACCCGCGACCGCGCCATGCAGGCGCTGCTCATCGGCTGGATCTTCGCCTCGTTTCTGCAGGGCGTCGGTGGCTTCGGTGTACCCACTGCCGTGACCGCGCCGCTGTTAGTCGGTCTCGGTTTCTCTCCGATAAGCGCCGTCGTGATCCCATCGATTGGTCACGCCTGGTCAGTGACCTTCGGCTCATTGGCTTCTTCCTTCCAGGCATTGATGGCCGCGACCCAGCTTCCTGGCGAGACACTGGCACCCTATGCCGCCGCATTCCTGGCACTCGCTTCGATCGGCTGCGGCTTGATGGCTGCACATGCAGCCCAGGGATTGGGAGCGCTGCGCAGATTGGCACTCATCATTTTTTTACTTGGGACGCTGATGGGCGCCGCGCAGTTCCTGATCGCTACCAGCGGCCTTTGGAACCTCGCTGCGCTCGGAGGGAGCCTGGTTGGATTGGTTGGGGGATATTTTGCGGCGCGATTCGCAGGCGCCAGCGATCCGCCCGAGATGACCGAAACGGTCAGCGGACGTCAGTTGCTGCTTGCTTTCACAGGCTACATAGCGCTCGTCGCACTTACGCTGGCCATCCAGCTCATCCCGCCCGTGCGGGAAGCGCTGAGCGCGCTCATGATCCAGATCCGCTTTCCACAGGTGCAGACTTCATCGGGTTACATCACGCCGGCCGGCTTCGGCCGACAGATCCCGATCTTGCGCCATGCCGGTACCATTCTGGCGGTAAGTTCGCTGATCGCGTTCTGGATCTACCGCTGGACAGGCCAGGTGAAATCCGGTTCCGGGACGCGCATCCTGTCCGATACGATCCGAAGGATGGCTTCCTCCAGCCTGGGTGTGACCGCCATGGTTTCGATGGCGGTGATCATGGCACATGCGGGAATGACCGAGGTGCTCGCCAACGGTTTGTCGAGCGGAGTGGGGACATTCTTCCCCCTCGTTGCCCCCTGGATTGGCGCGCTTGGGGCGTTCATCACCGGATCAAACACAAACTCCAACGTGGTCTTCGCTGCGCTGCAGCTGCGCACTGCCGAGCTGCTTGGTTTGCAGGCGGCGATCATCCTCGCGGCCCAGACCACGGGCGGCGCCATCGGCTCGGTGGTCGCACCCACGAAGATCATCGTCGGCGCCAGCACGACCGGCGCGGCCGGGGAGGAGGGCGCAATCCTGCGCAGGTTGATCGTCTACGTGGCGCTTCTGATCGCGCTCACAAGCCTGGTTACGATCTTCGTTGTTCGTGCGCTTCCCGCTTAATCACTGTCATTCTTCGGATCAAGCCGGGATTAATTCGGCAAATCGTTCTACGGCGCGCATGTGCTCCTCTGCCGTGTTTAGTCCGCTTCTCATCGTGTTGATCGAGAGGTGGCTGATCCCGATCTGAGCCCACGCTTCAATCTGCGCTCCAAGCTGCTCGAGATCACCCGCTCCATAGCGGAGGCGCACCTCGATACCGAGCTCCTGCCAGCGCCGGCCTCGAGCATCGACGTAGGACCTCAGTCGTTCAAGTTCTGGCTTGCCTTCTTCAATATCCGAGAACCCCGGGAACCAGCCATCGCCCATGCGTGCAATCCGCTGGAGAACGATGTCTGCATAGCCCCCGAACCAGACCGGGATGGGGCGCTGGACCGGCAGGGGACGGATGCCGACATGCTCGAGATGGTGCCAATCGCCCGAAAAGTTAACGACCGGATGAGTCCACAGTTCACGGAGCACCTCGACTTGCTCCTCCACGCGACGGCCGCGGTTCTCAAAATTAAAACCCAGGGCGTCAAATTCCGCCGCGTTCCAACCCACACCGACACCCAATCGAAGCCGGCCGCCGGAGAGCACATCAAGCGTCGCCGCCTGCTTTGCGACCAACACCGCATCCCTTTGCGGCAGGACAAGGATTCCGGTCGCAAATTCGAGCCTCTCGGTCACCGCCGCCATTGCTGAAAACAGCAGAAGAGGCGATAAGAACGCGTCATCAATCCCGTAGGGGCCTGACACCGCTTTGGGATTCTTCGAATCAACACCCAGAACGTGCTCATAGGTCAGAACGTGGTTGTACCGTAAAGATTCCGATTGCTGCGCGAAGGCGCGTATCCAGCCAGGATCGTGTTCGATTTCATTTTGAGGGTATACGATGCCATATTTCATACCTGCCTCCTGAGCGATCTGCTTTCTTGTTTGAAGCCTTATCAGTATTCGGCTGCAAGTATAGACCAGCACACCTTCCTGGACAGCCCAACGTTCAATCGATGCTCCTGCGGTGGCACTGCATCTGCTCTGATGTACAATCAGAAATATGAGCGAAGAAAATCCTATCCACATCCTCTTTACGGTATCTTTCCCTTCAGAACTTCTGAAGCGCGTCCGGGAACTCTCGCCGGACATCAAGATCCATTCCCATCCGACCCGCAATTCCGGTGAGCTCCCGGAGGACTTGCTCCATCGCATCGAGATTCTCTACACAGTTTCCGCGCTCCCCGACCCTGATCTGGTGCCCAATCTGCGCTGGGTTCAGAGCCACTACGCCGGGATCGACCATATCTCCGATCATCCGCTCGTACGGTCACCTGAGGTTGTCGTGACAACAATGAGCGGCGCCTCCGCCCCGCAGATGGCTGAATTCGCAATGATGGGTATGCTCGCGCTGGGTCACCGGCTGCCACAGATCATGCGCAGCACGCCCGAAGAGCGCTGGGACGAAGCGCGCTACACGCGCTTCGAGCCGTTGGAACTGCGTGGCAGCACCGTGGGTATCATCGGCTATGGGAGTATCGGCCGCGAGATCGCCCGGCAGTGTCAGGCCCTGGGCGCCGAAGTCCTGGCGATTAAACATGACCTGAAGGAGCTCGCCGATCAGGGCTACATGCTCGAAGGCCTCGGCGATCCACAGGCAGACATCCCCAAGAGGATTTACCCACCAGAAGCGGTTAAATCGATGGTTTCTCTCTGTGATTTCGTCGTCATAACCGTGCCTTTGACTTCTCAGACAACCGGCATGATCGATGAAGCCGTATTCAAATCTATGAAACAAAAATCGCTCTTGGTCGACGTATCCAGGGGCACGGTGGTCAACCACGGTGCGCTGATCGAAGCGCTGAACAGCGGCCACCTCGCCGGTGCAGCGCTCGATGTGTACCCGATTGAGCCGCTTCCTGAAAGCAGCCCGCTATGGGAGATGGATAACGTTATACTCTCGCCGCATCTGGCAGGCGCGTCTACTCACTACATGTCGCGCTCCATCGACCTTTTTGTGGTCAACCTCAAGCGCTACCTCGCCGACGAATCTCTCCTAAATGTATACAAACCTGATGAGGAATACTAGATCGTGAGCGCGCTGTGATCCAGGGGGTAATTTTCGACCTGGGATCAACGCTGATCCGTTTTAAAGGCGATTGGCTGCAGGTCTTCGCGCATAGCCTGGATGTACTGGTTGAAGCGCTGGACCACCAGGGGATATCCTTAGACGAAGAGAATTTCAAGCAGGCATTTGAGACCGCGCTTGCCGCTTATCACAAGCAGCGCGATCGCGATCTGATCGAGCGGACGACCGAGGTCGTGCTGATCGAGACGATCGCCGACCAGGCCGGAGAGAAACCGCCTGAAGCGGCGGTGAAACGCGCGCTTGCCGAGATGTACCGTATCAGCCAGAGCCAATGGCATACGCTACCAGCAACGCACAGGGTTCTCCAAACACTGGATCAGCGCGGCCTGCGTCTGGGATTGATCTCGAACGCCAGCGATGAGGCCGACGTGCAGCGGCTGATCGATAAGGCAGGTATACGCGAGTATCTTGATCCAATCCTGGTCTCCGCTGGTTTCGGTCTGCGCAAGCCACACCCAGACATTTTCAACGCTGTGCTCAAGGAGTGGCAGCTGTCACCTGAGCGCGTGGTCATGGTTGGGGATCTGCTGGAGGCCGACATACTCGGCGCGGATAATGTCGGCATGTGGCATATCTGGATGACCGAAGCGATTGATCAAAACGAAGTGCGGCAACCTTATCCGGTGCAGCCCGATGCTGTGGCTTACCAGCTCGCCGATGTACCTGCGATCGTCGACTCGTTGGAGATGAAAGGAAAAGCTTGATGAGTTTCAAAGCGGTGACCCAGAACATCCTGCGCATGGAGTTCGAGATCGACATCGCCGGTTTGATGACCTTACCGGTCAATATCTGGCTGGTTCGCACCGCCGATGGATGGACGCTGATCGATAGCGGTCCGCCGCAAACCGGAGATCAAGTCGTCGCAGCGCTTTCTGATGCGACACAGGGATACGGACCAAGCCAGGTGCTGCTGACGCACGGCCATATCGACCATGTTGGAGGTTTGCAGGCTATTCAGTTTGCGTGGAAGACCCCGGTCGTATGCCACGAGGCAGAACTGCCCTATGTCACCGGCGAACTGGAATACCGCGACGCGCCCGCCAAGGGTCTGCTTTTTATGCTAGCCCGCTATTTCTTCCCCTCTGCCCCGGGAGTCAAGGTAGCACGCAAGCTCCAGCGCGGCGAATCGATCGCAGGCATGATTGCCATCCATCTCCCCGGTCACACGCCAGGCCATATCGGCTTTCTACACCCCGGGGAACAAGCGATGATATGCGGCGACGCGCTGATGAACCGCGACGATCGCTTGTCTCCACCTTTTGCGGTCGCCACAGCAGATCCAAAACAAGCACGGGGCTCGATGCAGCGGCTCAGCGAACTGGATTATGTTCACCTGCTGCCCTCCCATGGGGAGCCGATCCTCAACCGGGGCCACAGCAGGCTTTTGGAATATCTGGGAAAGTCGCCACAAGATGAGATCATCGAACCCTGGTAACCTTCGCGGAAGAGAATAAACAAGCCCGCATTGCGTTCGTCCAAAGATCCGCCCTGCATACTTCTTAATCTTGGTTGTGCTTGGTTTTTGTCAAAACCAGGCGGGTGCGTTAGACTCCCCGCTTATGAGCGATGAGTCCAGAAGTATCTCTTACCCGCGTCTACGCTTCACGCGCGGCATCCTGCGCAGCCTTATTCATCTCATATTCAACGCGGTCGCCAACATCAACGTCGATGGCGAGGGGAACCTTCCCAAAAAAGGTCCCCTCCTGGTCGTTGCCAATCATTTTAGTTTTCTGGACCCCGTCGCGATGATCCACGTTACAGAGTGGCCGCTCGAATTTCTAGCCGGCGCAAACACACCCAACGCCCCTGCAGCGGTCTCCTGGCTGCGTAAGACCTGGGGAGTCTTCCCTGTTTACCGCGGAGCTGTCTCGCGCTCGGCGCTTCGCTCGGCCGAATCTGTGCTCGATCAGGGCGGCGTGGTGGGTATTTTCCCTGAGGCAGGGAACTGGGCCACCGTCCTGCGCCCGGCTCGGCCAGGCACAGCTTATTTAGCCGCCCGCACCGGAGTTCCGATCGTACCTATGGGATTTACCGGACTGTTGGATGTCTTCCCGAAACTGCTTTCCGGTAAACGCGCCTCTGTGAGCCTGCGCATCGGGCGCCCCTTTGGTCCATTCAGCGTGACCGGTAGAGGTCGAGAGCGACGCGAACAGCTCGATCAAATCGGTGATCGCATCATGGAGCACATCGCAGCGCTGCTCCCGGATGAGGTTCGCGGTCATTACGCAGAGGACCCCGCTATTCGCGCCGCAGCACAGGGAACTGAGATCTACCCCTGGGGTGATGACCCCGACATCTAAATGCGCTCTTTTGTGAAGACCCGCTATCGAGCGCACCTTTTTATCGTCGTTCGTGTTTGAACAATAGAAATCATCTTCCGGCGATCTCCGAGGAGGCTTACAACATTATGGATAATTCTGTGGCCGCATCCCGAGCGAGCACACTACCGCGCTCTACCCGGCGCGAGCGCCTCGCCTGGTACCTGTACGATTTCGGAAATTCCGCCTACGCAGCTGTTGTGCTGCTGGCGATTTATTCGGCATATTTTCAGGGTGAAGTCGTCGGTGGACCGGAGGGCTCACGCCTGTGGGGGTATGCAATCGGTATCGCCATGCTTTTCGTCGCCATCACGGCGCCCATCCTGGGCACGATCGCCGATTTCTCCGGTGCCAAGAAAAGATTCTTACTCATCTACACAACGATATCGTGCATCTTCACTGCTGCGCTCTTCTTTGTTGGCACGGGCGATGTCGTAATGGGCATGATCTTCTTCATCATCGCGGAAATCGGCTACCGTAGTTCACAGGTGTTCTACAACGCGCTGCTCCCTGAAATCGCCTCCGAGGAGGATATTGGTCGCGTCTCGGGCAACGGCTGGGCGATCGGGTCTGCCGGCGGAATCCTTTGTCTGGTCATCATCCTTGTTTTAATCACCACAATCGGCGGCAATTTTGTTGTTCGACTCTCCTTCATAATTACAGCGATCTATTTTGCGCTCTCGGCCATACCGCTGTTCCTCTGGCTGCGTGAACGCGCCGAGCCACAACCACTTCCCGAAGGTGAAAACTACCTTTCGGTGGCATTCAGCCGTCTGGGGAAGACCTTCCGAGCCGTGCGTCAATACCGCGAATTTCTTAAATTCATGCTGGCCTTCTTGATATACAACGATGGCATTATCATGGCTCTCGATTTCGCCGCAATACTGGGCGCGGTGCTTTATGGGATGGAGCAGGAGCAGTTGATCATCTTCATGATCATCGTTCAGGCGACCAGCGTAGCTGGCGCGTATGTGTTTGGTATATTGACCGATCGCATCAGCGCGAAGCGGTCATTAATCATCTCGTTGATGCTCATGATCAGCGCGGTGATCTGGATGTTCTACAACGATGCGCTGGCGGGCGTGCTCTATAAAGACAGCATCACCGGCTTCTTCTATATCGGGGCGCTGGCCGGATTCGCGTTGACCGGCGTGCAGTCCGTGAGCCGCACGAGCGTGGGTATGTTCACCCCGGCCGGGAAGAGCGCCGAGTTCTACGGCTTCTTCGCCATCGCCGGGCGTACATCCTCGTTTATCGGTCCAGCAGTTTACGGGCTGCTGGCTGCCGAGCTGGCCTATTTCTTTATCGAACAGGGCCAGGCGCCGACAGTCGCCGAAGCGCAGGGTTTGCGCTACGCGCTCATCTCGATTATCGCCTTTCTAGGGATCGGCCTGCTGCTTTTGGCTTTTGTAAACGAGCGCAAAGCACGCCAGCAGGCGCTAAACGGTTGAGTCGCTTCAGGGTAAACGGCTGACCGATGCCCATCCGCAGTTGGGGAGCGTTCCTTTTGCTGGGTTCGATCTGGGGATCCTCATTTCTCTGGATCAAGATCGCCCTGGTGGAACTGGGCCCATTCACGCTTGTCGGATACCGCTTGCTCTTCGGTGCACTGGGCATGCTGCTTGTGCTGCTCGTCCTGCGACCCAGCTTCCCAAAGCAGCGCAATACGTGGGCGATGTTGACGCTCATGGGCCTGACCAACACCGCGCTCCCCTTCGTCCTGATCTCATGGGGCGAAACCGCAATCGACTCCGGGGTGGCTTCAATCCTCAACAGCACGACACCTTTGTTCACGCTGGTCATCGCACATTTCTTTCTGTCCGACGAGCGCATGACGGTGCCACGCGCCCTCGGACTGCTGCTCGGATTCGCTGGCATCCTGCTGCTTTTCAGTCGGGATGTTGGTTTGGAGGGCTTCAGAGCGGGGCTGATCGGTCAGGCTGCCGTGCTCGTGGCGGCAATCTTGTATGCAGGGAGTTCGGTTTTCGCCCGACGCGCATTTCGAAATGTGCCCCTCTTAGTTCAAGCCGCGGTGCCGCTCTTTGCCGCTGACCTTCTGATCTGGGGCGGCGCGTTCGCGGTCGAATCGCCTGTGAGCGTACCAGAGCTGCCCTTGACCTGGACCGCTTTGATCTGGCTGGGGCTGCTCGGTTCTTGTGTGGCCTACTTGCTTTACTTTTACCTGATCAACAACGTGGGGTCCACACGCAGCACGCTCGTGACGTATATGTTCCCCGTGATCGGGGTTGCTTTAGGGGTGGTCTTCCTGGGTGAAAGTCTGGATGCACGCCTGGTTATTGGCGCGTTGATGGTCGTCGCCGGGATCGGTGTTGTCAATTGGAAACCACGGCGCTCAATTGAAGCAGAACCGCCTAGACCTGAGACTTGATATTCGCACTTTCGCTGCGCGCCTCGGCCAACGAAAGCTGGTAAGCCTCCCAGCCCGGGCACCACGAAGTATGCCAGCGCCAGATGCGCGCGATTAGCGAGTCGGGCTTGCGCTCGGCCAGCCGCCTCAAGCCGCAATTTTCACAGGGAATGGGTGGTTTCTGTTGCTCGGACATGATCCCCTCCTTATGACCGGAGCTTCTACCTTCGATTGTAGGTCAGTCCCGGGATATTTCAACAAGCAAACGGGCAATCGACGACGATCGTTCACTCAAGGGGGGATCTTCAGCGGCGCATACGCGCCTGCACCTTTTCAACCGCGGTCAAGCACGTCCTGGATCAGCCGCTGCATACGTTCAAAATGTGAGCCACGCCAGTAGACCCGCCTGCATTCCGGGCACATGCGGAAATCATCATGGGCTGCGCGCACGCCCTCTGGCAACCGTCCCATGACGGTTTCCTTGTCAACACTCTGCAAAATCCCATTACAGCGCATACACCTCATGAAGGGGTGGATATCTTCCCTGAGCGCAAATCGGTCGACGATCTCCTGTAGTTGGTCGCCAGGATTCTCTTCTCGAACCCAGTAGCCATAGATCACCGTGTTTCTTTTCAGCAGCCCGCGATCGCGCGTGAGCAGGATGCGCTTTTGCTCGTGGGAGATAAGGGCCAGGCGCTCGTCGCTGGACTGATTCCAATAGAGACTGTCAAACCCAAGCAGACGCAGGTAAGCCGCCAGGCGCCCGAGATGCGTATCGAGGACAAAGCGGATAGACTGAAGCGGGGACGGGCGCACATTCGTCAACGATGCGATCTCCAGTTTTCGAAAACGAGGATACACGCTCACCCGATCCCCACCCTTGAGAATATAATTAAATTCGACTGCAGAATCGTTGACGAGAATCAGATCAATTTCAGTATGCGGTGGGCCTAAAGCCTCGATGATGTCTTTTATTCCTGGCTTTCCACGGAACGGGTGCACGAATCTAGCTTGCTGTCGCGATTCGGGTAGAAAATCGTTTAATTCTGCATAAAACCTGAAGCTTGCCTGGTTCATGATGGATTGCCTCAGTGACTATCTTGTTGTTCCGACACTTGTAGTTCCTGTGATTTTTGTTAGCATAGATCCTGTTCTATCGTTTGAATTGTATGTCATGATCGCTTTCGATCACATTACATTGGTCTCAAAGCGAGAGAATTTTATTTAGAGTGATGGGGATCTCCAATGGATAATGTTGACCCGAGGGTACAGGCTCTGACCGAGGCCTTAGGCCGATTGAACACCGAAGATGTCGACCTTCGCTGGGCAGCCGTCGTTGACTATGACGGCTTGATCCTGGCAAACTTTCCACCAGACGACACGGAAGGTATGGACCAGGCAGTTGCTTCGACATCTCACATCCTGCGCATGGGCGAACGTGCTCAGAGTACGGTCGAGTTCGGCAAATGGCGCTATACGATGATGTCGGGTGCAAAATTCCAGGAACTCGTTATGCACCTGAGCAACGAGGTTGTGCTCACGGTTGGGGTCGGCGCAGGCACCGCGCTGCATAAGATCTTCGCAGCTGTCCGAGATGTTGTTCCTGTCCTGATCCGATCATTGGATCTCTCGTCACGAAAGTCGGAAGAACCCAACACGATGATCATGCGTCGCACGGAATTGGATCGCCACATTAAAGACCAGTAAACTTCCGGACAAGCGCGCTTGCTAACCTGCACGGTCCGCTCAACTGGGCGGATCGTCTCATTTAACCTATTGGCGGCATGTGTGGTACAAGCTCGCTATTTCACTAGAGCCATTGTGTCCAACATAATGCCTGTACCCGGCAAAATGCTTGATTTTGATCTGCCCTGAGTGCGCATGAGAGCGAAGCCCGAACGATATCTCGAGACACCAATATCTATCCTTCACGAATCGGCCAAATCTCGGTCCGCGATCGCGTTGCGCGCCTGGGTGTTTCTGTTGATACTCCCATGGATCACACAATGTGCCATGCCCGGGCAGTGGCTCCCCTCACCCGCGCCCCGCGAGCCTTTGACGCTTCAGAATGTTCGCTTAGAGACTCCCGCCGCAATTTCGCCCGAATTTCATTTGAGCACTCCTGAGGCGATCGCTCCCGAGACCGAGTTGGCCATGCTGACCGGTGATGACCTTGATTCAAGCAACGCCAGCAGCACGCCCACCCCCACAGCCGAAGCAACCGCAACCAAAATGACTTCCTCGACTTCCATGCTCACTGAAACAGTCACAGCCACAACGACAACCACGGCCAGTGTCAGCCCTACCGCTTCACGTACGCCCGCGACTGTGTGGCCGACATGGACCAGGGCACCGACAAGCACCAGGACTCCCAGCCCGGTACCGACCAGCACGAACACCAGCACGCCGCCTTCGCAACCACCGCCTGAGCCGACGGCGACGGCCTCCAACACCGCCGTCCCCGGATCCAGTCCGCCGTCGGCCTCCACACCAACCAAGACGCCGAAGCCGACGAACACACCCGATTCATCCGGATGCAACCCCTCGGGAAATTCCAGCTATGAGGCGACGCTGATCGGATTGATCAACGACGCTCGTCAGGCGGAAGGTCTGCACCCGCTTTCAGCCCAATCCCAATTGACTGCAGCGGCACGTGTACATAGTAACGACATGGCTTGCAATGATTTCATTTCACACACCGGATCAGACGGCTCGAGCCCTGCCGACCGAGTGACGGCGCAGGGCTACAGCTACTCGTGGGTCGGCGAGAACATCTTCGCCGGCAGCAGCAGCCCACAGACCGCGTTTAAGTGGTGGATGAACAGCGAGCCACACCGCAACAACATCCTGCACAGCAACTACACCGAAATCGGGATCGGCTACAGCTACCTGGCAGGCAGCCGCTACGGCAGCCATTACACCGCAGTTTTTGCGCGTCCGCGCTAGCCCAGAATCTTCTTTCTAGGATAACATTCCATATCGACATGTGTTCATCGCAACCGCCGGCATGTTTCGACATGGCAGGTTGTTTGTAAATTGACATTGAGTCAGGGAGAAATTAAATGAAACTGGCAAAGTGGGTCTCGGGGCTGGGCGTGCTCGCCATGACCGCTGTTTTGATATATGGGTTCACCGTCGGGGACTTCGCCGACGAGGGTGCTCAGCTGATAAGGATGCCATGGGGTATCGTGTCGCTGGTAGACCTGTACGTTGGCTTTATCCTTTTCTCAGGATGGATCCTGTACCGCGAAGGGTTAAATCTGAAGAGCATCATCTGGGTTGTCCTGATGATGATGCTCGGTTTCTTCACCGGCGCGCTGTACACCTTCCTGGCGCTACGTGAGAGTGAGGGAGATTGGGCTCGCTTTTGGATGGGGAGAAATCAAGCGGTTTAGGCGGCTTTCTCAGGGCGCCGAGCTGGCGATATCTGCGGGTTGTGCGCCCGTCGCTCGCAATAGGTCCTGCGGGGCGAGCAAGATCTGCAGCCCTTTCGCTCCCGCACTGATACCCACCTCTGACCAAAGGATTACGGTTTCATCGATATAGACTGGATAGCTGCGGTGAATTGCAAGCGGGGTTACTGCGCCGCGTACATAACCGGTCAGATCCTGGATCTCGCGCAAAGGGACCATCTCGACTTTCTTATCGCCGGTCATATTCGCCAGCCGTTTGAGATCGATCTCGGTCCCAGCCGGGAGCAGCACCAGCATCGGTCCAGAACGATCGCCGTGGATAACCAGCGTCTTGAAGACCTGTTCCGGCGCCATATTGAGCGCTGCGGCCGCGCTCTCGGCGCTCAGGTCTTCCTCGTCGATGTCGTAGGAGCGCACCTCGAACGCGATTCCTTCTGCCTCCAGGAGGCGCATTGCGTTGGTCTTTTCACTCAAACTTCTCGTGATCCTTTATTCGTTCAACGCCATTTCAAGCGCGGCCAGCAGCGCCAGCACATTTTCCTGTCGGGATGAATAACCCATCAACCCGACGCGCCAAACTTTCCCTTTCAGTTCACCCAGCCCGCCGGCGATCTCGATGTTGTAACGATTGAGCAACGTGCTGCGAACTGCCGCTTCGTCAACGCCTTCTGGGATCTTCACTGTCGTCAGCGAGGGCAGGCGGTGCTCCAATGGAACATGCATCTCCAATCCCAGCTCTTCAAGCCCATCCCAGAGCATTCTGGCATTCGTTTGATGACGATCCCAGCGCGCTTCCAGTCCTTCTTCGGCGACGAGGCGCAGCCCCTCGTAAAATGCATAGTTCGATGAGATTGGAGCGGTGTGATGGTAGCTTCGTTCGGCACCCCAGTATTTCTGCACCATGGTCATATCCAGATACCAGTTGGCGACCTGATGTTCACGCCTGGCCATCTTTTCCAGTGCGCGCTCACCGAGTGTCAACGGGCCGATCCCGGGCGGACAACTCAGGCATTTCTGCGATCCACTGTAGCAGGCATCGATGCCAACATCATCCACCTGCACCGGCAAACCCCCAAGCGAGGTGACCGCATCGACGATCAGCACACCGCCCTGTTCGTGCACGATATCGGCGATCTCTGCTAGCGGCTGCCTCGCCCCGGTTGATGTCTCCGCGTGCACAATGCCAACCACTCTCGCTGGACGCTTCTCGAGAGCATCTGCCACTTCTTCACCGGTGAAGACCTCGCCCCATGGCCGCTCGATCGATTCGACCTCGCCGCCGTAGCGCTGTGCCATGTCGACCAGCCGATTTCCGAAGTACCCGTTGATACAGATCAAAACGGGATCACCCGGTTCGACCATATTCGCAACAGCCGCCTCCATGGCTGCGCTGCCTGTGCCAGAAACCGGGATTGTCAGGGGATTTTCGGTTTGGAAGGCATAACGCAGTAAGGCCTGGGTTCTGTCCATGATCTCGAGAAAGTACGGATCAAGGTGTCCAACCAACGGTAGAGACATCGCCTGAAGCACGCGCGGGTGGACCGTGCTCGGCCCGGGTCCCAACAGGATTCGCTGTGGTGGGTTTAGCTGTGGTGTCGTTGCCGTTTCAAATGGTTCCATCTTGAGACCTCGTTTCATGCAATTCAATATGGCGATTGGCAACCTAAAGCTGACGCCTCAACTTTACCTTAAAGGCCTATTTATCGGAAATTGAAGCTTCTTATCGTGCTGAATATCCATGCAGAACCCGCTGAATCACGGTGTTCGAGCGTGGTTCACTTCATGTAGAATTAGCCTGAAGTCACGCCACTATTGACGGCTCTTCAATCCGAGACCTATGACCGACACCTGGATCGTCCTTTTCATTCTCGTCGCTGCGCTCGTCCTCTTCGTGACGGAGTGGTTGCGCGTCGATGTGGTCGCCTTCGCAGTGGTGGTTGCGCTGGCGTTGACCGGCGTGCTCACACCGGAACAAGCGTTTGCAGGCTTCTCCAACCCGGCAGTGCTCACCATCGCAGCGCTCTTCATCATTGGCGGGGCGGTGATGAACTCGGGCCTGGCCGGCGCACTTGGCCGGCGTGTGCTGCAAGTCGCCGGCGAAAACGAGTTGCGCCTGATCATTGTGCTCATGATCGCCGTGGCGCTGCTTTCGAGCATCATGAGCGATACCGGCACCGTCGCGGTCCTGCTGCCGGCGGTCGTGGCGGTGGCCCGCAGCGCACGCATCGCACCCTCCAAGCTGCTCATCCCGCTCTCCTTCGGGGCTTTGCTCGGCGGCGCCGCTACACAGATCGGCACTCCACCCAACATCATCGTCAGCGACCTGCTGGTCGAATCTAACCTGGAACCTTTCGGGTTCTTTAGTTTCACCCCCATGGGTGCTACGCTCATCGCGCTTGGTTTACTCTTCATGCTCCTCCTGGGAAGGCGCTTTCTCCCGGCACGCGGGACAAACATCGAAAGCCAGCGCGTCGAAACGCCAGAAGAGCTGATCGATCTCTACCGCCTGCCTGAGGGTCTGTTTAGATTGCGCGTGCGACGCAACTCGCCGCTAACAGGCAAAACACTGGCCGAAGCGAATTTGCGTGGAGAATTCAGTGTGAACGTGCTCGAGATCCGTAGAGCCAGCGATGAGAACAACAGCGAAAACCCACGGATCTCCACTTTGCTGCGCGATGAGATGGAGCGGCTGGGGCCTGAACCTGACCTCACTTTCCAGGTCGACGACCTGCTGATCGTGCAGGGAGATGGCCCGGACGTCACTCAAGCTTCAGCCCGTTGGAACATCGGTGTTCAACCTGCTCGAGCATCAGACGAGAACGCGCTGCTCAACGAGGAGGTCGGTGTCGCCGAAGTCCTGCTTCCACCGCGCTCCTCGCTGGTAGGGAAAACCCTTGTGGACCTACGTTTTGGCACTCAATTCGGGCTTAGCGTGCTGGGTATTCAACGGCCCGACAGCAAAGCAGTCCTTGATCTGAAGGACACCCCCCTTCAATTCGGCGACATTCTGCTCGTCCAGGGACCCTGGCGGGCGATCCTGGCGCTGCGCGATCGGCGCCGGGATTTCGTCGTGATGGGCCAGCCGGAGGGCGCTTACCGGGGCGTCCGACGGCGCAGCGCCATCCTGGTCTCGGTCATCCTCGTGGGTATGTTGTTCACCATGATCACCAAACTGCTTCCGCTGGCAACTGCCAGCTGGTTGGCAGCGCTTGCACTGGTCCTCACCGGCACGATCAAGATGGATGACGCCTATCAATCCATCGATTGGCGCAGCGTGGTGCTGATCGCCGGCATGCTCCCGATGAGCACCGCTCTCGAACAGGTCCAGATCGTCGACTGGGCGGCGATGTCGTTGACTGCATGGCTCGGGACGCTCGGACCGCACGCGGTCCTCGCCGGGATTTTCGTGCTCACCAGCACCTTCACTCAGTTGCTTTCCAACACCGCCACAACAGTCCTGTTGGCCCCCGTGGCATTGATCAGCGCTCAAACGCTCGGTGTCGAACCGCACGCGTTCCTCATGGCAGTCGCCCTGGCCGCCTCGACGGCGTTCGCCTCGCCGGTCGCCTCACCGGTCAACACGCTGGTGATGGGCGCCGGCGGTTACCGCTTCGGCGATTACTTGAGGGTGGGCGGACCGATGATCCTGATCAGCCTCATCGCCAGCGTGCTGCTTCTGCCGCGTCTCTTTCCTTTCTAATCTTCAGCCTCTTGTAATTCTTGCTCTGAATGATCCAGCCATCGAATATAATTGGTCTGATCGTGCTTAATTCGGAAAACTTCACCCAAGGAGATTCACATGGATTCGATTATTCAACTGCTCATTTCTCAGCTGACAGATGGCGCGGTGGGCAAGATTAGCGACCAAATGGGGATTGACGAGGCCAAGACGCAGCAGGCAATCGGTATGGCGCTGCCGGTGATCATCGGGGCGCTCAACCGCAACACCAATTCCACCGACGGTGCACAGTCACTGGTTGGCGCACTGCAGCGGGATCATGACGGCAGCATCCTCAACAACCTCTCCCAGGCGGTCACGAAAGAGGAGACGCTTAAGGATGGTCGCGCCATCCTTGACCATGTGCTTGGCGAGCGTCTCGATGGCGTATCGAACAGCGTCAGCCGCGCCACGGGACTGGAGCAGGAACAGACCGCCCAGATTTTTGCGATGCTTGCACCGGTCGTGCTGGGTGCACTGGGCCAGATGCAGCGCAAGAAGAACCTTGACGCCCAGGGTATCTCCAATCTGCTCCAAGAGGAGCGCGGCACGGTTGAGAAAACCGCATCGGGCCTGACCCAACTGCTCGATATGGACGGAGACGGCGATGTATCCGAAGAAATCGTCTCGCTCGGCTCCAACCTGCTAGGCGGGCTGTTCGGCGGCAAGAAATAGACACTTCCCACTACTCGCAAACAATGCAAAAGCCCGGGCTCGATGCCCGGGCTTTATCGTTAGATGCGGCTGGTCAATCTCTCGTTGCGCTGCCCTGCTCGCAACGTATGCAATCATCACGTTCACGGTTCGTCCAATATTCCTGTCTGCATTGGGGGCAGGTCACCTTTCGCAGTCCGTTCTTCTTTGTGGAGTTCTCCGGGCGCAGATCAGCAGGCAGCTCTGAATACGGATCCTGGCAGGAACATCTCACGACAGCCTTTTTCATCGATTCCAACTCTTTCTCTTTTGCACTCTCGCCTGCACTTAACGTTACGTCAGGATCAGGCCAAATATATAGCCTGCCAACGTTGCGAAGATGCTCACCAGCAAGACATACACCGCAGTTTTCTTACGCCCCATAATCCTGCCTGTAACCAACACGCTATGTACAGAAAGCGCGGGATCGGCGATGAGATAAGCCAGCAGCGGGCCGCGGTGCATACCCGGAGCGAGGCACATGATTCGTTAAAATATTCAATATTCGATATATAGAATGACCCTTTGGCTGTCGGCGTATATTGAACAATGTCACTAATGCGCTGAGTAGTTTGATTATCTTTTTCAGCCCCTGAGCGTCCACATAAGGAGGCGACGCCAATTGCATTTTCAGAGCGGATGAGTACAGTTTATTGTCACGCCAAGGGACTCTTTCTTATGGCCTATCGTGTTCAATATCCCCGCAAACGCTTCATCCGAAATCTCTTACGCGGACTGGGTCGCATCCTCGTACGGCTGCTGGCACGCGTCGAAATCCACGGTCTTGACCGCTTTCCGCGGGATGGTCCACTAATCGTCGTCGGCAATCACACCGGCGCGATGGAAGTCGTGCTGCTCACAATTTATACTCCGCGCCTGATTGAGTATCTGGGTTCCGTCGACATTCCGCACGAGGGCTACATCGCCGCTTTTGTATACTCTTACGATTTCATCCCTGTATTTCGCGGCAAAGCCAGCCGTGAAGCGCTCGAAGCCGGCCTGGATGTGCTGCGGCAGGACGGTGTGCTGGGCTTGTTCCCAGAAGGCGGCATCTGGGAACCTGCCATTCGCCGTGCCCAGGCAGGGGTGGCGTGGTTAAGCTACCGCGGAGAAGCGCCGATCCTCCCGATCGGCTTCGGATCGACCCGCGGCGCGCTGGTCGATATGCTACGTTTACAGCGACCAAAACTGACCATGTATGTTGGCGAACCCATCCCGCCGGTTGAACTCGTGCCCGGCACGCCGCGCAAGACCGTCTTCCAGCACGCCTCTGACCGCATCGTGGACGCCATCTGGGCGCTGGTTCCCAAGGACGAACAGCCCGATCCGGTGCCGATCGAGGACGAAAGCTTCTCGTTCGAGGTGGGTGCTTTTGATCGGTCAGGCGAGCAGGAGCCTATCCCGTCAGACCTCCAGCTCAAACACGGCGCCGCGCTGAGTAAAATCATCCACCGCACCACACTCTTCAACAACCTTCTTCAGAATCTCGGCCTGCCCGTGGAGCCTTTAAAACAGCTCGATAGAGCTCCCGAGATTGAGGAACTGCTTGCCGCTACCAGTGCAATTCTGGCTTATCTCGAACAGGACAATCCCTACTATTTCACGTACCGCTATGGACCCAAAGAAGGCCGTGAGATGGGCGCGGGAGTGCGTGAATTTCATGAATTACTTCACTGGGCGCGCGCTCAAGGATATAGGCTCAAAGCGACAGCAAGGCGCCGGTTCCGCCACGCCGAAACCGGCGAGACACACACATACACGACACCCCAGGAGACAGAAAAGTGGTAGAAACAACCATCGATCACACCCTCGATGAAGTCCACTGGTACGACTACATCACGATCAACATCAACTGGTTTGCGCTGACCACGCGCTCTCAGGTGCTCACGCCATTGGTCATCCCGCTTCTCGTCCAACAGTTCGTCGGCGATGCCACCAAAGGCGCGGCAGTTGGCACCCTGCGGCTCTGGGCTTTGATGGCGGCGCTGTTATTCCAATCTTTGATGGGTATTCTCACGGACCGGAATACGTCGCACTTTGGTCGCCGGCGACCGTTTATCGTGATTGGCACGCTGGGCGAAATCGTGATCTTCATGCTGATTGGCTTCTCAGCCGGCCTGGATGGCATGACCGGTTACTGGGTCTTATTCGGGCTTTTCCTACTCTCGATGTTGACCTCCAACACATCTCAGGCGGCGACTCAACCGCTGATTTCCGACCTGGTGCCGGATGAAAAGAAGGGTCTTTTTTCGGGCATCAAGGCGGCTCTTGAACTGCCCATCCCGCTTATCTTCGTCTCGTTTGTCGTCGGGAGGTTGATCTCACTTGGAAACCTGTGGGGAGCTTTGTTCGCGCTGAGCGGCGTGCTTATCGTTTGCATGACAATCTCGCTTTTCGTCCGGGAGAAGCCGCTGCGAGTCGATCCACCCCCGATCGACTGGCGGCCGTTTCTGCGCTTGCTCGCCATGACCGCCGCTTTCACTGCGCTGATCCTGCTTATCGGCTTTCTTGTGAACCTGGCGATCGAGTTTTCAAGGTCCCTCAGCCCGCTCGGTCAGTCGCTAACGATCGGAGCGGTCGGTCTGACAGGCATGGTCGTGGCGATCGGGTTGGGAGTCTGGGTGAGCGCCAGGATCGGATTGGGCGAGGCGCTCAAGGAGAAACCATCCTTTCGTTGGTGGGTGATCAACCGGCTGGCTTTCCTGGTCGGCGCCAACAACCTGGCCAGCTTCATGGTCTTCTTCCTGCAGGAGAAATTTCCGGCTTTTCAAGCCGAAAAAGCTGCTGGCCCGGCAGCGCGCATCATCATGTTCGTCGGTATTTTTATTCTGATCACCGCGATCCCCAGCGGTTGGCTATCAGACCGCTTTGGCAAAAAACCTCTGATCGTCGCCGCCGGGCTCCTGGCAGTGGTGGGGACGATCGTCGTTGTGCTGGCCCCCTCGCTGGAGGTCATCTTCGTTGGAGCTTGCCTGATTGGCGCCGGCGTTGGATTCTTTTACGCTGCGAATTGGGCGCTGGGAACAGAGATCGTCCCCAGCGGAATGGCGGGGCGCTTCTTCGGGGTCGCAAATTTGGCCGGCGCTGGCGCCGGCGCGGTGGGAGCATACATCGGGGGGCCGATCGCTGACGCCAATTCGTTTGTGCTGCTCATGTCCATCTACGGCGGTGTGATGCTGCTATCGATCTTCGCGCTGCTGGGCGTGAAAGGTGAGGGCGCGCCGCTCGCCAGGCAAGCCTAACAACAAGCGAATGTCAATGCTGGACTCACCGGACCGTTTATTTAGTCTTGTCCTGGGCTTGCTCACGCTTGCTTATGCGCTGATTGCGCTGTTACGAGGAAAAGTGCATGGACTGCAGCAGTCGGAAGGCTGGGCCGCAAAGACCCACACACCAGATGACACATTCACTTTCCCCCTGCTCCTTTCTGTGTTCTTGACTCTTGGAGCGCTGCTCGCACTGTTAGGTTTCGATCAGGCCGATGTCCTTACCTCCCGGTATCTTCTTTTCTCCGGGTTCGTGGCGCTGATCGCGCGCCTCACTGCGATCTGGCTCGTCTCGTATGCCGTGGCCTTCTTCCTCAGCCAAGTGCGTCGAATCATAATCAAATTTATCAGGATGACTAATTAAACAGCCTAGGGGCGACCGGCCGGTCGCCCCTAGGCAATAATGACTTGTTTGATACATTTATTCTTGTGCAGTATCTGCCTTAGCCGCCTGGTGCTCGGCGATGCGCTGGCGGATCTCCTCCGCGCAGTCGGATTGGGGCATCGTCCCGAAAACATGATCCCAGAGCGGAATGGTCACGCCGAAACGCAAAAAGTCACAACGTCCGTGGTGGCGCAAGTGGTGTTTGCGCAGCGCAAAGAAAGCCCCACTCTTGATGCGCGAATGGTGCAGGTTGTAATGCATCAGATCGTAGATCAGGTATCCAGCGATAACCCCAGCAAAGACCGGGTCGAACCAGACCTGCGCGCCCAGAACCACATTGATCACGAGGTGAAATAGACCATAAAACGCAAAAGACAATGGCACGCTTAGCGCCGGGGGCATAACCAGCCGGGTGCGGCACATTGGCTGTGCGTGGTGCACTCCGTGCATCACGAAAAACATACGCTTCAACCGCTCTGTGCGGGGATGGTAATGGAAGATGAAGCGGTGCATCACATACTCGATAAACGTCCACACAAACCAACCGATGAAAACCCCAATGGGCAGGATAAACCAGGCGGTGCCGCTCTGCAGATCAACCACCGAGCGCCACAGGAAGAACGCGACGACCGGAGTCCAGATGACTGCTACAGCCACCGGGCTGATGTGGCTGAAGAATTCCAAGAAATCGGAACGAAATAAGCGGATCGGTGGGTCTTGCTGTGAAGTTGTTCTGGCTTGCATTGATTATTTACTCGTCAGTTCTTTGACACTATCGTGCCAATGATACCAAGTTTATTACAAATCAGGGTTAAATTGTTTTAAAATTCGTCACTGATGGACACGATTCAGCCCCCTACGACCGGCCAGACAATTTACACCTTACTCGTATCAAAACCGAAGCGGTCGATCACCAGGCGGAATTTTCGCACCAACTGTTCCTTTGTCAGACCGATTTTATCTAGTGAGTAGCGGTGTCTGCTTTTATAGGTTTTGGCGGCGGTATTCGCCTGTTCAAGCACAGTTTCAAAATCCTCGCTAACCTCAAATCCGAACTTTGCGTACATATTCGTGATCACGCCCTTCGGATCGCTGGCGAGCGCGTCATAGATCACGATCTCATAGCTGCTCGGAGCAGCTTTCTCCAACTGTTCCAGCGGATACTCGTACCACTCTTTTGCGAGACGGACGAGGTAGTCTCTGTGGATGTACTCGTCTCCTGGATCCGAAAACTGACTCCATTGATAGGTCATCCAACTGATCAGAGATGGGACCGTGTCAAGCGGGTTGCGGACGATGTATATGATCTTGGCGTTGGGGAAGAACTCATACAGGGAGGCGACTTTTGCTGAGAACGCCGGGTTCTTGGACAAGAATTTCTTATCCGGCGAATTGTGCGCATAAAGGTGCTTGCGCAGGCACGATCGATAAAAGCGCATGATCCGTCGGCGCTCCCTTCGCGGGACACCTTTATCGAACATTGCGTACTTCCGAACCAGATCCGGGTGCGGGAAAAATACGGACGTAAATATACTCTCCCAGATCGCCAGCAGAAGCGATTCGTCCTCCTCCGCCTCCCACAAGCTGACCTTGTGCATGTGATTGTTGAACCAGGTTTTCTGCTCCTGGCGCACCAGCCAGCGTTGCACCGCTCCACCGAACTTCTGGTCGATCGCTTGGATCGCCCAGACCAATTTGCGCTGAAACACCGAGGGGGCGAAGAAGATCTCCCAGGTTCGAATGGTCGAAAAATTTTGTTTGTCCTTGGCTAAAAGACGGTGCAGGAAGGTTGTGCCGCTTCTGGGATTTCCGATGATAAAGACTGGTTGTGACAGTTCCTGTTGGCGATAGTCCTTGTAGAAGAGATCATCAATCGCAAAACCAATTACTTGAAGCAGCTTGAAGATGGCAAAAATCGGAAAGAGCAACAACAAGATCCCTACACGCCGCAGCGTGAGTTTCGTCATGTGCCCTTTCGCCGCCGAAAAGGTTTCGCGCACCTGTCTAAAAAACAGCTTGTAATTGAAGCTCAAGTTGCCACCTATTGTGTGGTCTCAGTATGTATTTTAACCGACGAATATATACACCAGGCATGAATTTCAAACAAGACGTCTGCCCCGTATGACCCAGCCACCACCACATAACTAAAGGTCTTGTTGATAAAATGGCATTGTGTTGATGAAAGCGACAACTGGAGTTTGCAGTTATGCAGTCCATGAGCGAAAACGAGTGGCAGGAATTTGTGATGCAGGACTCGCGCACAGGGAAATTGGCAACCGTCCGCGAGGATGGGCGTCCACATCTCGTCCCCATCTGGTTCATTTTGCAGGAAGGATCGCTACTGTTCATGACGGGCGAGGGAACCGTCAAAGCAGGAAACATCCGGAGAGACCGACGCGTTGCGATTTGCGTCGATGATGAAACATTCCCGTTCAGCTACGTGACGATTGAAGGCAAAGCGGAGGTTCTCGATCCGGATCAGGATGAGTTCGTAAAGATCTCAACGGAAATCGCCCGGCGCTACGTGGGCGACGAACAAGCCGGGGAATATGGAAAACGCAACGCTGTGCCAGGCGAACTTCTCATCCGCGTTAAACCGACGAAGGTCATCACGGCGAAAAATGTCGCTGATTAAAGCGGAAATCAGTTCCTGTTGCTTCGATCCTTTCTGAAGGCAGATAATGGATGTCGTTCAACGTCCGAGGTCGAATCGGCAGCCAATACCGGGCACCTCGGCGGCGATCAATTCGCCCTGCTCAAGCTTGAATCCGGGCAAAGACGGGTCGTTGGTCAGGTCTAGGTGCCCATCCAGGTCGCAGTAGCTGACATTCGGACTGCTCAGCGCCACACCAAGCCCGGCTGCGATCAGCATCGCCGGTTCGATCAAGCAGCTGACCATCGTGCGCAGTTTCGCTACGCGGGTGAGGTTGTTGATTAACTTCGCCGGCTGGATCCCCCCGCAGCAGGCAACCTTGATGCAGATGCCATCAGCAAGCTTGTCTGCTGCCACGGCGAACGCCCGCTCGGGGTCATCGGCACACTGATCAGCCAGGATCGGCACACCGCTCTGCCTTGTGGCATCTCCCAACGCCTGCAGATCGTCTGTGGGGGTCGGCTGTTCGAGCATCTCGATGACGCCCTTTAGCTGCCTTGCAACCGATAAGGCCTCGCGCACCGTGTAGCCGCCATCGGTATCGAGTCTGAGCGTGATCTCCGGATAGGCGCGTTGCAACGCCTTGACCTTGTGAACATCCCCTTCGGCGTTCAAACCTCCCTTCAATTTAAGGATGCGAAATCCGCTGGAAACAAGCCTGCCGGCGCGCTCGATTGTGGCTTTGAGCGCCTCGATCGGAAGTGTCACGGAGGTGGGGATGCGGTTGCGATAACCGCCCAGCAGGCGGTAGAGCGGTAAGTCGGTGAGGTAGCCCAGAAGGTCGTGGTAGGCCAGGTCAAACGCGCAGAGCGCGGAGGGAGCACCCATCATCACTGCGGAAAGCTGCTCCAATGAATACTCGATCTGGGTGGGGTGTAAATCGGGAACAAGATCAGCCGCCTTACGACAGGCGTCCAACGCTTGTGCCGGATCGGTCCCGTTCAGGTCCGGGTGCGCAACGGTGCATCCCCAGGCGCTGATGCCATCCTGGCATTCGAAACGGACGAAAATCGCGGAGACCTGATGGATGGGGTCGAGGCGGGCGATGCGCACTGGGTAGGCGAGCTTCAACTCTACCGGCGTGACCTCTACGCGAGTGATCTGCATGGGGCACCTCCCCTATATAGCTGCACAGCCAAGCGGATACCTTTATTAAAGCCTAAGGGTCGATTTAGATCAACGCATGGTTTATCGTCTTGAGTTGGATCCAAGCGAACCGGTTAGAGCGGCCAAACCAGGGGGAGGACAAGCACAATCACGGTCAGCAGAATGATGTTCAGCCAGATACCGACCTTCGTATAGTCGCTGAAGCGGTATCCGCCGGGCCCATAGATGAGCACGTTGACCTGGTGTCCAACAGGCATCAGGAAGGAAGTAGAAGCGGCGATCACGACCGCGATCACGAATGTGTGCGGGTCCACACCCAGCTCCAGTGCGGCGTCAATTGCGATCGGAACCGCCAGGACCGTCGCGGCGGCATTTGACATGACTTCTGTCAGCAAGCTGGTCATGATGTAAATGCCAACCAGTACGGCAATCACGCCCCAGGAGCCGACGGCTTGAATGATCTGATCCGCCAGGAAGCGCGCCGTCCCGGTGTTTTCCATCGCCACTCCTAACGGAAGCATACTGGCAATAAGGAAAACCGACTTCCACTCGACGGCATTATACGCTTCGTCCATCGTGAGCGTGCGCGTGAGCACCATCAGCAGCGCAGCGATGAACATCGCAGCAGAGACGTGCAACCAGCCGGCGGTGATTACGACCAGTGTCCCCAGCAAGATCGTCACAGCGAATGGAGCCTTGCGTGTACGTCGAACCTCCGGTGAGGGCATCTCAAGGAAGAGGAATTCATCATCGCGGCGCATCTGGTTAACTTTCTCGACAGGCCCCTCGACCAGCACAACATCGCCATATTCGATTGGGATCTCCCCCAGACGCGTGTATTGGGTCACGCCTTCGTGCCGGATGGCGAGCACCGCCAGCCCGTAGCGCGCCCGGAAGTCGATCTGCTTGACCGTCTTTCCGTTAAATTCCGAACGCGGCGAGAGCACCAGTTCAGCCAGCTCGAAAGCACGGTCACGACGATCCGCCTCCCAGGGATACATGACACGCTCTGACACGGTCGCCAACCCCAATTTTTCGCTTGCCGCCATGATCGATTCAGCGCTCGCCTCGACGGTCAGCTCATCTCCTGGCTCGAGTCTGTGGTCTGTAAGCGATGAGACCGTCTCCATCTCTCGGCAGCACAGGTGCACGTGGATCACATTGAGCCCGTGCATATTCTCCAGATCTGCCTCTCGCAGCGTCTTGTTGACGAGCACCGATCCTTCCTGCACCTCAAGCTCTGTCAAATATTCCTTCACCGGGAAACGGTTGGTGATGCTGCCGCCCGCCGTTCTGTCCGGCAGCAGATGCCGACCGATGAAGAGCATGTACACCGTCCCCGTCGCCAACACGATGATACCCATTGGCGTGAAGTCGAAAAAAGTGAAAGGTTCGAGGCTGCCGTATGTCTCAAGGATGCTGGAGGCCAGGATATTTGGCGGCGTGCCGATCAGCGTCATGTTGCCCCCCATCAGCGAAGCCCAGGCCATTGGTATGAGCAGTTTTGAGGGCGAGATACCCGTCTTGCGTGAGACGCTCATCACCGCCGGGAGCAGGATTGCCACCGCGCCAATATTGTTCATAAACGCCGACATCACGCCCACACCAAGCATGATCAAGATCGTCATGCGCAGTTGACTGGTGCCGGCAACGCGCAAGATCAGGGTCCCGATCTGATCGGCGACACCGCTGCGCGTCAATCCCCCGCTGACGATGAACACGGCAAGCACGGTGATCACCGCCGGGCTTGAGAAGCCCGAAAAGGCCTCTTCGATCGTCACCAGCCCGGTCACGATCAGCAACGTTAAGACCAGCATGGCGACCACATCCACGCGCAATCTCTCGCTCACGAAAAGAACGATTGCGATGGTGATGATGATCAACACCAACATATTTTCAAAAGTCATGAACTCAAACCAATCCGGGTAACCAGGAGCGAAGGTCAAGAAGCATTGCAAATGGGAAAGCCAGCACTACATCAATTCTGTTCTTGCTGGTCTTTGCGCAGCTCATCCCGAACGAGACCGTCCATAGGGATACCAATGCGGTAGGCCGCAGAAGCGAATGCGTGTGCCGTCACTGGGCCTGACAGAAGGATCATTACGATGATTACCAGTCCCTTACCTAGCGCCGACGGCGTCCAAACGATCGCTGCTATTAGCAGGAAGACGGCACCGAAGACACCGACTTTTCCGGTCGCGTGCAGGCGTGTGTACACATCTGGAAAGCGCAAATAGCCCAGCACACCCAGGATCGAAAAGAGCGATCCGATCAGCAAGGCCAGAGCGACAATCACCTGAGTTAGAACATCCATCACTTCACCACCATTAGAAGAGCTTCTCGTCAGCGACGTATTTCGCCAGCACGATACCACCGATGAACCCAAGTGCAGCCAACCCAAGGGCGATATCCACATAGATACTGTCCCGGAGGATTACTGCCAGAAGGACAAGCACGCCAATACTCAGCGTTGAAATCAGGTCGGCACCGATCAGACGATCGATGACATTCTCGCCACGCCAGACGCGCCAAAGTGCCACGATAACAAGCACAATATGAACCAGAAGTGCGGCGTATAGTGCCAATGTCAGAATCGTCAGCATGAGACCATCAGCCTCTCAAGGGAAAATGTACCGGAAAAGCTCACGTCGCATCCGCTGGGCGTCCTCGATATAGTTTTCCGAGCGCTGCACATCCAATACATGCGTATACATCACGCCGTCTTCATCAATTTCAACGACCATCTCACCTGGTCCCAGTGTGATAGCATGCGCGCTCAGCGCGTTGGCCAACTCCGATGTGCAGCCCGAGGGTACGGCGATGATGCCCGGGTGGATGTTCTTCCCACCACGCAGCAGAATTCCGGCAACAAAGAGTCCTCCGGCGAACATGTCGTAGATCAAGATGCCGGCATAGCGCAGCACGCTGAACAGAGCGCGTGGAATCCTGCGCGGTTCCAATCTGCGTGCGTCTGGTTGGATCAACAGGGACAGAACGATCGCGATCACTCCGCCCAATAGTAGATTCCTGATCTCGAAATTCGACGTCATCAGCATGTAAAAAAACCAGATCATCAGAGACAATGTAAGCGTCATGATCTACCCTACCTTTAGCGCCATGAAGTAGCCCGCTGGATCGGCTAGCCAGATCGCGATTTGATTAGCGGCTGCGACCAAAGGCTCTGGCCATATACCCAGAATCACTACAGTCAGAATGAGAAGAAGGGGGGCGAGGATCCAATCGCCCTTTGCTTTCGCTTTCTCCGGTCTGTGCACCGGGGTCCACCAGACCCTCTGAAACGCGCGCATAACATAAATGAGCGAGAGCACGCTGGCTGCGGCAAGCAGGATCAACAAACCCACCTGTCCCACAGCCGCACCGGACTCGAACAACAACAATTTGCTGATGAAACCGTTCGTGGGTGGGATGCCCGCCAGCGCCAGTCCCCCGATGAAAAAGAGGGCCCCAACGACAGGCATGCTTTTTCCCAGCCCTTCGATCGTTTCAAACCCGGCGTCTTTCACCGGCGACCGGCTGACGACTACTCCCACCAGCATGAGCATGGCTGCCTTAATCAGGCTGTGATTAAACGTAAAAACGAGCGCGGCTGCGATCGAAAGCGGAGTTCCCCAACCGATACCAATCAGGATCAGCCCAATCTGTGCTTGTGTCGAGTAAGCCAGCATGCGCTTGCCGTTGTGCGTACCGATTGCGCCCAAACCACCCACGATAACCCCAACGACACCAAGGACAATCAGCAGAGCCTGAATCCAGGCCGCCTGTTCCAAAAAGAGCAACGTCGTCATGCGCAGAAATCCATATACGCCTAACTTCACAACAATGGAGGAGAGCATCGCGCTCACCGCGGTTGGCGAGGCGGTGTGGAAATCGGGTTGCCAGAAGTGAAACGGGAACACCGCGCTCTTGATCAGGAATGTACTGAGCAGCAGCGCGATCGCGACGGGAAGCAGCGGCTGAACCGTTAAACTGCTGATGCGCAGGCCCAGGTCAGCCATGTTCAATGTGCCGTAAGAAACATACAGCGCGCCGACGCCGAGCAGCAGAAAGGCGGAAGCCAGTACGCTCATGTAGAAATACTTGTAGGCCGCTTCAACGCCGAGCGGATCGTCCGAGAGGGCGGTGAGAATTGTGCCGGAGAAAACCAGCAGCTCCGAAAACACGAACAGGCTGAAGAGATCACCGGTCAGCATGGCCCCGACCAGACCGGTGCCGAGGGCGAGGAAGATCGGATAGAAAACAGGATAAGTGACGACCTGGTCATTGCTCCCCAATCCATATAACATGCCGGCCGTCAGCACGAGGTAACTCATGACCACAAGGAACGAGGACAACGGATCAGCGACAAACGAGATCCCGGCGGGCACTGGCCAGCCACCGGATTGGAATACAAGCGGATTTCCACTCAACAGCACCTGCCGAAATACCGATACGCTGACGCTCAGTCCGGCTAACAAAACGACAAACGACCAGGCCGCCTGAGCGCGGCGATATCTGCGTAGGAGCAGCGCCACAGCCAGACCCGAAAGCGGCAGGACGATTGGCAGCACGACAATTGTGGAATTCATCAGTTAATCCCTGCCCTGGCGTGCGCTCGCCGAGAAAAATCCAAACCGACCACCATCAACTCATCCATAATTCAACGTTTCAACCGATCGACCTCATCCATATTGCTGGTCTTGTAGCGCGTCGAAATGACAAAAAGCAATGAAAGTACCAGTGCCACGCCACCCATGCTGATCACGATCGCGGTCAGGATTAGCGCCTGCGGAAGCGCGTCGCTGCGCTGCGCAAGGGCCTCGGTGTATGCCGGCGCGATCCCACTGTAAGCGCCCGTGCTCAGCAGGAAGAGGTTGATGGCGGTGCCTATCAGGATCAAGCCAATCACCGACCGGATTAGATTACGCCGAAGCAATTGGAAAACCCCCACTCCGAACACTGCGCCAACTGCCAGAGCCATCAAAATCTCGATCATGTCGCCTCCGATCCCACGATCTCGTCACAAGGCTCATCTTGCGGGTGGCCAAGCGTATCGATTATCAGCGATGCGCTGCCCAGCACGGCCAAACAGATCGAGAACTCGAACAGCAGGGAGGTGCTGAAGTTTACGCCACTTGGCAGCCTTATTCCCAACAGGACGCCATAATCTACGTGGCCGAAGAAAGTTCCAGCGATGAAGTACGCCGAGGTTGCAGCCGCTAGAGCCAGCAACAAACCGGCTCCAATGAAGCGATGTGGGCGCAACCATGACAGACGCGGTTTCACCCCTTCGAATCCAAAAATAACGTACCAGAATCCGATCGCCAGGCTGACGATCACGCCGGCAGTGAAGCCATCACCAGGCTGATCATGGCCATAGAGAATGTGCACGATCGCAATGACCATAGAAACCGGCAATGAAAGGTAAGCAAGTGCGTGCAGAAACGAGGAGGTTTCCTTTCCCCCGATTCCCCTTGTTTTCAGCCAGTCCGATTCGCCGCCATCCCTCTTGTCCGACCAGCCAGGCTCCTCGTCGCCTTTAGCGGCATAGCGTAAGAGCGCATAAATACCTAATCCAGCCAGGCTGAAGACGGCAATTTCAATCAGGGTGTCAAAGGCGCGAAAGTCGACCACGATTGCACCGACGATGTCCTTCGCCCCGGTCAGCGTTTTGGCATTCGCTTCGAAATACGGCGTAACCGCCGTGAGGCGCGGGCGCGTGGTCAGCGCGACCAGCGTCAATCCGGCGGCGAACGCGCCGGCAATCGCAGCGACGATCGCATCTCTACGCATCCCGGCGGGCTGTTCATCTTCGCTGTAGATCTGCGCTGCCTGACGCTGTTTGCGCGGAATACGTGTGAGCGCCAGGGTCACCGACCAGGAGTTGGCCGACCGGCTCGTCACCGAGAGCGACGTCCGGCGCCGGCTCAAGCACCATCAACAGCGCGATCGAAAGCCCCGACGTTCCCAGCGCGATGATCGCCGAGAGATCACGGCGCAGAAACACCGTCGCGACCGAGGCCCCCACAACCAGCAGCATCGTAAAGATGCGTAATATCGCGACCTCACCGCGAAAGTCGAGCGTCGGCATCGAAAATGTCATCTGCGGGGCGACCCCGGAGACTGCAAGCCAAGCGGCGACAAGCGCCAGCATCGCCAGCATCATCGTGGTGAGATAACGGCGCAATTTGCCGTTCTGCAAGCGAGTGAGTCGTTCTGCGACGGCGTCGATCACCCGCAAGCTCCAGGCAAATAAGGTGTTGAATGACAGCCGCTCAGGCATGCGATCCTGCACAGCGCGCACCTGATCGCGGGCCAGGAAGAGCACCCCGCCCGAGACCACGGCGATGACCGAAAGCATCAGCGGCACCGTGATACCCGTCCAGAGTGCCAGCGAAACCTTCACCGGGCTGCTGAAGACCACCGCCGCCGATTCGGCCAGCAGCACTGCCAATGGCGCCGGCTCCGGAAGCACGCCCAATGCCAGCGAGAAAGCCGCCGGGATCGCCGGCGCGAGCAACATGACCAGCGGAGCTTCGTGTGCACGAACACTTTCATCGCGACGCTCGCCCAGGAATGTCTCCCAGATTAACAGCGACGCTTGAAGAAGCAGGAAAGCACCGGAGATCACGATCACCAGCGGAAAAAGGAACTCGACCTGCTGAGGGACGTTCGGGTGGGTAGCCGTGGCCAGCAGCGTCTCCTTGGCCAGGAATCCGAAAAGCGGAGGTAGACCTCCCATCGACAGAGCTGCGACCCCGCTGATAACGAACGTCGCCGGCATTGCACGCCGAAGTCCTCCCAGACGGGTCAAGTCGCGCGTGCCCGCTTCGTGATCCACGCTGCCGACGGTCATAAACAACGCGCTCTTGTATAGACCATGTGCGAGCACGCCAATCACAAGTGCTTTGAAGGCGATCTCGGTGTCCTGACCGATCAGCATCATCAGCGCGCCCAATTGGCTGATCGTCGAGTAGGCCAGCAGCGCCTTGAGGTCGCGCTGCTTGACACCCAGATACGCGCCGGCGAGCATCGTCGCAAGCCCTACCAGGCTCAGCAGCCAGAACCACAGGCTGGTGAAGCCCAGGGCAGGGTTGAGCCGCGCCATCAAGTAGATCCCAGCTTTGACCATCGTTGCCGAGTGCAGGTATGCGCTGGCAGGCGTGGGCGCGCTCATCGCCTGCGGCAGCCAGATATGCGCGGGAAACTGAGCGCTTTTCGTGAAAGCTCCGATCGATATCAAGACGAGCAGCAGGGGGTATAGAGCGCTGCCGCGCAGCAGATCGCCGGAGGCCAGCAGTGTCTGATAGTCATAACCACCGACGACATGGCCAATGAGCAAGATTCCGATTAATAAGGCGAGACCACCCGCGCCGGTTATGAGCAGCGACTTGAACGCACCTTTTCGGGCAGATTCGTCCTTGAATTTATAGGCGATCAGAAGGAAGGATGAGATGCTCGTTCCCTCCCAGAAAAGAAACAGGGTGATCAGGTCGCCGGCCATAACCAGACCCAGCATGGCGAACATAAACAAAAGGAGGTAGGCAAAGAAGCGCCACTCATGCCAGATGCGCTGGCCATCTGCTTGATCTGCTTTGTCAAAATAGGCCCCGCTGTAAAGCACGACAAGCACACCGATGCCGGAAACGAGCAGCGTAAAGAGCGCGGTGAGCGCGTCAAAGTAGAGGCTTATCTGGATCCCTGCTGAAGGCATCCAATTGATTTGATAGGAGAGCGGCGTTTCGAGCGCAGCCGGTGTTAGTTGAAGTAAGAAGAACAAAAAAATAATGAAGGTCAGCGCGCCCAGCAAGGCGCTGAGAGACTTGACCGTCAGCAAGCGGTTAACACTCTTTTGACCGGCAACCGCTGCGATCAGAGCGCCCGTGAGCGCGATGGCTAGAGGGACGACAAGGGCCGTGCTCGATATCACGCTGGCGTTTACTTTACGACCGGGACGACCAGAACAGGGACGGATGAGGCGCGCACGACATGATCGGTGACGCTGCCGATCAGCCAACGCGTCAATCCGCTTTCGCCGCGGCGCGCCATCACTATCAGGTCGATGTCATTCTTGATGGCGTGTTGCAGGATCATCTCGTGTGGCTGACCATACTTAATCGCCGTTTGAACGTGTACGCCTTGCGCATCGAACTCTCTGGCTTTCTCATCGAGATAATCCTGTGCCATGACCTTAAGCTCTCGCTCTGCAGTTTCGATGGCCGATAGCGACGCTTTACCGGCACGATAGGATTTTGCCAGAGGGCCGACGATACGTAAGACGAACAGTTCCGCTTGGTGGGCATTGGCCTGTTGAACCGATTGAGGGATCGCTTCTTCCGCAAGCGGAGATCCATCCAGTGTGAGCAGGATTCGTTTGATCATCTCGCCTCTCCAAGGTGCGCGCCGTGATACAGGGGAATAGGCATCCCGCGCGTTTATCCCCCCAGAAGCAACGGCGCAGTCAGACTGGCTAGCTGCCTGAATGAACTTTTTTCAATCGATGGCGAATTATATCGCGCTGGTTCGTTTTCCACACTCCGGCGTCGTAAGACTTTCCCTCAGAGCGACATCTGACAGAACGCCGATCTATGAAGAAAAGCCCCAGGCCGTTCCTGGGGCTTAGAAAGTTAGGGGTGGACCTGGATGGCTTAGATCAAGTGCTGTGAAACCTGTCAGGCTCCAGGCGTCCAAAGGTCATCGCGCCAGTCTTCAAACCGATCACGGAAATTCTCGCGGCGGTCAAATCGATTTTCGCGCCTATCCCGGCGATCTTCCTGGTTATCGCGACGGTCCTCGAGGCGGTCGAAGAGATCTTCTAAATTGGTGTCCTCGTCGTGGCGATCTTCCCAACGATCGAGGATATCTTCGGCTCTATCACAGCGGTTCTCGAAGCTATCCCGCCAGTCTTCGCGACCATCACGGCGGTCCTCGCGGCGATCCCAACGATCTTCGAGCCGGTCTACGATCCCCCGCATTCTTACTGCCCAATCTGGATGCTCTTCCACAAAGCTGGAGAGTCGCTCAAACCAACCATTGGGGAGATCAAACTCTTTCTGCAGCGATTCGCGCATATCTCCGACGCACGCAAGGAACACCTCTTTATTGCCACAGGCGATCTCGATGCATGCACTAAGCGATCCGCCCGGCGTCTGAGCGTGGGCCGCCGTTGGAGCAAAGGCCGCAAAGAACACGGATGCAGCTGCAGCCGCCATGATACGGTTATTGGTATGCATATTGACACCTCCTATTATCTATGTGTACAAACAATCATCACCTGATGGAGTTAAATGTGATTCAACGATGCGTTAACTCTCCGTAAAACCTGTGCGCGGTAGGCTTATTGTGGTGGCTCAGCAATCCCTGTTTACCAATTAGTGAAACAGGGGCACATTGTGTGCAAAGAGGCTTGGTTATAGTATCAATCGAGAAAGGATTCATGCGTCCAGTGAAACCGCATTCGCGCCTCATCGCCATTATGATCACACTGCTCTTGGCCACATTGGCCTGCAACTTCCCTATGCGCCTGGCGCGATCCGTTCCGGAGTTCACCACCGAACACTTGCGCCAGACGGTCGAGGCGATGCCGACACCTGTGATCGATGAAGTGTCGATCCCGTTCGTCGGAGGGCAACCTGGGACGCCTGAACCATTCACTCCACCAACGGTCGATCCCGTAACCGAAAGCCTCCAATTTGAGTACATAACCCGCTCCGGTGACACTTTGAGCGGATTGACCGCACGATTTGGTTTCAGTCAAGGTGAACTCCAGCCGGATCCGCCGATGCCGGAAGATGCATATCTCCCGATTGGAGGGCGAGTCTCCCTTCCGAACCGGCTTGAAGATCTATCTCCCGAACAACTACTCTTACCTGATACCGAATTGGTGTATTCACCCACGGTCGGGGACTTCGACGTCCAGGGTTTCATCCGTATGGCGGACGGTTATCTGAATGACCACTCCGAAGTAGTTGAGAACAATAAGCGCCTGACGGGGGCGGAGATCGTCGAGAAGGTGGCTGACGAGCTCTCGGTCAACCCGCGTCTGCTTCTGGCGATCATCGATGTGCGCAGCGGTTGGCTTTTCAATCATCCCCCCGGGGCAGAAAATGAGCGCTACCCGATTGGATTCCGCATTCCCGACCGGGAGGGACTTTACCAGGAGCTGCGCATCGCCGCGACACAGCTCAACAGGGCTTATTACGGGTGGAGGCAGGGGGACTTCACAAACATCAAATTTGAGGATGGCCCTGAACTGCGTCTGCACCCCACACTCAACTCCGGGTCGGTCGCGCTTATGCACCTCTTCACCTATTTCTCGGGTTGGGAAGGGTGGGTCGAGGCGCTCTACGGTCCGGATAGCTTTTCATTTCGATACCACAACCTGTTTGGTGACGCCTGGAGTCGTGAGCAGTCGGTCGGCTTTCTGCTGCCGGATGATCTGACTCAACCGGAGATGGTGCTGCCGTTCATGCCGGATACAGATTGGAGCTTGACCGCCGGACCGCACAACGCCTGGAATGCCGGCACACCGCTCGGCGCGTTAGACTTCGCGCCCATCCTGGCCGAGGAGCGCTGCGCGGTTTCGAGCGCCTGGGTTACCGCCTCAGCGTCCGGGTTGGTCGTCCGGGCGAGCGATAACGCCGTGGCGCTTGATCTTGATAGTGACGGTTATGAGGGGACGGGCTGGGTGTTGATCCACTATCACATTGCCGAGAGAGGCATGGTTGGAGAAGGTGTTTGGCTCGAGCGTGATCAACGCATCGGGCACCCTTCATGCGAGGGCGGCCGGTCGAC
>CBFDDM010000003.1:0-55057 GCA_965603565.1 uncultured Anaerolineales bacterium | reverse complement strand
AGCTTCGCCGGGGAAAAGGAGCGCAAATCACTTGAGGCGCTGATCTATACACCTACCACCGACAGCGAGCTATTCATCGGAAAGCTCGCGGCGGCCTGGATCCCAGCCTGGGCGGTGTCATTTTTCGGTTTCATCCTTTACACCCTTGTCGTGAATCTTTCTGGTTGGTCGGTCATGGGGCGAGTCTTCTTCCCGAATTCAATGTGGGTTGTATTGGCCTTCTGGGTAGCGCCTGCGGCTGCGGGGCTAGGGTTAAGTTCAATGGTTATCGTTTCCGCACGCGTTAAGGGCTTTCAGGAAGCCTATCAATTAGGTGGCTCGATGGTACTACCCATCATCCTGCTCGTGATCGGGCAGGCGGCAGGCGTGATCTACTTTAACACCCTGATGGTCGTCCTGCTGGGTGCGATTTTCTGGACCATTAACGCGCTGCTGCTCTGGATTGGCGCCCGCTCTTTCCATCGCAGCGAGATGATCGCACAACTCTAAGCCAAAAACTACATCGCCTTACCGCTCATACTCCCAAGTCAAAACCCATTGAATCATTTATCACCTGGCCAAGTGATCAGCTCAACTTCCCGCTGATGAGGCACTTCAATCCCCACCATATGCTGGATCAAATTTAACTTCTCAAGGCTTAACATGCTCATGAAAGTAGTGACCAGCAAAATAGTGATAGGTCACAAACCGGAGGATGAAATGAAATCAAGCAATAAGATCCAAAATTTGATCGACTCAAAAGCTGACAAAAGTGGAGGTAACATCATGAAAGCTAAACTGTTCTCGCTTGTTGTATTGATGATTGTTCTCACTATCGTACTGGCCGCGTGCGGGACCGCTAACGCTCAGGAAGTTTCCTCACCTGAAATAGTGGTGAACCAATTCTACGGCTGGTATCTCGAGAACCTCGGTTACGACGCAGCCACAGATGAATTCCACAACCCGCTTCAGGATGGTTCCTATCAAGATCGCAGGGAGTTGAGCCTGGAATTCATCGAGCGCATCGAAGAGATGAAAGCCGAAGGCCTTGCGGCAGATCCGATCGTCTGCGCACAGGATGTACCTCAGAGTTTCTCGATCAAGAGCGTTGATCTAAGTCCCATGGGCGAAGAAGCACGCGTGTCCGTCGAGACCAGTTTCGAAGGGCATGAGTTCCAGGTCTACCTGCAGAAATTTAGCGGCGAGTGGAAGATTGCCGGTGTGATCTGCATGCCCAGCAACTGAGCCGCACGTGTCCTGCACAACAACTCATGCCAATCGTCGGATAGCCACCGGTTGGGAAATTCAAAGGAGACACATGGTTTGTGTCTCCTTTCTCAGTTCTCTTGGACGGTGAGTAAATAATGGTCCATTGAAGACCCGTGTGCTCCCGTTCCGATGATGTCTTACAATTGGTATGAATTCCCGGGGAAAGGTTGAATGCAATGGAAAAAGACAAGCTGGTTCGCCAACAGCTGCTCGCGTTATTGCGCGGCGGGCATGCCCATATGGATTACGATAGCATGATTGCCGATTTCCCCATGGATCGCATTAACGAGGCCCCGCCGAACGTCCCCTACAGCCCCTGGCATCTCCTTGAGCACCTGCGCATCACGCAATGGGACATCCTCGAGTTCATCCAGGATCCGGATCATGATTCTCCAGAATGGCCGCGCGGCTACTGGCCAAGCCCCGGAGCGACCGCCGATGAGGAGCAGTGGAACGCGACGGTGAATGAGTTCAAGAATGACTTACAGGATTTGATTGCTCTGGTGGAGGCGTCTGAAACCGAACTTTATGCCGATTTACCGCACGCCGAGGGCTACACGATCCTGCGCGAGATCCTGCTCGTCGCCGATCACAACGCTTACCATATCGGCGAGTTCGCCATCCTGCGCCAGGTGATGGACACCTGGCATTGAGATTCGGTTTTGCGTAGGGGAAATTCATGAATTGCCCCTACGTAGTATCGGCACACGGGTCCAGCCGTACCTTGGGCAGGCTGTCCGGGTACTTCCGCTGCAGAAAATCGATCAGGCGTTCACGCACAAGACAGCGCAGGTCCCACGCTTTCGAGGAGTTCGCTGCGCTGACCAATGCACGCAATTCCATCGTCCGCTCAGTCGAATCGGTGACGACCAGGCCCCAGGCGCGACCATCCCACAGATCGGTCTCGTCCAGAATGTCTTTCAATTCCTGGCGCACGGCGTCGACCGGCACGCTGTAATCAGTGTACAAATATACCGTTCCAAGGATCTGCGCCGAAGTGTAGGTCCAATTTTGAAACGGATTGTCGAGGAAATAGGTCACCGGCACGATCAGCCGCCGCTCGTCCCACACGCGCACGACGACATAGGTCAACGTGATCTCCTCTACTTTTCCCCACTCCCCTTCGACGATGACAACATCGTCGAGGCGGATAGGCTGGCTCACCGCGATCTGGACGCCGGCCAACAGCGTTCCCAGGCTTTTCTGAGCGGCAAAACCAATCACGACACCGGCGATCCCGGCCGACGCCAGCAGGCTCACACCGAACTGCCGCACGCCCTCGAACGTCATCAAGATCGCTCCAAACGCCAGAACAGATATCAAGACGACACCGATGCGTTCGATGACACGGTACTGAGTCATGATCCGGCGTGCCTGCAAGTTGTCCTCAACATCGACAGGATGTTCCTCGAGCAGCATCTCGCGCACCATGACAAACAACTGACGGGCGAAGAAGGCGATTGCGAAGATGATCCACACCTGAAGTACATGCGAAATTATTTCCATCACGTCCTCAGCAAACGCTAACCATGGGAACGCGATGCGCAAGGCGATGGCGGGAAGCAGCAGACGAAATGGCATACGCAGGTACTTCAAATGCAGTTCGTACGAAGCGATCTCAAGCGGCCTCTCGCCATGCCGGCGCTCGATCAGCCAACCTAGAATTAAACTTATCAATAAACCAGCGAGAGCTGCAGAAACGACGATGATGATGCTGGACAAGATCGGATTCATGGTTACGCTCCTCACTAGGACTAAACCAAAAAACTCCGCTGTTCGCAACCCTTTTGCATTATAAGAAACTCGTCATCTCAGACGCCAAAACCCTACTTGATCTAGATCAATGTGAAGCAATTCACAGATAGTCTACAATGGATATAGTGCTCGCCACAGCGGGCTGACTCATCTTCATTTGATCAAAAGGAGGTGCTCATGGCTGAGAATCGTGGAAGCAGAATCCCTCGTCTGCTGCTGCTCGGTGTGGTCGGTGTGGTCATCGTCATCGGGCTGGTGCTGATCGTGCAGACCATCTCCGTCTCGATGCTTCCCCCAGAAGAGCGCCAGGTAAATGTGCTCGCCACCAGCGAAAATGAGTGCGTGGTGTGTCACCGCGACACGACACCCGGCATCATTATCCAATACGGACACAGCACGATGGCTGCCGCCGAAGTCACCTGCCAGGATTGTCACGAAGTCGCTGGAGATTACCCTGGATCTGTCGAGCATGAGGGCACATTTGTGCTCAGCCAGCCCACACCGGCAATGTGTGAGACGTGTCACGCCCAGGAGGTGGCGCAGTTCTCGCAGAGCCGCCACGGGCTCCCGGCCTATGTCGCCTACGCCGGAACCGTGGAACTGAGTCCCGAGATGTTAGCGCAGTATGAGGGGATACCGGAAAGCGGCGCCGGCCCCGAAAAAATGCGCAATGCGCTCTACGCGCTCGAAGGACCCGAGATCACTCGCTTCGCCTGCGAGGCCTGCCACAACGTCGGCAAACCGAACGCTGACGGTTCGGCCGGTGATTGCACGAAATGCCACCTGAGGCATGAATTCAGCCTCGAACAGGCACGCAAGCCTGAAACCTGCAATTACTGCCATATCGGTCCCGATCACCCGCAGTGGGAGATCTACCAGGAGTCGCCCCACGGCATCGCCTACGCTACCGGTGGTGAGCATTGGGGTTGGGAGGCCGAGGCGGGTACGCTGACAGTTGAGGACTTCCCCGCCCCGACCTGTGCAACTTGCCATTTCTCCGGTTTCGGTGCCAGCGGCACGACCCACGACGTCGGCGACCGGCTGACATGGTTCCTTTTCGCGCCGATCAGCACCCGCCGCCCATCGTGGCAGGACAACTCCGTGCGCATGCAAAACGTCTGCCTGGAATGCCATAACAAGAACTTCGTGGACGCATTCTACGCGGATGCTGATGCCGCCACCGAGGCGGTGAATGTATGGGTGCGCGAGAGCGACGAGATGGTCGCGCCGCTGATCGAACAAGGCTTGATGACTGACGCCCCGTTTGACGAACCGATCGATTTCACCTACTTCGAGCTCTGGCACCACTGGGGTCGCACAGCAAAGTTCGGCGCCTGGATGCAGGGTCCCGATTACACACAATGGCATGGTGCATACGAGGTGCTCGCCGACCTGGCCGAACTCGAAGAGCTGGTTTCAGAAAAACTGGACACGGGAGCGCGGTGAGCGATGTATTACCTTGCCAAACTGTTCCCTTTTCTGCGGAAGGTGCGCATTCCGCTTTCGCGTGATCAAATCATGCTGCTGCTCGCCGCGGTCAATGAGTTTTTCCTGGGGTTGGACATCTACCTGGCGCACAGGATCAGCGGCACGATCGTCCCAAACGAGTGGATCCCGATCATTTTCGGACCGGTGGCGGGTACACTGCTTCTCTTCGCAGGTCTGATCGCGCTGCGGCGCCGGAACCTCGCCGCGCTGCTCGCCAACCTGATATTTATCGCCAGTATCGCCGTCGGCTTACTGGGCGCCTATTTCCACGTCGAACGCGCCATCCTTCCCGCTGCTCCGCCAGGTCAGCGGGTCAGCGTCCCTCTGCTGGTCTGGGCACCACCGATCCTCGGCCCACTCACGTTTTCCTTGGTCGGTCTGATCGGGATTAGCGCCGCCTGGGTCGAAAAACCTGCGGACAGCGGCCGGCTTACGCTCATCGCCGGCCGGACCATCCAGCTGCCTTACAGCAAGACCAGCGCGTTTTTGTTCATGACCAGCCTGGGCACGCTCGCCACGGTGATCAGCAGTGTGTTGGACCACGCCCGGACCGGTTTCGTCAACCCCTGGCTGTGGATCCCCACCGTCACCGGTGTGTTTGGAGTGCTGGTCGCGTTCGGGCTCGGTGCGATGCGGTCATCTTCCCGAGCAGAGATTGGTGTGCATGTCGGAGCGATGATCCTGCTGATCCTGACAGGATTGATTGGATCATGGCTGCACATTCAGGAGAACCTGACCGCCGGCGGGCAGTTCGTCGCTGAGCGCTTCATCCGCGGTGCGCCGTTCCTGGCTCCACTGTTGTTCGCCAACATGGGCGCGCTGGGCTTGATCGCGCTGCTCGATCCGCACGAAGAATGACCACCCACGGCACCAGTCCCCGGCACTGGCATAGTGCCGGGGATTTGTTCCCCGAGGCAGAAGATTCACAGTCTATCGCTTTATCGCACTCATAGAAAGTCGGGAGCTTCGCGCAGGTTAGAAACCCTGTCCAGCCACCAGTCAGCGCCCCAAAGCACGGGCGCGTTCGTGCAGGCGCAGCGAGGGCAGCAGCAGCAGGACCCCGCTCAGCAACAAAACGGTAAAGTCGATCCAGGCCGAGATAAGCCCCTTCCCCAGCACAGCATGGTTCATCAAATCCTGCGCGTAGGTCAGCGGCGAGAGGTACGCAATGGCGCGCGCGGCTGGCATCATCTCGCTCAAGGGGATGAACACGCCGCTGATGAAAAGCAAACCCCAGCGCAGAAGCGTGCTGGGCATCTGGACATCGCCCGGATTCATCGTCGGGATCGATCCGAAAACCAACCCCAGCGATGAGAAAGAGAAAGCCCCCACCAGGACCCCGGCTACAAGCAACCCGGGCTGTGCGATCTGCGATCCGAAAAGCAGGACGCCGGCAGCCAGAGCTACAGCCGAAACCGAGATGGCGAAGAAAGCGCCCACGGCAACCTTACCGAGCAGCAGCGTTACCAACGACATCGGCGCCGCCAACAGACGGTCGTAGGTGCCGATGCGCCGCTCGGTCGGAATGATGAACGGACCCGCCGCGCCAGCAGTGAAAAAGACGCTTAGCGCCAGCAGGCGGGCGACACCTTCTGCGGCGCCAAGCTCGCGCCGCACGGAGAACGAAAAGAACATGAAGAACGGCATCAGGAAGCCAAACATGATCATGCCCGGACGTAGATAGTAGACCCGCACGTCCTTGACTGCCACCGTCCAGGCTCGAGCGACTTCGTCTTTCAGGCGCTGAAAGAAATAGCCATTCATGCTTTCCCTCCCCTTTTGTGCTTGCGCGGTTCACTTTGCGCGTCTTCGTGCCTGACCATGCCGATCTGCCCACCCGTAATCTCAAGGAAAACGTCCTCCAGGCTGGGGGCGAGCGTGTTCAGGCTGACGACACGCAGGTTGCGTGAACCAGCATAATCCATGATGCGCGGCAGCAGCGCCGAGGGATCCTCGGTATACAACCGCCATTTGTCACCCATCTTCAATCCCTGCGTCACACCTGGCAGCGCTTCCAGCGCCTCGCCGTGCGCGGCCCCATCCGGCTCGAGCGCCACCTCCACCGACTGCACGCGCTGGATCGTCTGGCGCAGGCGCTCGGGCGTATTGATGGTGGCGATCTTGCCATGGTTAATGATCGCCACGCGATCACAAAGTTGGTTGGCTTCCTCGATCTGGTGTGTGGTGAGAAAAATCGTCGTGCCCTGCGCGTTCAAATCGCGAATCAAATCCTGGATGGCGCGGGCGCTCTGCGCATCCAGACCAGGCGTCGGCTCATCTAAGTAGAGCAGGGCCGGCCGGTGGATGATCGCCATGGCGATGCTCAGTCGTCGTCGCATGCCTTTGGAATATTCTTCGGTTTTCACATCGCGCTTCTCCCACAACCCGAAGGTCTCGAGCAACTGGCGCGCCCGCTCAGCGCGCTCATCGGCAGGCACACGGTACAGTCGGGCGGTGAACATCAGGTTATCCCAGCCACTGAGCTCCGTGTATACGTTCGACTCCTCCGGCACGAGGCCCATCTGGCGCTTGACCGGGTAAGCATCCTCGCTTAAATCGTGTCCGTTTATTATGATGCGACCCCCGGTGGGCTCCAGCAGCGTGGTCAGCATGCGCTGGGTGGTCGTCTTCCCGGCACCGTTAGGCCCCAGGAAGCCGAAGATCTCACCCCGCTCCACACTGAAGCTCACCTGATCGACAGCCCGTGTCCCGCTTTCGGAACGGCCGTAGATCTTCGTAAGGTCTTGCACTTCAATCATCGTGCTCATTCATCAGCCTCCTTAACTTTTAAGACCCATGGCAACGTTTCAAACGATCTTTCCGGGATCCAACCCTGGATTTCTGGATAGTTGCTCTTAATCGTCAGCTGCGGTCGTTAGCCCTCGCGCAGGGATGAACGTCAGCACACTGATGATCACCCAGACACTGATTCTCAACGTCATCGCCCGCAGACTGTCCGGTGCTACCACATCACTATATGCGGTACGCAGGACGAGCATCACCAGAGTGTGCAGTCCCAGCGTTGCGAGCGTGGCCGTCTTAGCCAAATGGTGTCGCTTCCAAAGCAAAATGGCGGTGATCAGGACGGAAACGACACCCATCAGAAAGTTGTAAACAGGGAGCCAATCTATGACGTAGTAATCTGGCAGCTGACCAAGCAGAACTTGTCCGCCAGCAAAGATCGCCATCGCTCCGATGATTAACGACATTCCCGATCCAATTCTTGATGCTATCTTATTCACGATGAATTCCCTCCTATGATCAATCACGAACACTTAGTGTCTCCTATAATTCATCCTCTATCACTTACGTGAAGCACCTCCACTGCCAGGGCGGATTCGACTTTGTCAGATAATGATGCCTGTTTGCCACGCCTTCGGCGCTTCCAGAGAGAAATGTAGGGAAGCAGGAACAGGTATGCTCCTCTCAAAGCCAGTGCAAGAATGAGTATAGATAGATTGAGCTTTCTCAAGACCCGGCAACCTAGCGAGTAATTCGCCGCCACTGAACTTCAGCACCACTGCAATGGGGATAAGAAGTGCGGTCGGAAACGCGATCCAGGGGTGCAGCCTGCGCAGCCATTTGTTAAACCACTTCATGTGTTTTTCACTCCTTGGGACGGCAAGATCTTCTGTCCAACTCTCACCTGAAGTAGAGTTTATCCCCCAGCGACCGATCGGTACACGACTTTTGTCGTATTTCCAAACTACAGCCCGGAATTACGGTCGGCCTCCTCCCGCACAAGCACCTGGTATTCGATCCCCCTATCCGTCAACCGGGCAAGAAAGTGTACAATCCGAAGGACGATGGTTAAAAGTTGAGACCCACCGATCCCGGGGAGGTTCTGCGATGATTGCTGGCAACCGGCAGAGCGAATTGATTGAATTACTGGCAACTATCCCCTACTTTAAAGATCTCAAAGAGGAGCTCCTCGGGAGAATCGGTGCCGCGATGTCGCTCCGCTCTTACCAAAGCGGCGAGGTCATTTTCTTCGAGGGGGATGAGGGGCATAGTCTCTACATCGTTCGTGACGGCTTTCTCAAGGCGGTGAAGATCTCTATCGAAGGTCGCGAACAGGTGCTGCAAGTCATCGGGCCGCGCGAGGTTTTCGGCGCTGTGGCTGTGTTCCACAGTTCCGAGAATCCTGCAACAATCATCGCTCTGGAGCCTTCAGAGGTGTATTCCATTGATCAAGAAACGATGCAGCGCCTACTGGAATCATCCAGCGAGCTCGCTGCCCTCTTAATCGATAATCTCGCCAGCCGGGTGTTGCACCTGATCAAGCTGGTCGAGGATCTATCCCTGCGATCAGTCGAGGCTCGCCTTGCCCGCTTGCTGATCGAGAGCGGAGAGCAGGGTGTGGTTAGGCGTCATCGCTGGACGACCCAGGCCGAGATGGCTGCCCAACTGGGTACGGTGCCAGATGTTCTCAACCGTTCGTTGAGGAATTTCGTCGACGAGGGTGTCATTGAGCTGGATCGCCACCAAATAACCATCGTTGATCCCGAGCAGCTGAGGTCGAAAGCCATGCTCGAACCTTGAGCCTTGAACTCATCCGACAAAAGTCGTCGAACAGAGATCTTCCTCTGCCTAGAATTATGGGTACAGGAAGATTTTTTTATCCGACCGGAAGCGAGGGAATGAACATAAAAAAACAATTGATGTTCAGGGAGAAAGTTTGGGCCGAGGATGAGTTCGTTGACAGTGTCGCCCGTCTGCTGATAAAGCATGGCAGAGGATGTGACACTCGAGCGCGCCTCTGCAAAGCTCAGCGATCATTACGATCCTCAGAACAAGATCCTGCGACTTTTTGATGAAACCGCTGAATCGACTTCGTTAACCGCCATCGGTATCGTTGCGCATGAGATCGGGCAGGCCCTTCAGGATGCCGAAGGTTATTCGTTCCAACGGATGAGGAACCGCCTCGCTCAGCATTTAACGTTCATGGCCCAGATGAGCCCTTGGATCTATATCGGCGGCTTCTGGCTCGGGATTACCGCCTTCGTAGGTCTGGCGCTACTGATGCTGGGTGCGATGGCTGTGTTCGCGTTGATCACCTTGTCGGTGGAACGCGACGCCAGCCGGCGAGCAAAGCAGATGTCGAAGGAAAACAGGCTGGTTGGAGATGTTGAGATCCAGGCTGTGCGGAATGTGCTCCGTTCGGCAACCCTCGACCTACCTCGCAAACCTGGGGCGCCGCGTGGTCAGCTTCCTTTTCCTCGTCGGGGTTGTCGGTGTAGGGCGAGGGCTCCTCTCCTAGGGTATTAGTGTGTTCCCATAGCGGGCCTTAACCTGCATTCATGGGTTTTGGTTGTAAGCCATTTGATAAAGGCCGGACTCCCTTCTTTTCCCCGGCAGCCAACCCCACCCCCTAGCTGTGCTCTGGTGCTCGTCCTGGGATCACAGAATCAGACAAAAGTCGAAGACTTTTCCTTCAGCGCAGTCTAAGCTGAGTATGGAGAACCCACCATCGACCTGGAGAATCGAAATTATCATCCGGGAAGAGAGTTCTGATAGCAGCACTCCTGGAGTGGAGTGCGGATTAACACGGAGGGAACCATGAACTGGTCGATTAAATTGTTTCGTGTCAAAGGGATCGATATCAAGATCCACCTGACGTTCCTGCTCATCATCGCCTGGGGGGCGTGGCGCTGGAGCAGTGCCACGGAGGCAGGCCTGCAAGGTGCTTTCTTTGGTGTGCTAGCCACGCTGCTGCTCTTTGCCAGCGTCACGCTTCACGAGCTGGGACACAGCTTCGTGGCGCTCCGCTACAAGGTGCATGTTGAGGATATCACCTTGATGCCGCTGGGAGGCCTGGCGAGAATGGAGGAAATCCCGGAAAAACCGGGTCAAGAATTTGCGATCGCGATCGCAGGTCCGCTGGTCAATTTCGCACTCGCAGCGCTGCTCATCGGCGTCGGGTCCCTGCTCGGGGCTCGGGCGGCGATCAGCTTATCCGGATTGAGCGCAACAATCGGGCAGATCCATTGGGCGAGCCTGCTGGGTTACTTAACCATGGCCAACCTCGCCCTGGGTGTTTTCAATCTGATCCCTGCCTTCCCGATGGATGGTGGTCGAGTTCTGCGCGCCATCATGGCTACAAGGATGAATTACGTCACCGCCACAATATGGGCGGTTAAGATTGGACAAGGTCTCGCCTTTTTGCTTGGCATCTGGGGTTTCCTATCCGGAAATTATCTGTTGATCCTCATCGCGGTCTTCGTCTGGATGGGAGCTGAAAGCGAAGGCAAACAGGTATTGGTCAAGCACTCTCTTGCAGATCTTACCGTTGCACATGCCATGACCCGTGCGCCCGAAGCCCTCCAAGAGCATCATGGGCTGGGTCAGGCGATTTCCCTGACGCTGAACACGCTTCAATCTGACTTCCCAGTCGTGCGCAGCGAGGATGGACAGGTTCAGGGGATGCTCTGCCATAAAGAGATGCTCAATGCATTGAGGACTCAGGGTGAATCCGTCGCGATCAAGCAAATAATGCGGAATGACTTTCCGGTCGTACACAGCGAGGATTCGCTTTTCGAGGTCCAGACGAAGATGGCCGGCTCAGGTTTCGAGACTGTTCCGGTGCTGGATGAGATGCAGCGCCTGGAGGGTTTGCTCACGACACAGGATATCAACGAGGCCTACCAATTAGCAAGCGCGCGCTCCACTTTAAAGGCGCTCGAAGGAAGAAAGTCTGGATGAACAACCTTACAAGGAACAACGAGGTGCATGATGGAAAACCAGAATAAGCGTAAAGCCCGATTTAAGCTCTCAAATGGATACCTGATCGCCTTGATGATCGCGCTGGCACTCCTGCAGTTTTTCGTATTGGGCCCGCTGTTCAACGCCGATAACGAAATTGCCTACAGCGAATTCAAGATCGCACTGCGGGAGGGAGAGATCGCCAGCGCGACCATCGGTATGGACCAGATTACCGGAGAATACATCGATGGCTCCGAAGATGAACCACGTGTCTTCTCGACCGTTCGTGTAGAAGATCCGGACTTAATCGAGGACCTGGAAAGACAGGGGGTCGAGATCCACGGAGTGGTCGAAAGCGAGTTCAGCTTAATAACGGTACTTGGTTGGGTATTGCCGATCGCCTTGATGATCGCTTTCTACTACTTCATCATGAAACGCATGCGCACTGACAGCGGTGGGGGCAGTGGCGGCCTGTTTTCATTCGGCAAGAGCAAAGCGAAGATGATCCGTGGCGAGCAAAGCGGCGTGACGTTCCAAGATGTCGGCGGCGCCGGGCAGGCGGTCATGGAATTGCGCGAGGTGACGCAGTTTCTTAAGCACCCCGATCAGTACCAGCGTCTTGGAGGAAAGATGCCCAAAGGGGTGCTGCTCTACGGCCCGCCAGGCACCGGCAAGACACTGCTGGCACGCGCCACAGCCGGTGAAGCCGGCGTTCCTTTCTTCTCGATGAGTGCGGCGGAGTTCATCGAGATGTTCGTCGGGGTCGGTGCTTCCAGAGTGCGCGATCTATTTGATCAGGCAAAAAGTCAGGCCCCGAGCATCATCTTCATTGACGAGATTGACGCCATCGGAGGCCAGCGCGGCGGGGTTAATGTTGCCGGTCGCAACGAAGAACGTGAGCAGACGCTGAACCAACTGCTCGCCGAGATGGACGGTTTCGAGGCCAATACAGGTGTGATCGTGATGGCAGCGACCAACCGTCCCGAGGTGCTCGATCCTGCCCTGCTGCGACCGGGTCGCTTCGATCGCCGCATCGCCGTCGACCTACCGGATATCCACGGTCGTACCCAGATCCTCATAATCCACACCCGCGAAGTGATCCTCGCTCCGGAGGTGAACGTCGAGACAATTGCACGTATTACCCCTGGATTCTCCGGTGCGGATCTGGCGAACCTTGTGAACGAAGCTGCGCTGACCGCCTCTCGCCGGCGAAAGGACAGCGTCGAAATGGCAGATTTTGACAGCGCCTTTGAGCGCGTCGTCGCCGGTTCGGAACGCGGCTCTGCAGCGATGAACCGCCGCGAAAAAGAAATCGTCGCATACCATGAAGCCGGGCACGCACTTGTGGGCAGCTTGCTCCCTGGCGCAGATCCGGTTCATAAGGTTTCGATTGTCCCCCGCGGTCAAGCCCTGGGCTACACGATGCACCGTCCCACAGAAGATCGTTATCTACTAAGCGAGAATGAACTCCAGGACCGGTTGGCAGCTTTGCTCGGCGGAAGGGTCGCCGAAGCAATCGTCTTTGGGGAACCTTCAACCGGGGCAGCCGACGACCTGACTAAAGCCACGGATCTGGCCCATCGCATGGTTACCGAATATGGTATGAGTGCAATCCTGGGCCCGGTGCGGTTGGCGTCGAATGACTCCACGTACGTCGGACCTTCTACAGGTCTTCATGCCAGGGTCAGCCCGAAGACAGCTGCGTTGGTGGATGAGGAAACCCGACGGATGGTCGAGCAGGCTGTGGAGCAAGCCTGGAAATTACTGGAAGAACATCGTCCACTTCTGAATGCGATCGCCTCGCGGCTGTGCGAGCATGAGACCATCGATTCGCGTGAGCTGCAAGCGATGTTCAACGAATACGGGACACCCTCGCAGGATCTCGCCCGTGCAACCCCCGTCCTGGCGGGAGGTTGATCAGGATGCCGGATCTGATCTCGGTTATCGAACTGCTCTTAATCGCGCTGGCGGTAGCGTTACTGACCCGCAGGACGAACCGGCCGTACACAATCGCGCTGGTGATCTGGGGTCTTGCACTGGGATTGCTGCACATTTTCGAGCCAGTCCAGCTCACCAAGGAAATGGTGCTTGCGGTCTTCCTTCCGCCACTTCTTTTTGAAGGGGCGCTGCATACGAAGAAAACCATACTTCGCAAACGCTCCGGGGCGATCTTTGGTATGGCGATCGCAGGCACGCTGCTCACCGCGCTTATCGTGGGTGGCGCTACGACTCTTCTGCTCGATCTGGATATCCTGGTCGCACTGCTGTTGGGCGTGATTATCGCGCCCACCGATCCAATCAGCGTGCTGGCAACCTTTAAGCAATCCAACGTTGATGAAGAACTTGCGACCATCGTTGAGGGCGAATCGTTGTTCAACGATGGCATCGCGGTTGTCTTGTACGTTATCTTGTTGGGCGCGATCGAGGGCAGCTCGCTCAATTTGTGGGTTGGTCTGGGGACTTTGCTCACTGTCATGACCGGCGGCGCGCTCATCGGCCTGGTAATCGGGTTCCTCACTACACGCTTGATGAAAAATGTGGATGATCATCTCGTTGAAACGTTGACAACACTGATCGCAGCGTATGGCGCTTACCTGTTGGCTGAACAGTTTCACGTATCGGGAGTGATCGCCGTCGTTCTCGCCGGGATCGTCGTCGGGAACCGCGGCCTTAACTCCACCGCCAACGTGTCCAGGCGTCGGCTGACGGATTTCTGGGAGATCGTCGCCTTCCTGGCAAATTCGATCGTCTTCCTGCTTATCGGCTTCGAACTGCAACCCGATCAGTTGGCCGGCACCCTGCTCTGGGCTCTGCTCATCTTCGTTATCCTGATGGCCGGTAGAGCAGCGCTCACGTATACGCTGGGGGCTATCATTCATCGCAAACGGGGCGACCTCCCGCTAAGCTGGCGGCATGTCATCGTCTGGGGAGGCATTCGCGGAGCCGTACCTGTCGCACTGGCGCTTGGACTGCCAGTCTGGATGCCCGCCCGCAGCGACCTGGTGGGGATCATTTTCGGGGTCGTGCTCTTCTCGCTGCTCGGGCAGGGATTGAGCATCAGCGGGTTGCTGAGGCGCCTGGGCATCACCAACGTCTAAAGGAATAAGTAAACGCGCACGACTGGTCTTTCAGAAAAGTCACCACAAAACTGCCAGGACAACCAACGACTTCGGAAAGGGCGGTAAAGCTTTCTTGAGTGACTTTGCCCGTTTCAGCCATAACTCCTTGTCCGTCTTCTTCTCTACTGGATTATTTTTAGAAAAGAACATCTCGCCCGGCCGAGGAGTCCGATAATAGTCGGTGAAAAAACCTTTCGAAAAGGGCAGAGTGTCTGGTGTTGAACAGATTAAAAGTCGTGCAATGCAAGTGTAAGTGAAGTTATGGAACCAAATGCATGAAAAGATGAACACAATCGTAAGAAAGTATCAGGAATAAGATCAGTTGGTCGCGGCTTTGTCCACAGCGTTCGTCAGGGTGCGCTTGATCAGGATAGAACGAAAACTTGACATATTCGAAGCCGGCATCAACCGGGGGATCTTGATGCTGATCGCTGCCCGGCCGGGCATGCGCTGCTGCCTGAAGGTTATGCTTGGAAACATGAAATCTTCACCAGCATGGTGGAAGAGGTGAAGCGGGACCTCTTCCCAGATGTTGTCCATACGCGAATCCTTCGTCTTGATGATCAAGCGGATGTTGACTTCGACTATACCTGCACCCAGAGCATAAAGCTCAAAGCTATCCAGCGCGAAATTTTGAGTACGGTATATTGAAAGTACTGCTTGGTGACTGGTCGTCAATGGTCAGAGAGATCACCGCAATGGACGGCAAACTTTAGGAACTCGACACCCACGTTGTCATGTCAACTCGTCAGGGAGGTTACGATGAATATAAATATCGCCGTAGGCATAATCGTGTTTCTTCACGATCTTTTCACAGCTACGTGGATCGGTGGTTTGATCGCGATTGGCCTGACGACTCTGCCAGCCGCTAAGCAGACGCTGGGCAAGAGCGAACAGATGAAATCATTGATGGACAAGATCATGAAACGGCAGAGCGTGCTGGTCTATACCAGCATGGCAGGGCTGGTGCTGACCGGATTGCTGCTATCCCGGCGTGCGCAGGCGTATACCGGGCTGGTCACCTTTGGGAATACGTACTCCACACTACTCAGCTTCAAGCACATGATCGTGCTGGCCATGATCGCATTTTCGCTCTTCCGCAGTCTGGCAACAAGGAAGCTGCAGCCCGGCCAAAGCGGCGAACGCTTGAGTATCCTGCTGCTGTATTTCAACATTGGCCTTGGTGTGCTTGTGCTGCTCCTGAGCGGGCTGCTTGCCACACTCAGCTAAGAGTAGGCCCTCTGCTCAAATGCTTTTTAAGCCTGCAGGTCTTGCGGTACAGGCATGCGGTCTGGCTATGATCACCATCAGAAAATTCACAAATGGGGGCATCCGGGCAGAATAAAAAAAGCAGGTCCCAACTTCATGCGGAGAAGTGGAAGCCTGCCTTCCTTCAGTGATCAGATTCGCCCAATATTCAGCTCGGGTTAAAGAACTCCGCAGCGCTCCGCTGCTCTTTCAAGGCTAGCTTCACAACGCTGTAGATGCCCATCGCGATCAACGCCAATCCGCTTCCAACCATCGGTCCACGCAGCACGTTGACCCAGTTAAAACCCTCATAGATATGCGAGGCACCGACCCAGTAGCCTGTTGTCAGCGTCATCATGCCAGTGAGGATCGCCGTCAGCCCGGAGGCGATCGTCGGTCCGCTCTCATCCTCCCAGCGGGAGAAATCTACCCGCTCTCTCACGCCTGGAAGGCGCAGCAGCAGGAAGAGCAGCAGCGTGATGGCGTTGATATAAAACTTCATGTTTGCGGGGACCGCCTTCCCGCGCAGTGCCAGCGAGGCGATAAACTGCACCGCCGCGACCAGTGTCCCCGCGGCGAGTACGATAACGGCGTTGCGGTAAACTTTATTGCCGCCGCGGATCAGTTTGATCGTCACCCACGCCCCGACGAGCCCCAGTCCGATCGTGACGATCATGATGATCTGGTAAAGCCATTGGTAATCCAGAAGCGACCACATCGGGGGGAATTGTTTGGTCAGAAATGCGGCGCAAACCGTCCCGATGCCCCCCAGAATATTCATCGCCGCGGTCATGCCCATAAACACGATAGCTACGATGGCGATAATCTTGCCAAGATTGTCCTTCATAACAAATGTTCTCCTCTCATCTGAAAATTTCATTGCTCAATACGTTCGTTTCGCATCCATAACTAGATTGTCGAATGGTATGCAATTTCTTTTTCAGGGCGCCGCACATCGATCGGTGCCGGTTGGCAGATGAACAAGATCAATGAGCTCAGAGATGGCGATCCACCGGCGCTACAGCACGGGCACTTTGGTCGCGGTGGAAATACTGGGGCGCTGCAATCGGTGCACCGCGATCCAATCAGTCGATAGTGTGCCTGGCGGCCGATCCAGTGTGCACGCAACCCGCTCAACAGATTGCTCCCGGCAAAGACGGCCACCCCGACCAGCGCCGAATGCCCAGCAGGTGCAGTTCATAGCGCAGGCTCGCCGCGAATAAACCCCCGCCGATTCCCAGGTAGAGCACAGCCAGCCAAGTGCGCGGCAGCGGAGACCCACGCATCAGTAAGCCCAATGAAACCATTAGCGCAACCAGCGGGTAACTGCTCCAGGATTGGAACGCAAAGATGCAGGCTCTCTCCGGTAACCGGTCGATGCGATCGATGTTCCTCCACGCCATCCATGTGAAGAAGAGGTGCATGATCGCGGCGAGACATGCACCCGCCACCAGCCAGCGAATGGCAGCCCTCCAACCCAGCGGATTCAGCCATACCCACACCCATCGGCCCAAAAGCAATCCAACACCACTCCAGGTGAGCCCTGCGAGCAGTTTCAACACCGCCCGCGGCGCGGCAGGTTTCCTGCTTTCATCGAATAAATTCAAACCCATTCCCTGTCTCGTTGCAATCCCGAGTCATCCTGCATGCGCGGCTTATATCCCCTGCATCATGACCAATAGCATCGAGCCCAGCATGTACACGGAGGCATACTTGAAGAGCCCGAATTGGATCTTGCGCGATGGATGCATTGTTGAGAACAACGCCAGAAAAAATAACCCGCTGCCGAGAACGATCAGGATACGCAGGTATCCCCAGGTCATGCCGATCCCGTACGCCGCCGCACCCATCGCCAACGCGGCCAGCACAGAGGACAACGCGATAATGAGCTGGGTGCGTCGTTCCCCATAGTGTGTTGGAAAAATCGGAATCCCTGCAGATTCATAGTCTTTGCGGTAGCGGATGCTGAAGGTCATGATATGCGTAGGGATCCACAGCAGCACTGCCAGGGCAAGCATAAGACCGACCCAATCGATCCCACCCAGTCCCAGTGCGCGCCCGGCCAGCACAGGCATCCCTCCAGCGATGCCTCCCCAGACAACCGACCACGCCGTTCGGCGCTTCAACCAGATCGTGTACACGATCACATCAAAGAACCATCCCGCAAACACAACCAGGCCGTAGAGGGCGTTTATCCAGAGCGCCCAGACCATACCCGCCAGGCTCAGTGCGATTCCGAGTGCAAGTGCCTTCGGTACAGAGATCTTGCCCGCTGGAAGCGGCCTTCCGCAGGTGCGCTGCATGCGCGCGTCGATGTCGCGATCATAGACCATGTTTAGAACGGTGCTGCCGCTGATCGCCAGCAGCAGGCTACCGGTGAGGTTCAGCAGCAGACTCCAACCCAGGATCGGGCAGCGGGCGCTCATATAGCCAGCAAGGCCGGTAAGCAGCAGCAGCCCCGTCTGGTAGCTCTTCAGAAGCGGCCACATACCCCGAAGTTCCCTCACCATGTCTTCTTTAAGCCAGCGCAGCGCCCTATCAAAGTGTTTCATCATTCGATCTCTCTGGCACAACGAAATCCGATCAACGGGTCGGCGTAATCGGGTCCGGCGCTGTTGCGCATCCACACCCGCAGGTAATATGCGTATTCATGCCGGCTCCCGCCGCGCATGTATCGGTAATGTTGATCCTCGTAAACATTCCCTGTCCACTGCCACACGTTCCCGCCCATGTCATACAGCCCATAAGGACTGGCGCCATCCATTGTCTCGTAGCCCGCATAGGTCTCGCCGTTATAAAACCCTACCGGTGTCGTGTCGCCGGCTTTGCCGAACACTTTTTCGAAGATATCGCTGCTGCTGTAGAAGTTCGCTTGATTGTTCTCGATCTCCCAGCCCCAGGGATAGGGGCGCGCATCTTCCCCGCGTGCGGCTTTTTCCCACTCCTGCTCGCTCGGCAGGCGCCAGCCGTAGAATTCGCAGTAGCCCTTTGCGCCAAACCAGGTCACCTGCGTCACGGGGTGGTTGGCATAACCCTGCTCAGCCTCAAATTGACCCTGGTCATTCTCAAACACGCGAAGCAGATCGGCCCCGATCGTTAGGTGCGTCCAGTCCCCCGCGCGGATCTCTTCCTCATGCTCGAAGCCTCGGAACTCATCACCGGGATAGTAGCCAACGATCTGATCACCGGACCGCTCTATCCAATCCGATTGCAGCGCTTCGTTTAGGTACTCGGCGAACTGCGCGTTGGTCACATGCGTCAGCATGATCTCGTAATCGTATGCGATCTCTTCCTCATGTTCATGCTGACCGCGATAGAACGTGCCAGCGGGCACGAGCGCCCATGCCTCGGAGTTTACTCCTGTGTCGATCTCAGGGATCAGCCCGGCGGCCTCCTGGGGGGTAGGCCCGCATGCGCCTAGCAGCAAGCAGATTGCGATCCCTATCCATACCTTCGAATTCATCGCTCCACCTCCCTGGACCCCTGGTCTTCCTCGTCGCCATGCGGTTTGGTAATCTCCCCAGCCTCAAAGCGATCAAAACGCGTCTGTTTGTATTCCCGCTGCCAGCGGCCCTGGTCACGGAACAGATCGACCAGACGCCAGACCATGATCGCGGCCAGCGTAATCAACACCGTCCCCAGCCCGATCTCGTTGAGCAGCATAGTCCAGTTGATCACTGTTTGTTGGTCGGCAACACCGACAAATAGCCGCTTCATCTCAAACACGGTCACCGCACCGAAAGCCAGGTCCGAGCCCAGGATCACAAACCAGCCGAACCACTTCCGCACCCTGCCCTTCAACCCCGATAAATCGGCATAGTAGAGCAGGATGATCGTGGCGATGATTGCCGAGAGGATGTGCCAGTGCCCGGTGAGCACGATGCGCTCCTCACGATGGGGCCAGACGCGGAAAATCTCGTCGAGTTTGACGGCCATAAAGATTCCAATGCCGCTCACCGTGAAATTCATGAAGACCATCTGCCATCCCACACCGAATTTGAGCGGGTCACGCAGCAAGGCACGAATCTTTGCACCTGCACCGCGCTTGCCATCTTCTCTTTCGCCGAGTCCAGTGCGGATAAGTTTGTCCCAGCTGAAGATCACGAAGAACAGGGCGGCCAGCATAACCAGCACCGAACCCACGTAGATGATCGTGTGCGCCCACTCGACGACGACCACCGACCACGCACCCAGCGAGATGATGATCGTACCGACGATCATTAAGGGCATAGCCCACTTATGCAGGCGCCCTTTGAAATCCTGCCAGCGGCCCACGATTAACGTGATTGCGATGCCGATCAACGTGAGCATGATGTGTAAATGACCGATGATCGACTTTTGCAGTACCGTCTTGTGCGGCTCGCGGATCAGGTCTTCGGCAAGGAAGGTCTCGTGACCATTGCCCCAGTACGAGCCGGTCACGGCGCCGAAAAGCGCCGAGCCGAGCGTGGCGACCGCCATGGTGAAAAAGGCGGCGCGCTCGAGGTCGATCCCGCCAGGCGTTCGGGCGTAGTCCGGATCCTGAACCCGGTATTCCTGCTTCCACGGCCAGAGCGCCGCAGCGAGCAGGATGCCTGCAAAGTAAGTCACAGATTGACCGAATAGAAAAAGCCCGTGGAAGACAAAATTCTGCCCGAAATAGCCAAACCACAGTCCGAACACCATCGTCATCAGGTAACCGGCCGTAACCGTAGCGTTGATTGTCGTACGCTGGTACCCCTTCATCGGCACCAGGTCGGTGATCATGTACGTCTCGATGGCGATCACCGCGATTGCAATGGTGTGGTAGAGCATGATGATGCGCCCTTCACGCTGCGCCGGGACCATATCCATGCCCGTAAGACCCACCACAAAGTCGCGCACACCCCACTCCACCATCGGCCCGGAGAGCATGCCCCAGACAGCCGTGACGAGCGAGATCATGGCGATTGCCAGCAGGATCAAACCCTTCGTTGACTGAAAAAGAAATCGTGTACGTTCTCGCAACATCATATCCTTCCTCAACTTCCGGCTGCGCCTGGAGGCGCTATTCGGTGTCGGACGCTCCCTCCACTTCGGTGGAGAGCTCCCACGGATTTCCGGGGTAGTGACAGCGTTCGCAGTCAACTTCGAGGCGCGTGTCGTGCGACACGAATGGCCTCGGACCGACGTCCTCGTTCTCGCCGGTTATGAAAGTCGTCCATTCACCCGTCTCTGGATCCGGTCCAACCTGCAGATCCCCGGCGTCGTGGCAGGCAACGCAACGGACGTTGGCGTGCTGATCATCGTGGCCCGGGATCCCCAGCGCTGGATCAAGCACTTCGTCGTGACACCCCTGCGCGCTGCACGACGCCTGTGCCGAGTGTGCCTGATGGCATTCGGTGCATTCATAGCCTGCATGGTCGCCTGACACCTGTACGCTGGCGTGTCCGGCCAGTTCGCCTGCTAGGTGGCATTTCTGACAAAGCTCGGTATGCGAAGAAACTTCGGCATACTCCTCGATCGGTGCGATTTCGAGCCAGAGCACCTCTGGCTGGATCTCGCCCTTCTTTTCGGCGTGACAGACCTTGCACTCCACATGCGTCCAATCTGTCTCCGTGATCGTAGGCGGCGGGGGATCAACTTCAAACTTACAGGTGCTGCAGCTTTCAGGCATGTCCTCCATGGAAGGGATCCACTGCATGGGGGCGTGACAGGCAGCGCAAGTGCTGTTTGCCCCCGCATCGTTCAGCACATAAGTGTCAGCGTGGGGGCTGTCAGCCCAATCGGCTGTAACCGAGTTGGCCTCCACCGGGGCTTTGCCCTCATCTGGCGCATCTGTCACCGTCCTTGATTGGCCCTGTGCTGCCTGATCCGCCACCGGCTCTATGGGATCTTCGACTGAATTCCCACAAGCTGTCATCGCCAACGCCAGCAAGAGAAGGAACAAGCCCGCTGGGATGCACATCCCGCTACGGGCAGCAAATCCCGTTTCGCCTCGTACACTCCTTCGTTCGTTCAAGTTGCCTACCTCCACAAACTTATGCCCTCAGGAAAAGTAGTGGGCAATGAATTCAATTGTGATATTCTTTTTCTGTGAGGCGTCCTATGCCCCGTCCTCATGGGACCCTGTCAATGGCACCCCGAGAAGGCGGCGGCTAATGTGCATAGGACGTCTCACTGATTCGTTTGAGGGTCTTACTCCTCCACTTCGGGCGGTGTTCCCTCAGCGGTTAAGACGACCAGCTCCCAAGGGTTGCCTTCGAAGTGGCAGCGGTCGCAAGAGACTTCCCACTGGATGCTGTGCGATTTGACATAGTCCGATGTCATCTCGCCGGACCGACTCATCTCGCTCACCAGCGTCACGAAGACGCCGTCCATCTCTTCGTCCGGATGAGGCCCGACTTCCATTCCGGATGCGTCGTGGCAGGCCATGCAGGTCACGTCGTCCAGCATCACATCGTTCAAGCCTTTCATGTGCTCGTCGGATGCGGTGACGTCTTCATGGCAGTCAACGCACTGCATTGGTTCCGTTGTGTGAGGGTTATGGCAGTCCGAACAGTATTGCGGACGGTCCACCTGCGGCCACTCACCGGCCCAGTTCAGGTGGGCGCTGCCACTTAGGTTGATGGCATGCGTAACCCCCCGCCCGCCGGTCGCTGCAACCCCCTGCGTATCGGCATGGCATTTTCCGCAGAGTTCGTTGGGCGTGTTCACGGTTTCGTGCTCGCCGGTGACGGTGTTCAGCCAGGTGAGCCCCTCCTGCACGACGTCGTTTTCGACTTGGTGGCAGGTCTCACAGGTGATACCGACCCAGTCCTCTTCCTCCACAAAATCCATCGTAGAGGCCATGCGCACTTCTTCATCCGTCGGGAACTTGCAGGTCACACAGTTCGGGGGCCGATCGACGGTCGCTGCCGGGTCCCAGTTCTGGGGTGAGTGGCAGCGCGAACAATAGGTGTTGGGACCTTTGCCAAGACCGTAATTATCTGCATGGGGCCCGTTTTCCCAATCGGCGACGAACGCTGATTGATCCGGCACTTCCGTCGGCGTAGGCGGAGGCGGTTCGGTGGGCGCCTGCGTTGGTTCAGGTATGATCTCCGTGGGATCAGGTTCTGCGGCTCCCTGGCAGCCCGTCAGCAGCAGGGCTAACAGCGTAACAGCCGTCAGTACCAGAAAACTCCCATTGCGCGGCGGAGAACCACGCTTGTTTCGATCATGTTTGTGCATATGCATTCTCCTTATTTCCTTGCTCTTATCGAACCTTCGACTAGCCGCATCGAAGGGCGAAAACGACCTTGTGGCGCGCAACCCGGCAGGCCGCGCCAGCATTAAACGTGAAGATTTTCACGATCTTCGAACTCAAGCATAACAACGCTTGACGCCCGCGTCTTTGACATAAGTCAAATCAGCCGGGAGGATGTATTGGTATGGACTTTGAGAAGATGAAGCTTAGTTCAGGAAGACTGAGGTTTCCGCCCGGGCAACTTCTGCTAACCGTTCCGGTTGGTGAACGAGGATTTGTGTCCGGCTGCAGTCGATGGCGCCCATCTCGTGCAGGTAGCTAAGCGAGCGGCTCACCACCTCCGGCACGCTTGCGATATGCGCCGCCAATTCCCGGATTGGATGCTCACTGCGATCGATTGGCCGTTTTCCCTGCGCGCTCAACTCAAGCAGCAATTTCGCCATCCGAGAGATAACCGGCAGATAGGAGAGATCCTCGCAGCGCTCAATCAACATGCGTGTACGCTGCGCCAGCACACGCAGCAGTCCTAGACCGATCTCCGGGTCGGGGTAGCGGCGAACCAGGTCGTTGAAGGATTGGTTGGAGATGTTCCATGTCAGGCTGTTCCTGCACGCACGTGCACTATACGGGTTCGGACCGCCATCGATGGCGGTGAGTTCGTTGAACATGATCACCGATTCGATCGTGCTGATGATCTGTTCTTGTGCGTTCGGACCGAGCTTATAAAGGTGCACTTCCCCACGCAGCAGCACAAACATTCCCGCCCCTTCCTGCGCTTCGTGAAAGATCCATTCCCCTTCGGAAAACCTGCGCAGGTTTCCCGCCGAAACGATGTGCTTCAGATCCTGGGCAGAAAGGTGCCGGAAATGCCAGACGCGCGAAAGTACATTTACCAGTCCGTCCATGCGTTTCCTGACTTACATAATCTCATTTCCTGCAGGATACCGCCAGTATACGCGGTGAAGCAAGGGAAGAAACGCACAATATTATGCGAAGGTCGGTAAATTTGGGCGCACTTATTAATCTTGATAAATGGAGGGCTCCGGTGCATGTGCCCACCCTGATCATGGGATTGCACCGGAGCCTCCTGAGGAGAACGCAAGGGGCTATTGAACTACCCCTGGTGCTGATGTAGTAATCCTTTCAAACCTGGGTCAGAGCGTAACCCATTCCCTGCCCATTTTTGGAAGAAGGAGGGCTGCTAAACCGAACACAATGATGTTGCCCAGCAGGGGATTCATCATCACGTTTTTCTCGACCGGATCAACGCGCTCCTGCGGAGCCGAGATGGAAGAGTTCGCGGCCGGGTGAAATCAGTTGATGGCCAGAATAAGGTACGGGTTCCGACATAACCCGACCTGATATCGTGAAATATATAGCATTCGCGGTTTGTTTGTCTTTGCCTTAACGCAAACTCGATTACAATCAGGTGAGTTCGCCTGTTGTTGATTAGGGCTCAGGCTTAATTTATCTCCATGGCAATATCGGCACACATCGTGAGTGGTCTGGATGAAATCTGATTTTCTAAAGCTCCTCGAGGAAACGCTGCCTTTCTCTGCATTCAGCTCGGCTGAACTTACCGAGATCGCTGCGCTGGCGCAACACCGCCAGTACCGGGAGGACGAGTTTGTCACGCTTTATGGAAGCTCATGGCCCTACCTGGCTATCGTGGAGGGCGGCCTTTTTCAGGCGCTGAAAGAATCGCCTGAGGGGCGCGCCCTCTCGGTGCTGACTCTAGAACGGGGCAGCATCTTCTGGGGGCTGACCTTCTTTGTCGAAAGCGCGACGATGCCGGTTTCACTTAAGGTCGAGACCGATGGCGGCCTGGCACTCTGGCCCCGTGATGCGCTGCTGCCTTACCTGATCGAAGAGGGTGAGGCGCTGTGGGCATTGAGCCAGCAGTTAGTTTTGCGCATGCAGCAAGCCTCCATGATCGTGGAGGACCTCGCCTTCCAGCCCATAGCGGCGCGTCTCGCCAAACTGTTGTTGAAACAGTACCCGCGCGCTGGATCTGAGCCAGTGCAACGCGATCTCACCCTGGACGAGATGGCGGCGCGCGTCGGCACGACGCGCGAAATGATCTGCCGCGTGCTCTACCGCTTCGCTGACGACCAGCTCATCCACATCACGCGCACAGAGTTTACCTTGATGGACAAAGACCAACTATCCCAGCTTGCTGGCGGCACCGCGCTGCAGCAACAGGACAACGGTACGTAGGATCCCTCCCGGCCCGGGCGCGCGTGGACCTGCATTACGCCGTCGGCTGCTCCTGTAACTCGCATGGATATCCCGCATACCCACCACCTCGATCATAAGCTGCGATCAACGCTCCGTTGTAAGGACCAACCTGGCCTCGCGGTCGTAAATCCAAATCAATCATAGATCGGAAATACACACACCAAAGTGGATCCCTACACCTCTGCCTGACTTGAGATCAGCCTGCGCGTCCCGGGGAGCAGAAAGACAACAAGCAGCAACGTGCTGATTACTGGCGCAGGCAGGAACATCGAGAAACGTCCCAGCTTGAGCATGTTTGCAATCCCCATCGGGTAACCACCCAGCATGGACATCATCGCCGCAAAGATCCCCAGCGGGACGGCCCACGACTTCCCTTTCACCGCTGCGAAGATGAAAACCGCCCACGCAGCCGCACCCCACCAGGTCACCTGTTGTGACATGGCGAAGACGCCGTTCATGAAACTCTCCTGCATGCTTAACTGGAAGTAGGCGATCACGCCGACCCCATCCATGAAGGTAAGCACGTAGGCCAGGCCAGCCACAAAGGTCAGCGCGATGAGCTTCCCTCCCACCCCGCCGATCAACAACATGCCAAACCACAGCACGGCAGCGAGCGCAAAAACCCAGATGGTCGGGAAGGGCATGCCGATACTGGCGGGTGGAATGATCGGGAAAAAGCCGACCAGCAGTTGCACGGTTGAAGCTACGACGCCCCAGAACCAGGCCCAATCCTGTCTTTGAGCAAACCCGTAAAGGATTGCACCCCACAACGCGCCTGCACTGATGCCCAGCCACCCCAGGAACGGAAAGACCACGCGCACGGTCAGCGCTTCATCGGGTCGACCATCGGCGAACTTGCCGGCGATCGTCGGGTTGTAGATATCTGCCATCAGGTAGAACGTCAGCAACCCGGTCAGGATGCCGAGAAGGGCCAGCGCCATCCCGATTTTGTAATTGTTCTTCAACATGAAAAGCCTCCTTGTAATAAACCTATTGTCTTTGCGTCAGCGATGCAGATCTCGCCTGCTTTGAAGAGCTCTTAAAAGCTGGAGACGCCATTTCCATACCCCTGTCGAACACTCAACCCCGCCGATCCGACTGCTGTAGGCGGGGTTCGCGCATCACTTCGCCGGCGCTTCCCTCCGTAAGCCGATTGCCAGGAAAAGCGCGCCGTCGCGCGCACAGGTCTCAAGACATTCCAGGCAGCGCACACATTCAGGATGATCCAGATTCTGCGGCACATCCTCCAACCCCATCGAGCACTCGATATCGCATCGCCCGCACTGGTTGCAGCGGCTGCTTTCGGTGATGACCTTCAGCGGAGAAATCTTGTTCAGCGGCGCCATGACCGCCGCGAATGGGCACAAATACTTGCACCAAATTCTCTCGACGAACAGCGACCCACCAATGAAAATTCCCAGCACTCCCCACAAAAGAGGGGACAGCTTCAAACTGAACGCAGCCCTCGCCGGACAAAATTCAAAAAGCGGGGGGTGCACGGTGAACAAGCTGGCGATCAGGATCCCCCCGAGCAGAAAGTATTTCGCATATCGCAGCGGGTGGTCTACAGCTTGCGGCAGCCGAACCGGAAAATGTGCTTGTCCGGGCTTACCGCGAATGTGGCGCTTCTCGCCGCTCAAGCGGCGCGCAATGCGCGCCAGGTAATCCTGCAGCGTGCCCAGCGGACACATCCACCCGCAGAACGCACGTCCGGCCATCAGTGTGAGGCCAAGGACACCAATCAAGATTGAGAAGTTGAACAGTGTTGTAGATTTGAGCGTTTCGCCTCTCAGCACAAAAGGCAGCAGAATCTCGATACCGCCAAAAGGACAGAAGCTATCAAAGGAACCGCCGCGCGAGGCTTCGCCGGGCATGATGTGGCGCAGACCGATCAAGAAGGCCGCCGCCACCGCGCTCCACTGCATGATCGCGCGCGCCTTTGGCAGAGAGAAAGCGCTCTCGCTGGTACGTGCTTCTCTACTCATGCCAGCACAACCCGGACAATCTGCGGTTCGAGCATCGACCGCCCTCCTCCGCGCCGCTCTGCATCACCATGACCGGGACGGAAACCGATCGCTAAACCGAGCACGAGGAAGAGCGTGAATGTGCCCAGGATGATTGCCGGATACCAGCTTGGATTAATCCTCACACATCGCATAGACGCCCGTTCAGCCAACAGGTTCGGTCGCCTGTTCTTCTGGCTGGCCCTCTCCCATGAGGTGACGCTTGAGATAGGGGACGAGCATGAACACAAGCACGCCCAGCGCCAGAAGCGCGCCGTACAGGTAATCGTAGGTCTTCGTGCGGAAGAACTGCGTCGGCACATCGATCATCAGGATCGCCACAGCGGCAATAACAGCCTGCCACCAACCCCTGCGCCGGCCTACCGCGAGCAGCGGGATGGAGAGAAATAGCGGGATGAAAGCCACCCAGTTGACCTGACCGACCCAGTTGAACAGCCACCAGGTGAAATCGGGGTAAAACGGTTTGCCCGGTCGGGTGGCCATCGTGCGCACTGCGCCGACGCCGATCGTGAATGAGTGAGTGCAGAGCATGCCGATAAAGGTGAGCGCTCCAAAGCGTGCCAGCTTGGTCAGCTTCGGTGCTGACCGCAGCAGGATGAAGCTCCAGAAGCCTATCAGACCAAACGCCGAAATGATCATCGGGATCGGAAACCCATCGACCCAGCTGATATAGGGCAGGAACATGAACATCCCGCCGACTGAGGGCACCGCGAAAAGCGTCACCGCCAGGGGGTAGGTCCACTCTTCCCCCTTGCGGATCGCTCCCGAGATCACGATCAGCGTCGAACCTGCGACGAAGATCAGCGCTCGCCAGGCCGGATAAAGGATGTCGAACAGCGGTACCCCGCTGGCGAAGGTCGGGTTGCCTGCGTCAATATGCTCAATCAGTCCGCGCAATACCCTTTCTAGCGAGGTCTGCACGATAAACGGGATCACCCCGGTCATCAACAAACCAACAATCACAGCGATGACCGCCATGATTGTGCGATTCCTCTGAGAAGTCTCCTGCATGATGTCTCCTTTAATAAGCAGTTTCCTGGCAATAATTTGTGAAGATCATCACATATAACGCGCAGGAAATCTTTGCCTTAACGCAAAACAAAGGATGATCTAGCTAATGCAATGTGTCTCAGGGATGCAGCTGCTCGCTTCGATGCAGGTCAATACTGCAAGAGTTTGTATTCAGGTTCAGGTACACTCAGCCTGAGGAAAAAGATCAAGCCGCGAAACCCAGGGTGGTTGTCGCCGAAATTAAGAATGCGAGCCGCAGGTAGGAACGCATGTTGATCGCTTTGGTTTCTTCTAATCCTCTTATACATAGGCGGCATGACATCCGCAGCCCTTCAAACATCAGGATCGCCCCTGCGCAAGCGACCCAGAGGATACGCCGAGGTGCCAAACCGCGCAGGCTTTCTGCAACCGGAAGAATCACCATCATCGCTCCGCTCACAGCATAGACCAACGCCAAACCGCCCGTAGCAGCAGAAGGAATCCGGGAAGCTGTCAGTAGCGCTCCCATGAGGGCGATCATCCACAGGATCAGGTAGAGAGGCCAATACGCTGTTTGGTATTCGAAGGAAAGCCCCAACGTTAAAGACAGGGGCACAATCGCGCAGAAAGCATGGATGGCGCGCATCTCGATGAATTCATTCTCCAGCACAATCCACAGGAGGGCATTGATGAGGATCAAACCGAATGCGAGCGTGTACAACGCCACAGGCAATTGTCCACGACCTTCGATACCTATCGCAATCTGATAGGCCGCCAGCAGTGCAGTTGAAAGAGCAAGTACACGCTCAGCAAACCTGGATCGGTGGGTATATGGCTTTTGGCTTTTCATGGCAGCTTCGTCCGCAATGCACTCTATCCTGACCGAGAATTCCGCACGCAGTGAAGGCAAGTCGTGGTAGATCAATTGGAAAACACAGGGATTTCTGTCTTGGAGCTATGCTTGCTGGGCGGCCCAGATTGGAGGCCGCCCAGCCTGAACTAAGGTCCAGTTCGAGATAATTTGCATTTCTTCCCAACCGTCGCGCCTATTTAGACCTGCTGCGCCGCCTTTGGAGCTTCTTCGTACTCGTTCAAAAGACGCCTCTTGACAACCGGGATCACAAGTAGGATCACGATGCTCAAGCCCATCAGCGAGCCATAGAGATAATCCAACGTCGCGTGACGGACATAATGGATCGAGGCGCTTACCACGGCCGTAACTACGCCGCCGATCATGCCGGCGTACCAACCCGAAAGCCGGCGCTCGCCGAGCAAGTAGATCGCTGCGATGGTGAGACTGCAGCCCACCCACAGACCGAGCCAGCCCAGGTAGGTGATCCCGATCCCTTCTGCGAAGAGCGGACGCTGCGGGTGTCCGTAGAGAATCCGGAAGGCAGCGTGCCCGTTCGCAAAGGATTCCGCCGAAGACACGCCCAGCATCAAGAACACGAAGAAATCAGCCAGCTTCTGCGTCCCATCCCCACGCTCGGCTAGAAGCAGCGTGAAGTAGGGCACGAGGCCGATGGTCATGATGATCACCGCTGGCGGAAAGCCGCCCTGCACGCTGCCCACAAAGTTCATCCACGGCACGATCATATACGCCCCACCCATGGCAGGCACCGACAGACAAAGCAGAGCCAGGCCTCTGAATTTTCCTTCCCCGCTGTAAAGATCCTTGGCGATGACGAGCAGTACCAGGCCGGCGATCATGGTCATCACGCTCCAGAAGGGGTAGAAGAAGCTCACCAGCCACGGTGTCAACTTCAACAATGGAGCCTGCGGATTCCCTTCGGCGACAAATTTATCGATGCGCGCCAGTTGGCCCTCGACAATCGGGTTGACCATGTCGAAGCCCAGGAACGGTACCAGTGCGATCATCAGAACGGCCGCGATGACGACGACCGTGATGACGGCTAGCCGCACTTGACGAGTTGTTGTTGGTAACATAGATCTATCCTCCCGATGAAGATGATGAAATGTGTGTGACAATCAAGCTTTGATTGACTATACTGAAAATCCGGCCACGCCCTCTTAACTTTTGTTAAATTAGTGAGTGTTTTCACAATGGCTTCTGGACAACCCTTGCTCAAACTTTTACCCGGGATGGAGGTGCTCGGCGCGTTCCCGCAAAAAGTGCAATCGCAGATCGCGGACCAGGCACACCGCAGGGTGTACCAGAAAGGCGAGGTGCTTTTTCGTCAGGGCGACAATTGGCGATTCGTTTTCTACCTGCACCGCGGCCTGCTGCGTTCGGTGATTACATCCTTCGACGGTCAGGCTCATACTGTGTCTACCTGGGATCCTGGCGAGGTATTCTGGAGTCATAGCTTGCTGGATGAGGAACCGATGCCCTCCACAATGGAAGCACTCAAGGAATCGGTCGTATATATCTGGGAGGGTGAGCTCCTGATCAATTACCTGCTCGACAGCCCACCGGCCGTGCGCGCCTTGCTGCGCCGCCAAACGCAGCTCATCCGCAAGAGGAGGCAGAAGATCCACGACCTTGCGTTCGCCACCGTAGCCGGGCGCCTGGCCAAATTTATCATCGAATCCTTTGGCTCTGCGGAAAGCGGCACCATCACCCGCGATCTGACCCTCGACGAGATGGCCTCCATCGTTTCAACCTCCCCGGTCGTGGTATGTCGCATCCTCCACGAATTTCAATCTCAGGGCATCTTAAAGATCAACCGGACCAGCATCTCTCTTAATGATTGGGAGGCGCTCGAGAAGCTCGCAATACAAAGGGATGAATAGCGCTGTTTTACCGATCAAGAGGTGATCGACATCACCCGCACCGAGTTCTCAATCGTGGATAAAAAACAATTGTCAAAAATCCCCGGCGAGGAATAACCACTCGCGGCACCAGTCCCCGGCACTGGCACAGTGCCGGGGATTGTCTATTTCACCGCTTCGTCCACCATCGCCAGCACGTTCGCCGGCGGCACGTTGTGCGTGATCGTATGGACCGAGGAGAGCAAAAAGCCGCTGTTCTTGCCCAATGTCTCGATGACCCGCCGCGTTTCCTCCCGAACCTCATCAGGGCTCGCTGACCGCAGCACGTGGGCCGTATCGACTCCGCCACAGAAGACCACAGCATTACCAAAACGGCCATTCAGGCGCTCAAAATCAGCCATCTCGCCCACCGGTTGGATCGGGTTCAGGATATCGACGCCGACCTCGATGAAATCATGAAGCAGCGGGTACACATCGCCGTCCGTATGGAAGAACACCTTCGCCCGGGTGCGTTCCTTAATGAACGCGATGTAATCAGCGTGCACCGGCTTGAGAAACTCGCGGTACATTTTCGGCGAGATTAATAAGCCCGCTGTCGTGCCCAGGTCATCCCCGATCTTGATGATATCGACGTTTTCACCGAGTTCTCGTAAGAAATGCGCCATCAACTGCTTGCATAACGCGGCGCACTTCTCTAACAGCGCTCTGGCAAACTCCGGCCGCTCGATCATGTTCAGCAAGAAGGGTTCCATGCCCTGCATCTGGATGGCGCGCTCAAACGGGAAGAGCAGCCAGGGCGTCGCCATGATGGCGTACTCGTCCTCTTCCGCCAGCCGGCGGGCTTCTTCGGCGACGTGAGCGACGCGCGTGGGGTCGTTCATATCCGGCCATCCCTGATAGCGCTCGAGATCCCCGATTGACCTGGCATCCTTTAACGGGTGGATGGCGGGAAACCACATGCCCGGTTCAAGCTCAATCTGACCGATCCCCCAGGAGTCGACAAATGGTTCCCCGGGGCCACGGTCGGCGTTGGCGCGCAGCGTCGATTCGGGATGCCGGTCCAGCACGCCGCGCACATCGCTGTGCAGCCGCTGAAGCACGATCTCGTCGATCGCAGCTGTGCCCAGTTCGGGCCAATCATACAGATAGCGATCGGGCAGATCGAGATCGAGATACTCTCTCAGTCTGTGGTAAGCGCCCATCTGCAGGCTTGTGGCATTGCTCACCCCCAGCACGATCGGCACCCGATCCGTCGCTTCGTGATTGAGCGCTGCGCGCACACGCTCACGCGGCTTCATGACCATAACTCACTCCACATATTGAGTTGGCGAGATGTAAAAGTTAGAAGTTTTCGCGCAGGTCCATGCCCTCGTAAAGCGAGGCGACCTGATCTTCATATCCATTGAATAATAGTGTCGGCCGGCGTGCGGATTCGCCTACCCTCAGTTCGGTAGCCTGCGACCAGCGCGGGTGATCGACCTGCGGATTGACGTTGGCGTAGAAACCATACTCGTTGGGTGCGACCGCCGACCAAAAGGTCAGCGGCTGTTCCTCCACCAGATCGATTTTGACGATCGACTTGATGCTCTTAAAGCCATACTTCCAGGGCACAACCAGGCGAATCGGTCCTCCGCTCTGCGGCGGGAGTTCGCTGCCGTAGACACCCGTGGCGAGGACCGTCAATGGATGGCGGGCTTCGTCCAAGCGCAGACCTTCAATATACGGCCAGGGGTATGGATAGCGGGTCAGGCCGGGCATTTGGTCGAAATCCACCGCAGTTTCGAAACGAACGTAGCGTGCCTGTTCGGTCGGCTCTACAAGAGCTAAAAGACGCGATAATTCAAACCCATTCCACGGGATGACCATCGACCAGCCCTCCACGCAGCGCATGCGGTAGATGCGCTCTTGAAGCCCAAATTCATCGAAACCATCTATCGATAAATTGACCGGGTTTCGCACTAAACCACCGATCTCGATGGTCCACGGCGAGGTTGGAAAATCCTCCGCCAGTTCTTTTACGCGCGTCTTGTTTGTGGTGAATTCATAGAAATTGTTGATCCCGGTCACGTCTTCGTAGGGAGTCAACACATCACCGAGTTCGTCACTGACCACACTGGGCGTCGTGCCGGGAGGCGTGGCAGTTGGCGACGGAAGATCTGCTGCAGCGGGCTGCTCGTCACCGCGGCAGGCTGCCAGCAGGATCGAGCCCGCGCCTACGAAACCGGCAGCTTTCAGGAACGCCCGCCGTGAGCGGTAGATGTGTTCGGGAGTGATTTCATCAGTGTGGATCTTCATAACGTATCTGCAACCTTAATAGGAGTTCACTCTGCCAGGAGTGACCGGATGACGCCTTCAATGACATTGTATCGCCCCTCGCCGATGTGTGTGTAGCGGATCCTGCCCCGCTTATCGATCAGGAACATCGTCGGCCAGAAGCGCACATTGTACACTCCCCATATCTGGCGGTCGTTATCCTGCACGACCGGATAAGGAACATCCAACCGAACAACAGCCTCTTTAAGATTTTCCAGATCGCGCTCGTACTCGAATTCCGGATAATGTACACCGATGACGACCAGACCCTCGTCTTGGTAGTTCTCATGCCATCCCCTCAACGAGGGGATCACGCGCTTGCAGTTAATTCAACCGAAGGTCCAGAATTCCAGCAGTACGACCCTGCCGCGTAACTCTGCTAACCGGAGCGGCTCGGGCGTATTGAGCCAGATCTCGTTTTTCAATTCGGGAGCAGCGCCCAGATCGTGCAGCTCAAAGTCCGCTGGCTCTAATCCATTCAGATTGCTTTGCAAATCCGTTCCTTCATTAACCTGCTTGTACGTTGAACATCCAACGGCGATCACTGCGAAAACGACCCCCACGATTAAGCTCATTCTGTACATGACCATCGTGCCCCTTCTTCTTGAAGCGTCCACCGGTAGAAAGAATAACGAAAATGGATTACGTGGATATTACGACGTTATCTGTCCGTGGTGCTAAGAAGATTGACATATTGATGATCATCGATATATAATGTTGGCATCATGCAGACCGGATTGACCGATTTCGCGAAGGCCGTGGCAGATCCAACTCGACAGGAGATAATGCAGCATCTGTGCTGTCAATGGTTGAGCGTCAACGATGTCGTCGATAAGCTGCAGAACCGTGTTAATCAGCCGACCGTGAGCCATCATCTCAAGATGCTTGCCGAAGCAGGTTTAGCAGACGTACGCCAGGAGGGCAGACAGCGCTTTTATACACTCAATCAAGAACGGGTAGCGCTGTGCTGTGGCCAACTCATCGATCGCTTTGCGCCCGAGCACCGTATCAAGCAAGACTGAGCAGTATTTTTTTCAGTACTTATATCGATAACCATCAATATATTTGGAGGTTGCCATGACGACGGATAACGATCTGATCCACGATGCGGTCAAGCAGCGCTACGGCGAGATCGCACGCAGCGTTGGCTCGTGCTGCGGTCCGGAAAACGCACAGACCGGTGGTGATTGCGATTGCTCAGCGGATATCTATGACGCGATAACTCTTGATGGGATCGCCAGTGACGTGACCAATCTATCGCTCGGTTGCGGCGACCCGGTGACGATCGCCGGTTTGCAGCCCGGGGAGACGGTGCTCGACCTGGGAAGCGGCGGCGGCATCGACTGCTTCCTTGCCGCGCCGCGCGTCGGTCCGGGCGGCCATGTGATTGGCGTCGATATGACCAAGGATATGATCAAACGCGCCAACGCAAACAGGGTCAAGATGGGAGTCGCGAATGTCGAGTTCCGGCTTGGACAAATCGAAGCTTTGCCCGTCGAGGACGCCAGCATCGACGTGATCCTCTCGAACTGCGTTATTAACCTTTCACCCGATAAAGCGGCTGTCTTCCGGGAAGCTTTCAGGGTGTTAAAACCTGGGGGACGCTTCTCGGTCAGCGATATCGTCACGGAAGGTCAATTCGCGCCCTCGCTGCAGGATGACATGGAACAATGGGCTGCGTGTATCGTCGGCGCGATCGAACTCGATGAGTATCTTGAACTAGTGGAACAAGCCGGCTTCATTGATTTAGAAGTCTCAAGCAAAGTTCGCGCCGACGGGATTGTCGAGCGAAAAGAAGGGATGCCGGCGCTCTACAGCGCTCGCATTATCGCACGCAAACCCGAGTGAACACAGGCAGCTGTCGTACAAGAGGGGACTGGACCTCTTCGCTTGTGTAAGCCATGCGTTTTCTTCACCAAGTATGCCACCATGCACAGATCAAGCTCGAACTCTTAAGCACGCCAGTCATCTCAGAGAATTATTCACTCGTGATCCCTGTCACAATTTTGTAAAATAGCGGAAACACTGCCGGCACAATCACGGGATACGCTAATCTCATGAGATCACTAAAACGACGAATTCTTATCCTCGCCATAATACTGTTCACGAGCGCCTGCTTGCCGAGAGCGGAGCAAGTAAGCGAAACAGCCACAAATACTCCGGCTGCCGATCTTGCTACACCTGTCGCCAGTTCGCCGGCGGCCGGGATCTGCGCCGAGCATGAAGGCGATCTTGTCAGCGTCACGATCTACCCCGATATACCCGATCCACGCTGCTCGTATGTCCGGCCTGATCAGCACCTGCGAGTCGTCAACATGCGCGACGAGAGGCTCCTCGTTTCACTTGCGCGCCTTGAAACGGAAATCGCTCCCGGAGATGAACACGTCTTCGACGAACCATTTGGCGCCCTGCTTATGCCCGGCGTCCACCGCTTCGACGTTTCGCCCTGCTGCGGGGCAGAACTGATCCTATCCGTCAATCCCTAGGATTGTGGTCCGTGATGAACTATCGGAGCGAATCGTGATCAGATTCCACGTAATATTGAACTTGGCGCTCGTCCTCTCGCTTACCTCATGCGCCAACACCACCCAATCCCTCCCCTCGGCTGTTAAATCACCGACCCCGGAGCTGCATCCTACACCCACTCAGATACTTCTCGAGCATGGTTGGCAAGGACCATTGGATGGATCCGAGTCGATTGAACATGCAATCCGGGATGGATTCGAACTCTGGCTGGGTGCTTACCTGGGACCTGAGACGAGCCCGGCGCACCGGCTGCGGGACTATCGGATCACACAGATCGCAAGTATCGATGATCTGGATTTGTCCGCAACGTATGATTACGTCTACTTGATCGAGTATTCCGTTCTCCCCCGATTCGAGCCCAGTGATTGGATCGCCGGTGATGGAAGATATGGCGAATGCGGCTGGATCGTCAGCAAGATCGAGCACGTGGGACTAGCCCTCTCCCAAGGAAGCGTTTACCTTACCCGGCTCGGACCTTGCCCGCAGTGCTGAATCGATAACCGTCCTTCATTAACAACGCTTTCAGCTGTGCTCATCTAAATGGTTCATCGGGAATGACACCCAGTATCACACAGCTCGCATCCCTTCCATTACCTTAAAATTCATCCGGGTATGCACAGCTAAATGCTACAATAACCCTCCGGATTTATTAGCTACGGAGGAAGAGCGTGATGAGCAGCCGCAGAGAGAGACAACACCACAGACGAGGCCAGAGTCGACGGCGGGAGGTCGATCGCACCACGATCAAGGTTCAGCAACCGGTGCGCGCGCTTCCTCTTTACGAACTGCTCGATGAAGAAGGCTGTGATCTGATCCACAGCGAAGCGATGAAAGTCCTTTCGGAAATCGGTATCGACTTCTACCTTCCGGAGGCGCTCGAGATCCTCAAAGAGCACGGCGCGCATGTCGACGGTGAGACCGTCCGTTTCGACCCTGCCCTGGTCGAGGAGTACATCTCCAAAGCGCCCTCCTCGTTCCATCAAATCGCCCGCAATCCCGAGAAATCAGTTCAACTTGGCGGCGAACACATGGTCTTCGCCCCAGTGTATGGCCCACCTTTTGTTCACGATCTAAAACGTGGCCGGCGCGAAGCGACCCTGGAGGACTTCCAGAACTTCATCAAGCTCGCCTACCTGAGCCCCTACATCCACCATTCCGGGGGCACGATCGTCGAGCCGACCGATGAACCGACGGCGACCCGCCACCTTGACATGCTTTATGCCCACATCAAGTTCAGCGATAAGCCCTTTATGGGCTCGGTGATGTCACGCGAGAACGCCCAGGACAGCGTGGAGATGGCCCGGATATTGTTTGGCGACAAGGAGATTGAGGCGCAACCCGCGCTGATATCGCTGATCAACATCAGCAGCCCACGTCGGTTGGACGACCGCATGCTCGAGGCGCTCACCGTGTACGCCCGCGCCAACCAGGCGACGATCATCACCCCGTTCATCCTCTCCGGCGCCATGGCGCCGGTGACGCTGGCGGGCACGTTAATCCAGCAGAACGCCGAGGCGCTGGCCGGCATCGTTTACGCACAGATGGTGCGCGCTGGCGCACCGGTCGTTTATGGTTCATTCATGACCAACGTCGATCTAAAGAGCGGCGCGCCTGTCTTTGGCTCTCCGGAAAGTCAGCTGGCCTTGATCGCCGGTGCGCAGATGGCCCGCCGCTACAATCTGCCCTTCCGCAGTGGTGGTATGTTCGCAAGCTCAAAGATTCCCGACGCCCAATCTGCGTACGAATCGGTGATGACCATGCTGCCTGCCGTGCAGAGCGGTGTGAACTTCTTCCTGCACGCCGCCGGCTGGCTCGAAAATGGTTTATCGGCCGGCTACGAAAAATTTGTGCTCGACTGCGAGATCCTCGGCATGCTGCACACCTACGTCAAAGGCATCGACCTTTCGGAGGACGCCCGCGCAATGGAGTCGCTGCGCAGCGTTCCGCCCGGTGGGCACCACCTCGGCACGCCACACACGATGGAGCGCTTCACTAGTGCCTTCTACCGCGCCGAATTGTTCGATTACAACGATGTCGACACATGGACCGAAGAAGGTTCTCATCCGGTCTCTGAAGTAGCCAGCCGGAAAGTCGACCAGCTTCTGGCTGAATACCAGGCTCCGGAATTGGATGAAAGCCTGGACGAGCAACTGCAATCGTTTATCGCCAAAAGGAAGCAGGGACTCAAGGGCTAAACCCACTGACCCCATCGTTGGCCGCTCCACCTCAATAACCACCGCAAGCTGAGCGGCTTACGGTCACAGAGCTGGTCAAACCTGAAGCGATTCTCTCCGCGTTAGGAGCAAAGGCACATTTACGCAGAACGCCTATAACCTCTAGGGTAATTAAATGTGGACAAATATGGTTTAAAATAGTCGATATATTCTAGGAGGGGTACACTTATGACTGAGCGGCGGACACCTTTATACGACATTCATCTGCGCACTGCATCCAGGATGGTCAAGGGGGGCGGTGACTACATGTACCCGCTCAGCTACACCTCAGCAGTCGAAGAACACATCAACACGCGCACCAACGTCGGCATGCAGGATCTCTCCACGATGGGCGAGGTCGACATCAAGGGGCCCGGTGCCGAGCGGCTTGTAAACCGCCTGCTGGTCAATGAAGTGCGCGATATGCATCCGGGCCAGCTGCGCTATTCGACGATGGTCAATGAGAACGGCGGGATCGTCGACGACATCACCGTGTACAAGTTCGGTGACGAGCACTTCATGATCGTCACCAGCTCCGGCCCACGTAAAACGACTGCCCGATGGGTCTCAGAGCACGCCGCCGGCATGAGCGCCTACGTGACCGACATGAGCGGCGCAATTGCGTTGATCTCGGTCCAGGGCCCGCGTTCTATGGACTTCCTGGACGAACTCATCGAGGATCTTGACCTCTCCGAACTGCGTTTCTTCCGCTTCGCAAACGGCAGACTCAACAACACCGAGGTACTGATTTCCCGTTCGGGATATACCGGAGAACTGGGCTATGAACTATACATTCCAGCCGAGGAGGCTGCCGTCGCGTGGGAATGCTTCCAGGCAAACAAAGGGGACTTCGGATTGCTGCCCTACGGCGTCAGCGCCATGCAGAGCCTGCGTATCGAGAAGGCTTACCCGCTCTACGGTCCCGACATCGACGAGACCCGCACACCTTTCGAACTTGGTTTGAACGAATGGATCCGCTTCGACAAACGCGACTTTGTCGGTCGCGATGCCCTGCTCCAACTGCAGGACCTCGGCGTGCAGGAGCGCTGGGTGGGGCTGCAGTTGATGGGCGAATCCGCCGCCGCAACGGGAAATCCGATCTACAGCATCGCCAACATCGATACGCTGCGTGACGAGATCCTCACCGGCAGCGAGGCCGGAGAAGCCTATGATCTAGAGCAGCCCGGCGCGCAGGTCGGCGTGATCACCTCCAGCGCTCGTGGTCCTTCCGTCGGTAAAGTGCTCGGGCTCGGCTTTGTGCAGGTCCCCCACGCCTGGCCGGGCAACCGGCTGCTTGTGGAAGTCAACGGCCGTCCGGCGCTCGCCAAAGTGGTCGACACGCCATTCTTCGATCCGGACAACGCCCGGCCGCGCGCCAGAGGGTCGCTGAAGGAGTCCGGATGAGCACTTACAAGAAACAATATGACACGATCGTGCTCGGCGTAGGCGGTATGGGCAGCGCCGTGTGCTATGAGCTTACCAAACGCGGCAAGAACGTGCTCGGCCTCGAGCGCTTCGACATCCCCAATGACATGGGCTCCTCCCACGGCTACACGCGCATCATCCGCCTGGCCTACTACGAACACCCCTCCTACGTGATGCTGCTGAAAAGAGCCTATGAGCTCTGGAATAATATCCAGAGCCGCGCCGGCAAACGCATCCTGGTCAAGACAGGCTCGATCGACGCCGGACCAGCCGATAGTTGGGTTTTCAAGGGCTCTCTGCAATCCTGCGTTGAGCATGACCTGCAGCACCAGGTTTTGACCGGCCGGGAGATCAACCAGCGCTTCCCTGGCTACAAGTTCCCCCATGACTTGATGGGCGTTTATCAACCCGATGGCGGCTTCGTACTGCCCGAGATCGCTACAGTCGCCTACGTGGAAGCCGCTCACGCCATGGGCGCCGAGATTCACGGGCGTGAGGAGGTTTTAGGTTGGGAGCCCGCTGGCGACGGCGTGCGCGTGATCAGCGACCGGGATGAGTATTTCGCTGACTCGCTCGTGATCACCGGCGGCGCCTGGAACGCCCAGTTTCTACCTTTCTTGCGGGGGCTGGCGATCCCCGAGCGCCAGGTGCTCGCCTGGCTGCAGCCCGAGAAGCCGGAGTTCTTCACGCCAGACCGTTTCCCAGTCTTTAACGTGCTCGTCCCGCAGGGGCGCTATTACGGCTTCCCGGTGCATTCCGTTCCCGGTTTCAAGTTCGGCCGCTACCATCACTTCGAAGAGTTCGTCGAGCCAGATATTTATGAGCGCGAACCCAATTGGGAGGACGAGGAGATCTTGAGAGATTTCGCCTCACGCTATTTCCCGCAGGGCGCCGGCCCAACGATGACGCTCAAAGCATGCATGTTCACCAACTCTCCCGATAAGCATTTCATCATCGACCTGCACCCGCAATACCCGCAGGTCTCATTCGCCGCCGGCTTCAGCGGTCACGGGTATAAATTCGCCAGCGTCATCGGCGAGATCATGGCTGACCTCGCCGACCGGCGCGAGAGCCGGCACAACATCACGCTCTTCAACCTGGCACGCCTCACCGGACAGGTCAGTGACCTGTACCGCAACATGCCCGGTCTACGTATATCGGGGAGATCTGACCGCCGTCCGATGCACAGGCGCATGGTCCCGCATCGTCGGCTGCCGGTCCAGCGCGACCGGCTGTTCAACCAGCGCCTTTACAACCAGCGTGCCCGGGTGCTGCCGACGGGCGATTCGACCGAGTCCGTGCAAGCGTACGGGTACGTCGACAGCACGGATCCGCGCTACTGGGCTACGGAGGATGTCAAGCCTTTCTGGCTTTGATAGAGTTATCCCGCCCCTGCAGTCCCATTCGCTAATGAAACTGGGTAAATTATGAGAAAACAAGCCAACCTCGTCATCATCGGCGCCGGCATCGTCGGCGCCAGCGCCGCATACCACCTGACTATGCTCGGCTGGCGCGACATCGTCGTCGTGGACCAGGGCCCGCTCTTCAAGACCGGGGGGTCTACCTCGCACGCGCCTGGCCTGGTCTTTCAGACGAACGGCTCGAAGACGATGTGCGAGTTCGCGCAGTACACCGTCGAGCTGCTCAACCAACTGCACAGCGAGGAGCATCCCGTCTTTTATCCCGTGGGTGGAATCGAGGTGGCTCACACCGATGAGCGCTGGCAGGATCTGCACCGCAGGCACAGCTGGGCCAGCGCCTACGGGCTCGAATCGAGCCTGCTCACGCCCGATGTAGTCCGGGGACACATCCCCATTCTTGATCCCGGCGTTATCAAGGGCGGCCTACACGTACCCTCAGATGGTGACGCCAACGCCGTAAACGCGGTCGAGAGCATGGCGGCGTTCACGCAGGAGCAGGGTGCGGTCGAATATTATGGCGATACGCTTGTGACCGGTTTCGAGCGCGCCGGCAAACGGGTAACCGCCGTCGTCACGGATCAGGGTACGATTAAAGCAGAGCAGGTGCTGCTCTGCACCAACATCTGGGGACCGGTACTGGCTGACCGACTCGATGTCTCGCTGCCGCTGATGTCTGTCGAACATCAGTACCTGATCTCCGAGCCGCTGGAAGAATTGGGCGGCGAGCAGCGCGAGATCGTCCACCCGATTCTGCGTCACCAGGACTTCTCGATGTACTTCCGCCAGCACAAAGATGCTTATGGCATCGGTTCCTACAAACACGAGCCGCTGCTCGTCGATCCCTACCATGTCGGCGCAGATGCCATGCGTCCGTTTACCGAAGAGGACTTCGATGTTGCCCAGAAGGCCTCGGAACAATTGCTTCCCGCCATGCAGGGCAAAGATTACCCCACGAAGTTCAATGGCATGTTCGCTTTCACGATCGATGGCTACCCCATCATGGGCCCGGCCGCCCATCTGGAAAACTTCTGGACCGCCATCGGCGTGTGGGTGACGCACTCAGGCGGCGTTGGAAAAGCGATCGCCGAATGGATGGACGCCGGTGAGCCGAGCGTCGACGTGCACGAAGCAGACATCAACCGCTTCCACGAGTATGCCAGGAGCAAACACTATGTACGGCGGACCGCTGCTCAGCAGTACCGAGAGGTGTATGACATCATCCATCCCAAACAGCAGATGGAGCACACCCGCCAGGTCCGTCTTGCGCCCTATCACATCCGGCTTGAAGAATTGGGTGGTCATTTCTTCGAAAGCGTGGGGTGGGAACGTCCGCAATGGTACCAGAGCAGCGCGGTGCGCCTGGACGAGTATCTCGATCGTATCCCTGAGCGCCAGGGTTGGGCGGCTCGCCACTGGTCGCCGCTTGAGGGTGTCGAACACCTGGCGACCCGCGAGCACGTCGGCCTGTTCGAATTGAGTTCGTTCGTGAAGATCGAGGTGTCCGGTCCGGCGGCGTACGAGGCGCTCCAGAAAATGACCGCCAATTCAGTCGAGGTCCCGATCGACAAAATCGTCTACACATCACTTTTGACACCACAGGGCGGCATCAAAAGCGACCTGACCGTGACGCGCATCGACGAGGAGCGCTACTGGGTGCTCACCGGCGGCGGCACGGGCATGATCGATCTGGCGTGGATACGCGCCCACCTGCCGCAGAGCGGCGGCGCGATCGCCACAGATATTTCCTCGAAATTCACCGCCGTCGGTTTATGGGGTCCCAGGGCGCGCGATGTGCTGCAGTCCGTCGTTGAGCAGGATGTTTCTAACGAGGCGTTCAAGTATTTCACCGCCCGGGAACTGATGATCGAGACGGTCCCGGCGGTCGCGCTGCGCATCTCGTACGTTGGCGAATTGGGGTGGGAGATTTACGTCCCCACGGAATTCGGTCAACACTTATGGGACTTGCTATGGGAAGCCGGTCAGGCTCACCGCATCATCGCCGGGGGGATGGGTGCCTTTGATTCGCTGAGGCTCGAGAAAGGCTACCGGGCCCTTGGGAGTGACATCCACAGCGAATACAATCCCTACGAAGCCGGGTTGAGCTGGGCGGTCGATTTCGATCAGGACGATTTCATCGGGCGCCAGGCGCTGCTGAAACGAAAGGAGCAGGGCATCAAGCGCAAGTTTTGCTGTTTGACGATGGAGGACGGGATCGCCCTCGGCAGCGAGCCGATTTTCAGAGATGATGAGACCGTAGGGTACATCACGAGCGCAAATTACGGCTACAGCGTGGGAAAGCACATCACCTATGGCTATCTGCCGGTCGAATTCGCCGAGAAAGGCACGCAAGTGCAGATAGAATATCTAGGTGAGCGATTCGAAGCAGTCGTGGATGATGATCCACAGTATGATCCCGGGATGAGCAAGCTCAAATCCTAGCAGCAAGGTTAATGCGTATGATAAAAGTAAAAATTCTCTACTGGCACGACATCCCCGTCCAGGTGAAAGCCGAGGATGACGAGGGTCGCGTCGGGGTGCAGCTGTCGGACCGTTTTCAAAGTGCGATCGACGAAGCCGCCATGGCTGCAAATCTGATCGGCGACGACGATTACACCCATGGCTTCCACTGGGAGGAAGTACAGGGCAGAGAAGGTACAGCTAGCGAAGTTGCCGGAGCCGTGGCCGCCGAACTCGAATCTAAATACACCGAAATCGATTGGCACTCCACAGCCCGGAAAATTAAAGAGAATCGCCAGCGCTGATGAGCGAATCGCAGAGCAACCAGAAACACACCCTTATCCTGATGCCCTCCGGCCGGCGCGGAAAGATCCCGGCCGGCACAACTCTGCTTGACGCGGCCGATTCGCTTGGGGTGGAGATCGAGAGCATTTGTGGAGGCCGCCAAACCTGCATGAAATGCCTGGTGAAGATCGAAGTCGGTGAATTCGACAAGCATGGCATTCGCTCGGCCGAAGAGCACGTCACGCCAACCACAGAGGAGGAGCGCAGGCTGCTTGAGGAGAGCGGACACGGCGACCTGCGCCTGGCTTGCGTCGCCCATGTCCAGGGTGATCTGTTGGTCAGTGTGCCCGAGGAGAGCCGCGGCCAGAAGCAGATGATCCGCAAATCGGCGACCGATCGTGTGATTGAGGTCAAACCGACCGTGCGCCAGGTGTATATAGAAGTCGAACGCGCCGAATTGGGCAAGCATCGCGGCGACTGGGGGCGCGTGCAGGATGCCCTGCGGGAGCAGTGGGAATTAGCCGATTTAAGCATCGATATTCAAGTCCTGCGAAAATTGCAGAGCAAACTGCGCGAGGGCAAATGGACGCTCACGGTGACGCTCTGGGATGATCGACGTGTGATCGACGTACAGCCCGGCTACACAGAGGGCGCTTATGGCCTTGCCGTGGATGTGGGCAGCACCACGATTGCCTGCTACTTGTGCGATTTGCGTACCGGGGAACTGTTGGCTACCGAGGCGATGATGAACCCCCAGGTTTCCTATGGTGAAGACCTGATGAGCCGCATCTCCTACGCCGCCAACCGCCCGGATGGGCTCGAGAAAATGCACGACGCCGTCATCGATTCCATCAATAAATTAACCTCACAAGCAACCCGTGCGGCGGGCATCGCCCGAAGCTCGATTTACGAAATCGTGCTCGTCGGCAACACGACGATGACTCACATCCTGCTGGGGATCTCCCCCGAGGAAATCGGCCATTCGCCGTTCGCCCTCGCGAACCGCTCGGCGATGGACTTCAACGCCCGGGACCTCGGTCTGCGGCTGAACCCGGCGGCAAACGCACACATCTTACCCGCGCAGGCGGGGCACGTTGGCGCCGACAACGTGGGCGTGCTGCTGGCCGAGGAACCTTATCTTGAGCAAAAGATCATCCTCACGATTGACGTGGGCACCAATGCCGAGATTGTGCTCAGCAGCCCGGAGTGGATGTACAGCGCCTCCAGCCCAACCGGTCCTGCTTTTGAGGGCGGTCAGATCACTTCCGGTATGCGCGCCGCCCCCGGGGCGATCGAACGGGTGCGCATCAATCCCCAGACGAAAGAGCCCCGCTTCCGCGTGATCGGCGAGCAGCGTTGGTCGGACGAATGGAAGCTCGATCCCGATGCCGATCCCGACCAGCAGCCCCACCACCTGGCGGCAGGCATCTGCGGATCAGGCATCATTGAGGTTGTCTCAGAGCTTTTCCTTGCCGGTTTGCTGACGCCTGACGGCCGTTTCAACACCGATGACGAGACCGACCGCTTGCAGTGGGAATCAAAGGGCAAAAAAGGCGCATACATCCTGGCGACGGCGGAACAGTCCTCCAGCGGCAAACCGATCCTGATCACCCAGGAAGATGTGCGCAACATACAGCTTGCCAAGGGAGCGCTCTATGCAGGCGCGAAGCTGCTGATGATGCGCTCTGGCGTCGAGCAGGTCGACCAGATAACGCTTGCTGGTGCTTTCGGGAGTTACATCGATCCCAAGCATGCCATGGTCCTGGGCTTGATCCCGGATTGTGATCTCGAACATGTACACGCGGTCGGCAACGCCGCCGGTGATGGGGCCCGTATCGCGCTGCTTAACCGTGAAAAACGCGCTCTGGCTCAAGATATTTCCACACGCGTGCGGTATATTGAGACTGCGGTTGACCAGGATTTTCAAGAAGAGTTTGTCATGGCGATGCATATTCCCCATCAGCGTGATCTGTTCCCGCATCTGGAGCCGATCTTATCCAGAATGCCGGATATTGAACCTCCCCGGCGCGAACGGCGTCACCGACGGGCGACATCCTAGCCGCATGCAATCCACAGAAATACCATAGGAGCCAGCATGGAAGAAGAAATCAATATCAAAGAGATGGGCGACGACGAGATCCTCGAGTTGATGCAGGAGGACCTTTATGACGGGCTTGCCGACGAGATCGTCGAAGAGGTCGAAGAGCTGCTCGCCCGCGAGATGACACCTTATGACGTTCTGACACGCGGGCTTGTCGCCGGCATGGAGATCGTTGGTGATGATTTCAGGGACGGGATCCTGTTTGTGCCCGAGGTGCTGATGGCCGCCAAGGCGATGAAGGCCGGCATGGGCGTGCTGCGCCCGCTGCTGGTCGAGACCGGCGCACCGAAGATCGGCACCGTGGTGATCGGCACCGTCAAAGGTGATATCCACGACATCGGAAAGAACCTGGTCTCCATGATGCTGGAGGGGGCCGGGTTTGACGTTTTCGATCTGGGCATCAACACCGATGCGGACGCCTATCTGGCGGCAATTGAAGAGCACAATCCCGACATTCTCGGAATGAGCGCGCTGCTCACCACGACGATGCCGTACATGCGAACGGTGATCGATGCGCTCAAGGATAAAGGCATCCGCAACGACATCGTCGTGCTCGTCGGCGGTGCCCCATTGAATGACGCGTTTGCAGAGGACATCGAAGCGGACGCTTACTGCCGGGACGCCTCGGTTGCGGTTGAGACCGCCAAGAAGTTTATGGCCATTCGAAAAGGTGAAGGTAGTTAGCGAAGACAGGAAGGAATCCACATGGGTCTCGGAAGTTGGCTGCGCGATCATCCCCGCACATTGGAAGGGACCTACAAAACAACGCATCAGCTGTTCAAACGCCTCGATCCGCTGATCGCCAGGTTGGGCTACAAACGCGTCGAAGCCCTGCTCCGCTGGCCCGAGGAATGGCTCAAGGGACTCGTCTTCGACTGCCGCATGTGTGGCATGTGTGTCCTGCACTCCACCGGCATGACCTGCCCGATGACCTGTCCGAAGACCCTGCGCAACGGTCCCTGCGGGGGTGTCCGCGTAAACGGAAACTGCGAGGTCAAACCAGACATGCGCTGCGTCTGGCTGGAGGCTTACGAACGCTCGGGTGACATGCCAGTCTATGGTGATGAGATGCGCTGGCTGCAGCCCCCGGTCAACCGGGAACTGGAGGGTCGCTCTGCATGGATCACCATGCTCACCGGTGAAGACGTGGATTACCCCGCATGCTGGCCAATCCCTTCCGACTTGACCATACTGTCAAACTCCCATGACTGATCAAGAACCTTATCTCTCCGGAAGCCGATTAGAGCGCGTGCTCAGAGCCGGCCGCTTCGCGGTCACGGCCGAACTGGATCCTCCCGACAGTGCCAATCCACAGGAAGTCTATGACGCCGCGCTTGTGCTTTCCCAGGTATGCGACGCCATCAACGCTACCGACGCGGCCGGTGCGCATTGCCACATGTCCAGCGTCGCCATCTGCGCCCTGCTAACCCGTGCGGGTTATGAACCTGTAATGCAGGTCTCCTGTCGCGACCGCAACCGCATCGCCATCCAGGGTGACTTGCTCGGCGCGGCGGCGATGGGTGTAAAAAATATTCTCTGCCTTACTGGCGATGACACCTCTGTAGGCGATCAGCCGGAGGCAAAGCGCGTCTTTGATTTTGATTCCATTCACCTGCTGCGCACCGCAAAGATCATGCGTGACGAAGGTCGTTTCCTCAGCGGTCGCGAGATCACCCAGCCGCCCCGCCTTTTTTTAGGTGCAGTGGCCAATCCATTTGTGCCGCCTTACGACTGGCGACCATACCGGTTGGCCAAGAAAATCGAGGCGGGCGCCAACTTCATCCAGACCCAGTACTGCTTCGACCTGCCGCGCTTCGAGCAGTTCATGCAGCGAGTACGTGATCTGGGCATCGACCAGAAGGTTTGCATCCTGGTGGGTGTTGGCCCGCTGCGTTCGGAACGGGCGGCCGAGTTCATGCGCACCCACGTCCCTGGCGTCGTCATCCCGGATGAGATCGTCGAGCGGCTACGGAAGACCCCCAAATCCAAAAAGCGAGAGGAGGGGAAACGCATCTGCATCGAGATTATCCAGCAGGTACGCGAGATCGATGGTGTCGCTGGCGTGCACGTGATGGCTTTCAAGCAAGAGAAATTAGTCGCCGAGATCATCGAGGAGGCTGGTCTGCTGCCGCGTCCACGCCAGCCAAAGACGGAAGAGGACGATTCGCTCGGTCAAGAACGAAGGTGGCGGCGAACGGAAAATTAATGCCCTTTGTGGGCATCGAAGAAGGAACCGCTGAAGATGAAAGAAACGATACTCGAATCAAGAACGAAGAGCGTGGTCATTGGTCAGAACCGGCCATTCACAATCATCGGCGAACGCATCAACCCCACCGGCCGCAAGGTGCTTGCCGCCGAGATGGCGGCCGGCAATTTTGATCGGGTAGCGAGCGACGCGCTTGCTCAGGTTGAAGCCGGCGCGCACATGCTCGATATAAACGCCGGCATCCCGCTCGCCGACGAACCGGCCATTATGCGCCAGGCGATCGAGTTGGTCCAATCGATCGCCGACGTCCCATTGAGCATCGACTCTTCCGTGGTCGCCGCGCTGCAAAGCGGTCTGGAAGCCTACGAGGGCAAAGCGCTGGTGAACTCCGTAACCGGCGAAGATGAGCGGCTAGAAAGTGTGCTGCCGCTGGTGAAGAAACACGGCGCGGCGGTGATCGGCATTTCCAACGACGAGACCGGCATTTCGGAGGACCCGGACGAGCGTTTTGCCGTGGCAAAAAAGATCGTCGAAAGAGCGGCGGATCATGGCATCTCGGCGGAGGACGTGCTCATCGACCCGCTGGTCATGCCAGTCGGTGCGATGCAATATGCTGGCCGGCAAGTTTTCCACATCATCCGGCGTGTGCAGGAGGAATTGGGCTGCAACACGGTCTGCGGCGCCAGCAACGTATCTTTTGGCCTTCCCAATCGTTCTACACTGAACGCCACGTTTGTGCCCATGCTCATGACCGCCGGTATGACGGCTGCGATCACCAACCCGCTGGAAGAAGAGATCAAGAACGCCATCCTGGCCGCCGACGCGCTGCTGGGAAACGATGAGAACTGCACTGCCTGGATCAGCGCCAACACCGAGGCCGGTCAGGGCCGACGGCGGACACGCCGGCGTCGACGCGGCTAGGGAGGTCATTTTGACAGTCGGCCTGATCATCTGTGGAGCGCTCGGACGCGAGGTGACCGAGATGGTGCGTAAAAATGGCTGGGATGCCGAGGTCATCGGCGTGCCGGCGATCGACCATGTCTTCCCCGAGCGCATCGCCCCCGATGTTGAAAAGCGCATCCTCGCCCTGAAGAACCAGTACGAGCAGTTGATCGTCGTGTTTGGAGACTGCGGCTCCGCCGGTGCGCTGGACCGCATGTTGAAGGACCATCCAGATATCGAACGTATTCAAGGACCACACTGCTACGAATTCTACGGTGGAGAGGATTTCCATAAATGGATGGATGCGGAGCCAGGCACATTTTTCCTGACCGATTTCATGGTGCGCACATTCTGGGGGTTGATCATCAAGAGCATGGGGCTCGATCGGTTTCCGTCGCTGAAGAAGGAATATTTTCGTAATTACAAAAAAGTGCTCTACCTGGCGCAGAGTGAGAACGGAGAACTGGTTGAGAAGGCACACCAGATCGCGGCTTATCTCGAACTGCCGCTGGAGATCAAGCAGACCGGTTATGATGGGTTGGAGGAACGTATCGAGGCGCTAATAAGGGGGTAAGATCATCTAGTGCTTTTCATGTCATTTCGAGCGCAGCGGGAAATCCTCTCTCTTGATGCTGTTTAAGCGGCGGTCCTGGCCATAATCAACCACTCTGTACTTAGCACCTTCAAGTCATTTGTCTCATTCGGGATAATCCATCTGCTTTCAGTCTCAGGATGAAAACCATTTGGGCTGAAGGTGCCTCTCAAGTGACCCAGTGCCTGATCCGCCGGGTGCCATTCCCCTATATCCCAGTCCCAAACTCATCCCCAATGTAGCCGCAGGCTAAAGCCTGCGGCTACAATGTTGTCTTTTCCCGGGTGACTGGGTGCCTTGGTGACCGGGCGCCCTCTATCTTTTAACTCAACACACCCTGCGAAACGGCGCGCCGCATTGGTCGCAGATGATTTCGTGTTCTGCCAGGCGTCTTTCCGGCACAAGGATCGATCGCGGAGGGTCGCACTCACAGAAGAGGCGCGTGAACTCCCGCTGTCCTGCGGGACTCTGATCCGCCCGATCGACGGTCAGGTTGGCTAACAAGAGCGCATAGTCACGACGGAAACCCACAGCCAGTTCCTCAACTACAACTTGCCACTTTTGTTTACCCTCAGATGAAAGCCTCCATTCCACGCAGTTGGATTCCGTGTCTCGATAATGCGTCAAACCGTACACGCTTGCCGGTTGGCTGTACCAGGGCGAAAAGCGGTCGACACGCTCGGTGACCTCGATTAGCATGTTGGCGACAACCTTTTCGGCAGCCAGGCGTGTCGTCTTGAAATCCACGGATTCAAATATGACCATTAACGCGGGCGTATCATCAATGACATCGTAATGCCGGCTGACGACATACCATGCATGCCGCAGGAGATCGAACACATCTTCATATACTTCCACTCGCCGCGTGCCGCCCGGCGCCGATAACGGCGGCGCGCGCGTGCGATTGCGCTGGTAGCTGGAGCTTTCTTCTTCCTCCTCTTCCGTTTGCACGGAGGCGACGGTCTTTTTCCCGGGAAACAGCCCGCGCCGCGCTAACATCGGCATTGGATCGACCAGATTCTTGTCGAGGGCGATCGCTTTAGGAGGCAAGTCAAATGCAAGCGCCATCAACTGCGTGAAATACAGAACCGGAATCGATCCTTCCAGATCCATCTGGAATTGTCTTGCGTCCAGATTTGTGTGGCAGAGCGGACACGCCACCGCGATCGCTTCTGCGCCAGCGGCTCGAGCGTGCTCAATCAGATTGCCGCTTAACTCGAGCACAATATCAGGGCGGGTGAGCGAATGCGCCGCGCCACAACATACCGTCTTATAGGACCAATCGTGCACGTCTGCCCCCAGCGCGCTCAGAATCTCATCCATGTCGGTCGGGTTTTCGGGATGAGCAGCCCCCGTGACTTCTGGAGGTCGCGTCAACAGACAGCCGTAATAGCACACAACCGGCAGATTATTGAGCGGCCTTTTGACCTGCGCCTCGATCGCTTCTGCACCTACATGATCTAGAATCGTCTCAATCATCGTGCTCACAGCAAGCCGGTCTTCATAAGCGTGACCAAGTTTACGCTCAACGTCTTCCCTTTTAACCTCGTCATGTCGAATCTCGTGCTGCGCAGCCTTGTGGCGGTTATAGCAAGCCGCACACGGCATGGTGACCTCCCGGAAGCCCATTTGCTCCATCATCGAAAGGTTCACCATCGGAAGCCAGAGCGCCTGCTCAGGATCGGCCCTATGGGCCGCCGAACTGCCGCAGCAGACCCAGTCATCTGGCTCGTAAAGCTCAATTTCCAGCGCACGGCAAACCGCACGCGTTGAATGATCGTACTCCTTTGCAGTAGAGTGCAGCGAGCAGCCCGGATAATACGCTACCGCGTCCACTGCATCCGGTACGCGCTTCACTTTGCGTGGCGTGCGTACCGGGTGGGGGAAGAAGCCCACTTTCCCTTTTCTCAGCATGCGCGCGTAGAGGTCCAGATCGTCAAACAAATGTGCCGGCATGCGCAGTTTCATCTCGGCCATCAACCCGGGTTCATACGCCCGATTCCAGATACGCACCTCCCGCAGGAAAGCTTCATTAAAAATCTGAACTTCAGGCACGCGCGGCTTGTAGCCCCGTTTTATGGCGGTGCGGGTGAGGAATTCCATGATCCCACAGATATCCAAACCCTGTGGGCAGCGTGTCGTGCAGGTCTGGCAGGCAGCACACAGCCAGGGTGTGTCCGAGTCGAGCGCCATCTGCTCAAGCCCTAACTGGACGGCGCGCATGATCTGATTGGGCTGCCAATCAAAGAACCCCGAGACCGGGCATCCACTGGAACATTTTGAACACTGGTAGCACAGGTGGACGTTTTCTCCAGTCTCCTCCAGGACCAGTCGGGCAAGGGAGTTGTTAATTTCGATGGGTTCCATTCCTGAAAAGATCTCTTCAGTCATTTTCCACTCCTATGCCGGCAGGCTCTCGATGGCAGGTCGTGGGTGCAAACCAGCCCCTTCCACAATAGGACCCACCGCTTCCTCCCACTCAATCGCCATAATGTGCACACCTGCCACGCCCTCAATCCGCCTGAGTTCGTTGATCAATTCGATGCAGATCTGGATCCCCTCCTGCTTCCAAGCTGCCGATCGGGCGGCTTTATCCTCCTTCGTGAGATCCTCCTTGCCGATGTGAGCCCATGGTTCGCCTGCCGCCGTCATCCGCTCAATGATCTGGTCTGGCACGAGCAAACCAGGCACATTGTTCTTCATGTAGCGCGCCATGCCGGGGCTTTTTAGTGGTCCCACGCCAGCCAGGATGTACGTTTGCTCGTGCAGCCCCATGGTTCGCACCTTCTCCATGTATTCTTCAAACGCAGGCACATCGTAAATCAACTGGGTTTGTATGAAATCGGCACCCGCCTGCACCTTTTTGGCAAGCCGGTATGGCCGGAAATCGATCGGATCAGCGAAGGGCGCTGCGGCCGCACCGATGAAAAGCCGCGGCTCCTGACCCTTGAACGCGTCACCGCATTGGAAGATGCACTCATCACGCATGGAGGCAACCATTTGCACCAATTGAATCGAGTCCAGGTCGAATACGTTTTTCGCGGTCGGGTGATTCCCAAAACTCTGGTGATCACCCGAAAGACATAAGAGGTTGCGCGCCCCAAGCGCATATGCACCGAGCAGATCGCTCTGAATGGCAAGCCTGTTGCGATCACGGCACGTCATCTGGATGACCGGTTCTAGCCCCTCCTGGATCACGATCGCGCCGGCGCCGATGCTGGACATGCGCACGATGGCGGTCTGGTTATCGGTGATATTGACCGCTTCCGAATATCCCTTTAATAGCCCCGCCTTTTCCAGGATCACATTGCGATCCGCGCTCTGCGGCGGCCCTAATTCTGAGGTGACGGCGAAATGCCCGGCGCGCAACGTGCGCTCCAGGATCGAGTCCGACACAGCTCCATTGCCGCCCTGATTTTCAATCATCGCCGGCCTCCTCGGATACCAAACGCAGGTCCTGGCGGACGATCTTGCGTGGTCCACCGTCACGGGATGTCTTCCAGTTCTTGGGAGGTTGGATCTCTAAGAGCGCATCGAGCCGGTCCATCGCGGTGAGGCGTTCATAGATCAACTGCCAGGCGCAGGACGTGTCCGGGTCAATCTCACAATGACCATCCTCCGATCCACCACAGGGTCCGTTGAGCAGTGACTTAGAGCAGCGTGCAATCGGACAGATACCGCCGGTTAAGCCCAGGACACAATCACCACACGCCGCACAGCGCTCCGACCAGACCCCCTGCTCCAGAGGTAACCCCATAAACGTTGTATTAAGTCCCGGGACGACCCACTTCTCAGGAAAATGCTCGGCGATTGCCTGCACACCGATCCCACAGCCGAGTGAAAGCAGCAGATCACTTTCCTCAATGTCCGGAGCGATCTCGTCGAGGTACTCCCATTCGCACTGGCGTTGAACCGTAACGTGCTTGACTTCTCTGCTGCGCTGCTCCAACTGACCGTTCATGCGCAGTGAGCTTGCCAGGATGTCTGCTTCGCGGTCACCTCCCGCAAAGCAGACCGTTACGCAGGTTCCACATCCGACGACGAGAATGTTTTCGGCCTCCCCGATCAGCGTTTTGATCTCTTCGAATGGTTTTTGTTCGGCGATGATCATGGCTACCTATCTCCTTCCCGCGAACTGCGTTCACCTGCACCCTTGCGCAGTGGGCTCAGACCTAATTTCTCAATCGTTGCATTCATCGATTCGACCGACTCGACGAACTGCGCCGCCATTGCGGCCGACATGTTGACCATGCGCAGGCGTTCAGCTTCCAACCCGATATCATTCAGGATGGATTTGAGATGATCGATCCGCCTACTTGCGTTTGCATTACCTTCCAGGTAATGACAGTCACCCGGCAGTCAACCCGCGACCAGGACCCCGTCGACACCTTCTTCGAACGCCCGCAGCAAGAGAAGCTTCTCAACCCGCCCTGTACACGGGACCATGATCACCTTGATCGATGGCGGGTACTGCAGGCGTAAACTGCCGGCAAGGTCCGCTGCGGCGTAAGCACAGTGTTCACAGCAATAAGCTGCGATTTGAATCCCATTAGCCGTCATCAGCAGGGCACTCCTCGTCTTCTTTCGACCCGTACCATTCTCAAGCAACCGCGCAACGCATCAGTGCACTCACCTTTGATTGCAGCTGCGCATCGGTGTAGTGCCGCAGCTGAATCGCATTTGCAGGACATTCGGCAACGCAGGATCCGCAGCCCTGACAAACCGAAATCTCGATCTCGGCTGCCCCGTTCAGACCACCCACTCCAGCGATGTCGCTGCGCACACGCGGCACCTCAAACGGGCAGATACGTACGCAGGTCAGACAGCCGGTGCATTTCTCGGGATCCACGACAGCAACCCGGCCGCCGGCACTGAGCGTTTCCTGGCTCAGGACACGCGCCGCCCGCGAAGCCGCGGCGCGCGCCTGGATCATTGACTCATCGAGCAGCTTTGGATAGTGCGCCATGCCAGCCATAAATACGCCCTCGGTCGAGAAATCGACCGGCCTAAGCTTGACATGCGCTTCCAAGAAAAAGCCTTGCGCGTCGAGCGGCACCTTGAACATCGCGGCCATTCGACGCGCATCCGCCCGAGGTACAACTGGCATGCTCAATACCAATCGATCCGGCTTAAGCTCGATTGGCATTCTGAGCGCCGAATCAACGCATGTGATCCTGAGTTGGTCCCCTGCGTCGACCTCGGGTGGGGATTCGGGCTCATATCGGATAAAGACCACACCTGCACGTCGGGCCTGCTCATACAATCTCTCTTTAAATCCATAGGCGCGGATGTCCTGATGCAGGATCGTCACTCCAGCCTCTGGGCGTGCGGACTTGATCGCAAGCGCATTCTTCAATGCTGTCGTGCAGCAGATCCGGCTGCAGTACTCCTGCGCCGGACCAACGCACTGAATCATCACGAGCGAGTCGGGGAGCCCCTCGCCACGTTCAAGGAGCATCTCGAATTCTGTCTGGGTCAGGATGCGCTCATCACTTCCATAGCCATACTCAGAACCGGAGTACTCCTCCGCCCCAATGGCAAGAACGGTCACGCCGTGCTTAATCCTCAGCCGTTCCGTCATATTCGTTTTCACATCTGTTTCGAAGTTACCCATGAAGCCGTGCGTCTCTTCAATCTCAGAATGCAGGTGGATATCTATAAGTGGATGGACCTCGACACGTTCAATCAGTCCTTTGAGCGCAGTTTGAGGGTCCTGACGGGTATGGGGTATATGGACCCTACGCAGGTTGCCGCCCAGATGCGGCTCGCGCTCGACGAGGGGTACGGGAAAACCCTGCTCAGCAAGCGACAACGCGGCGCTCATCCC
>CBFDDM010000002.1:0-60557 GCA_965603565.1 uncultured Anaerolineales bacterium | reverse complement strand
AGGCGTAGGCGTAGGCGTTGGTGTTGGCGTCGGGGTGGATGTGGACGTTGGCGTCGCGGTCATCGTCGCTTTCTCCACCGGGTTGCCGACGGTCTGTGGCTGCAGCGCTGCGGCTGGTTTACGCCCAAAGTATAGGCCGACCGCGCCTGCCAGCAGCAGTGCCGCCACCAGCACCCTTAACGGCAGCACGCGGCGGTGTGCGATGTGATCTGCCGGGATGATGTCTGGAACCAGTCCTTCGGGGATGCTCGCCTCGCGGAGCGCTTCGCGCCGGTCATGAGCTGGCAGCAAGCGCGCCAGGTAACGTATGGCTTGACGAGCGCTCTCGCTACGTGGGTTGATCTCCAGCGCCCGGGCAGCATACGCCAGTCCCGAACGTGGATCGGATACGCCAGCAAGTATCAACCAGGCTTTTTCTGACCGCGGGTTGAATCTAACGGCTTCGCGCGCGTGCTTGCGGGCAGACCAGGTATCGCCATTACGCAGCGCCTGCTTGGCGGCGCTCAACGAGTGACGGAAATATTCATCCGTGCGCGGATCAGAATTCACAAAACACTACCTTACGGCACATTGGCCGGTTCGTTGTTCACATAGCAAAGCACACCATCAGCGATCCCGCGGGCGGCTTTTTCAGGGTTCGAAAGCAGGAAGTCGCGATCTAGGTATAGGAAGCCAGTCTCGATGATCGCGGCAGGTGTCTGACTGTGGATTTCACGGAAAGTGTGATACTCGGTCATATCGCGCGTTATGCTGCCCGCATGAAATGTCATGCCGGTCGCCTTGGCATAGCGATCGACGACGCAATCGACGAGACGCTGGGCTCGGTCCGGCACGACCGTGTCGAGCGCGCTGGCGACTTTATATCCAGTCGCGAATTCGTTGATCGGCAGGCATGAGTCGGCGTGGATAGATACCATTGCAACAGCACGGTACTCAAAGAGCCGTTCGTCAAATTCCTCGAGCACGTCAACTTCGAACCCCGCTGCTTCCAGCGCACGCGCCGTGCGCATGCCGATCTCCCGATTGACCTCTAGCTCGGTTAAGCCATCTGCACAGATGCTGCCTGGATCATCCGCGCCGGTTGAGGGGTTGGGTCCCAGGTGTCCGATGACAATACCCACTCGTAAGGCGCGGTCCTCAATGGACTGGGCCGGCGCAACGGCGGGAACTAGCGGATCAGCAGGATCGGATTCCAGCGCCGCTGCGAGCTGGCTGGCGATCTCTCCCGGACTCAGGCTCGCCGGCGTCCAGGCGGTGAAAACGGTCGCCAGGACCGCGGCGACGATGAGCGTCGCGCTAAGATGGCGCAGGACTTCCTTTCCAGCTGGTTCTGATTTCGGTCGCATCTTCCGCTGTCCAAAATCCTGCTGCATGCTCTCTCACCATATCCTTTCAAGCTTGGGCTGCCATTATAGCAGTGCTTTCGAATGGCAGACCATGTGACCTATGTCCTTGCTGTGATTTGCCGCACAACTTGACACATACCACTTAAATTGTATAATATTCATCAAGATATTCATATATATTCTAGTGGGTAGGTACCGTTATGGATCACTGCACATGTTCGAGGCGGGGGCGCTGATCACCTCGTCTCTTGTTCCAGAAATCTAGCAAGATCCTTTTTCTCCATTAATTACGACAACAGACGAGCCGTGACATGCTCCCGCGCTGCCATATGCGTGCCCGGAAGTGCTTTTCAACGCGCTTCCCCCGTTGTCACGACCGTCTGTTGTTTTGTTTCAATTGGAGTTCAGCATGACCTACATCGAAGGTACAGCAAAATTGAATATTCGCACCAAGGGCCGTCCCAGAATCTGGGACCTTGTCGGCAAGACCCCACTGGTGCCTTTAGACAATCTCTTCGCTGGTCGCCTTCGGGACGAAGTCAGGATACTCGCCAAGGCTGAGTGGTTCAACCCCAGCGGATCGGTCAAGGACCGACCTGCGGTGGCGATCCTTGACCGTGCCTTGAGAAACGGGTATCTGTCCGAAGGCATGATCCTTCTCGATTCGACTTCCGGAAATATGGGCATTGCTTACGCAACACTCGGTGCAGCGCTCGGCGTACCAATCGAGTTAGCCATCCCGGAAAATGCCACACCTGAGAGGCTGGCGATCCTGCGCAGCCTCGGTGCCCACCTTACGCTGACCGACCCATTAGAAGGATCAGAAGGTGCACACGAAACTGCGCTTGAGATCGCCCACACTCACGCCGACCGATATTACTACGCAGACCAGTACAGCAATCCCGCCAACTGGCAGGCACATTTTGATACGACCGGTCCGGAGGTCTACGAGCAGACTCACGGAACTGTCACGCATTTCATCGCCGGCATGGGCACGACCGGCACAATCACCGGGACAGGCCGGTACCTCAAGCAGCGCAATCCCGGGATCGAGATCATCGGTGTACAACCGGATGGTCCATTCCATGGCCTGGAGGGCTTGAAGCACTTGCCCTCGGTAGATGTGCCCCAGATTTATGACCCCGGTGTAGTCGATGAGGTGCGGGATATCGCCACCGAGCCGACCTATGACATGCTCAAGCAGCTCACCCAGAAGGAAGGTCTATTTGTCGGCGTCTCTGCTGCCGCGGCCGTGCTGGCTGCATACGAAATCGCGGTGGACTTGAAGAGTGGCGTGCTTGTCGTGCTCCTGCCTGACTCGGGGATAAAATATCTATCCCAGCCTTTCTGGAGGGCGGAATGACGATCCGGCTGTCTGAACGCGCTTCCGCTGATATACGCGCCCATACTCAGAACGCCTACCCGGAAGAGGGCGCCGGCTTTCTGCTTGGCCGTGAGCAAGGTCAGGTGCGCATCATCGAGGCTGCGCTGCCCCAGTCGAACGAATTCGATGCCGACCAACGCCTGCGACGTTACATGATTGAGCCTGGGGATATGCTCGCAGCCGAGGAATATGCTGATGAGCACGGTTTTGACATCCTCGGAATCTTTCATTCGCACCCGAACCACCCGCCGGTACCCTCCAGCTTCGATCTGGAGTGGGCGCTTCCGTGGTTCTCATATTTGATCATAAGCGTACAGAACGGCGAAGCGGTTGAATCACGCTGCTGGCGGTTGAACGATGACCGCACAGGTTTTATTGAAGAAGATCGACACTATTGAGATCCGTTCTAACGAACGTTGAGGAGCCAACAGAATGAACAATATTCGCATCCCTACTCCACTGCGAACCTACACTGGAGGCGAGAAAGAAGTCCAGGTTTCAGGTGATACGGTCGGCGAGGCCATGCGCGAACTCGCCCGCCAGTTCCCCTCCGTACAAACGCATCTCTTCGATGAGGGTGAGCAGCTGCGTTCCTATGTCAACGTGTTTTTAAACGATGAAGATGTGCGCAACCTGGAGGGAGAAGAAACCCCGATCAGTGACGGGGATCGCTTGATGATCATCCCCAGCATCGCTGGCGGTTCAACATCTTAATATCAAGCTCTGTATCTCGCTGAGAAAGGCGGCAAGGTAATGAAGCAGGCACAAGTCGAGCACGTGGATCACAACGCCCTGCGTACAAACCAGGCTGTTATCATCGCCGCCCTGGTGACAGCGTACACTGGTGATCTACCATTGCTGGTTTTCATCTGCGGGGCACCGATGATGATCGGGGCATTGATTGGCAAGCCAGCTTTCCTACCGATCTACCGTCTACTGCAAGCCATCGGGCTGATCCGACCAGATCCGCAGCCGGATCATCATGAACCCCACCGCTTCGCTCAACTTTTGGGAGCGATTATGCTGCTTGCCGGTTCGCTAGGTTTTCTATTGAATGTGAACGCCTTCGGTTGGATATTTACGATGATCGTGATCTTTCTGGCAGGCCTGAATCTCTTCCTTGGATTCTGCATGGGCTGCACGCTCTATTACTGGTTGGCACGGTGGGGTGTGCCCGGATTCGACAAAACCCCGATTGAAAGAGCCAGGTAAGGCAAAATGTTGGAACGAATTGCAGTTCTCATTATCATTATCCTGAGTACCGCCGCCCTCTATCTGGTCGGGCAGCGTGTGCTGCTGCGTCGGCGCACCCGGCGCGGCCTGGGATTTGAAGGATTTGAACCCGGCCGGCCGGCGGTTCTGTTTTTCACTGCACCCGGATGTGTGCCATGCAAGACAATCCAGCGCCCTGCGCTTGAAAAAATCCGCGAACAATTCAGGGACAGCGTGCAGATCTTCGAGTTCGACGCAACCGAGAACACACGCCTGGCCAACCAGTGGGCGGTATTGAGCGTGCCGACGACCTTCCTGATCGACCCGCTCGGCCGGCCGCGCAAGATCAACAACCGCGCCACGACGAGCGACAAGCTGATCGCACAACTACAAGAAATTGCAGACCTTCCCGAAACAATGACTCAGAGAGATAAACAACCGCTGAGCGTGACCGAATAACTTAATCGCCAGCGTCAAGAAAAGAGAGCAACCATGAGTGATAACGGAAACCAAATCGGAAGCGTGAGCCTGAGCCATGGTGAGATACTGCGGTATTCTCGCCATTTGCTGATGCCGGAGGTTGGGCTGGAGGGTCAGGAAAAGCTCAAGCAGAGCTCGGTCCTGATCGTCGGAACCGGAGGGCTTGGTTCGCCGGTGGCGATGTACCTGGCTGCGGCGGGTGTGGGCAAGATCGGTCTCGTCGATTACGACGTCGTCGATTTCACCAACCTGCAGCGCCAGATCGTGCATGGCACACACAGCATCGGCGAACGCAAAGTCGCCTCGGCCCGCGAGCGTTTGTTGGACATCAACCCGGATATCGAGGTCGTCACCTACGACGAACCCTTCACGAGCGAAAATGCGCTGCGCATCGCCGAAGCGTACGACGTGATCATCGATGGCACCGACAATTTTCCAACACGCTATCTAATCAATGATGTGTCCGTGTTTACCGGCAAGCCGAATGTGTACGGATCGATCTTCCGCTTCGAGGGTCAGGTGAGCGTGTTCTGGGCAGAGCAAGGTCCTTGCTACCGCTGCATCTTCCCTGAGCCGCCTCCTCCAGGCCTGGTGCCATCATGTGCTGAGGGTGGAGTGTTTGGCGTGCTCCCTGGAACGATCGGCACACTGCAGGCGACGGAAACGATCAAGATCCTGCTCGGTATCGGCGAGCCGATGATCGGCACGCTGCTGCTTTACGATGCGCTCGACCTGCGTTTCGACCGGGTGAAGTTGAAGAAGAATCCCCAGTGCAAGGTATGCTCACCTGAGGCCGAAGTGACCGAACTGATCGACTATGAGGCTTTCTGCGGCGTGCCCAGCCACGACCATGAAGAAGGACGACTGGATTCGGAATGGGAGATTGAACCACGTGAATTAGCTTCGAAGCTAAAAAGCGGCGACCGCGTCCACCTGATTGACGTGCGCGAACCGCACGAGCTGGCGATCTCCGCCCTCCCTGAGGCGCAGGTGATCCCGCTCGGATCGCTGGCCGCCAAGATGCACACGCTGGATAGCGCCGATGAGATCGTGCTCTTTTGCAAGTCGGGGACACGCTCGGCACGCGCATTGGAATTGCTGGCAGGTGCCGGATTCCGAAAATTGAAGAATCTGCGCGGCGGCATCAACGCCTGGGCGCGCGATGTCGATCCAAAGCTGCCGGTGTATTAGTGGGAGCGCACGCAGGCGTGCGCTCAAGGATTTGTGATCATAGATCGGGATTGAGGATGCGGTAACGCAGTCTAGCATGAGCGTAACAGATCACTCCTCGATCAGATTTAGCGTAGGGACTCGGCGACGCCGTGCCCTTGGCCTCCCACAGTGAGATTTCCCCGGTGACTGATTGACCGGGTGCCAGAACACCTAATCCCTTCCCGCCAAATCACCAATTCCAAATCCCTAATTTCCTTGACAAATCTGATCCATTTCCCTATACTCCCCCGAAATCTAAAAGGGCCAAAGGCTTGGATGGGGAAGAGTACGCGTCGAAGCGGCGGCACAGAGAGCAGGAAGATGGTGAGAGCCTGCCCGAGCGCAGACGCCGAATGGCCCCCGGAGCCGCAGCACAAAAGGTCATCCGACCGAGTAGTACCTGCCGGAGCTGCCACCGTTATCTGGGCAAGGGGTATCGCAATTCACATGCCGTACCCTTACTGAGTGAGGCTGGCCAGACGCATCCCGTCGCATCACGACGGGATTTTTTTTATTTCGACCAGCCTAAGCGAGGTGGCACCACGGGTTCAGACGCCCGTCCTCATGATCGAGGACGGGCGTTTTGTTATCCAACAGGCCCGCCACACTACGGAGGTGTCAAATGAATTCCATTGTGAAGTATTTGTTGGAAGAGAACGAGATCCCGAAGACCTGGTACAACATCAACCCGGATATGCCCGTCTCACCCGGTCCTGTGCTCCATCCCGGGACCAAAGAACCGGTCACACCGGATTTCCTGGCGCAGCTCTTCCCGATGCGCTTCATCCAGGAGGCAGTTAGCCAGGATGCCGAAATTGAGATCCCGGAAGAGGTCCTCGAAATCTACAGACTCTGGCGACCCACCCCATTATTCCGGGCACGCCAGCTTGAGAAAGCGCTCGACACACCGGCGCACATCTACTACAAGTACGAGGGTGTCTCACCCGTCGGCTCCCATAAGCCCAACACAGCGATCCCGCAGGCGTTCTACGCCAGCCAGGAGGGCGTGCGCGGTTTCACAACGGAGACCGGCGCAGGACAGTGGGGATCGGCGCTCGCCATGGCTTGCCAGATGTTCGACCTGGAATGTGAAGTCTACATGGTGAACGTCTCCTACCAGCAAAAACCGTACCGGCGCATAATCATGGAGACGTACGGTGCGAGCGTCACACCAAGCCCTTCATCGAGGACGGCTTTTGGCCGCTCATTGCTTGAGCAGGATCCGGAGAGCCCCGGATCGCTTGGCATCGCCATTTCGGAGGCGGTCGAGCGCGCCGCAACCTCGAACGGCGAAATGAAGTACTCGTTGGGTTCGGTACTCGGTCCGGTCCTGATGCACCAGACGATCATCGGAGAAGAGGCTCTGAAGCAGTTCGACAAAGCCGATGAGTATCCCGATGTGGTTATCGGCTGTGTCGGCGGCGGCAGCAATTTTGCCGGCCTGGCTTTCCCCTTTGTGCGGGAAAATCTCAGAAACGGCAAACGCTCACGCATCCTCGCGGTTGAGCCGACTGCCTGCCCGACGTTGACTAAAGGCACCTACACTTACGACTTCGGTGACGCAGCCCAGATGGCACCAATCGTGAAGATGCACACGCTCGGGCACAGCTTTGTCCCGCCGGGCATCCACGCCGGTGGCTTGCGCTACCATGGCATGGCGCCACACATTTCTGCGCTCTATGACGCCGGCGAGATCGAAGCGACTGCGGTCGGTCAGATCGAAACCTTTGAAGCGGCCATCACCTTTGCCCAGACTGAAGGGATCCTGCCGGCGCCTGAGTCATCGCATGCAATCCGTGTTGCACTGGATGAGGCACTGCGCTGCAAACGAGAAGGGTCAGAAGAGGTGATCGTATTCAACCTCTCCGGTCACGGACACTTCGATCTCTCTGCTTATGACTCCTTCCTGAAGAGTGAACTTGTCAATTACGAGTACCCTGAGGAAAATATCCGGGCCGCCATGGCTTCCCTGCCGAAAGTGCCTGCCTGAGTCATCCCTCTCCTCCAAATAAGGTAGGGGCGATCAACCAGTCGCCCCTACCCATTTAAACCAATCCTTCTCCGTAGGGGAACTTCATTAATTTCCCCTATGGATATCTAGGACCTTCGTTCTTATTCATGTCATTGTCCGTGCCTATCCCTTCGTCAAGCAGATGTAGCCACGGGCTTCAGCCCGTGCTGGAATTGGAGTAGTGAGGCTTTTGCTCCAAAGGAAGTTCCTTTCCTTCGAACCATCCACGCGCAGGCTTAAGCCTGCGGCTACGACTTTTAACTATGGATACATTTAAAGAAGAGACTGGAACGGTTGGGAAATGGCTCTTCAGAATACCCCTCACCCCGACTCTGTCACCCAAGGGGAGAGGTGATACTTCGATTTGATCTACTTTCTTATAGCTCACAATCTCTTTAGGTGAGAGGGAAGTTGGCTGTCGGCTGCTTTTTTGCTTCACTGCTATGGACAGCCGCCGATCCGCTCGCATGCATTGACAAATCGATGGCCCTCGTCTGTTTCAGCCAGTGTGAAACGGGTATCGGGCAAGAAGGCCAGGTCTGTTCCAAAATAGGCGTTCAGTATTAGGCGGAAGATGTTGACCGGCGAAATCGTTTCGTACGGCTGGACATCACCCTCGGAAGGTGGCAGGTACATAGCCAACATGATGGGGAACAGCAACTTCTGGTGTGTCTCGGGCTCGGGATCGGGCACTCCCCAGGCACGGCTACTATGATCGGCCTGCAGGATGATGATCGGGTCTGGCTCACTGGTTGCCAGGATCTCTCTCACTTCGGCCAATACCAGGGAGTTGATGTACTGCACCTGATCCGTATACAGCTCCGGGGTCCATTCCTGCGCGGCTGTCTCACCCCACAGTGTAAACGGGTCAACCCCATACCTCGGCTCACCATTCGGACCGAAGACATAAGGTGAATGCGGTGAAATCACGTGGGAGAAAACGAACTGCGGGCCGGGCTGGTCGGCATAAGCCGACAGCTCGCGGATGCCGTATCGCACACGCGCCCGATGGTCGTCGAACAGCGACTGCAGCGGTTCAAAATCCTTCCCCCGCAATTCCAGGAAGAACTTGCCGACGGTGGTGTCCATCAGCATCAGCTCGAAGGCGGCATCGGCGTTGAAGCGCGGCACCTCCGGCGAGCGGGCGAACTCGTCAATATCCTGCATGGCGGTCTCATCATAGCCGGAGTCGAAAGCGATCACCTGGTAGCCCTGCTGGCGAAGGAAGCCGGACAGGGTGCTGCGGTGAATCAGGCTGGCCAGACCTTCCCGCAGCACGGCTCCCGGACTGCCCCCGACATCCTCCAACAGGATGCCCGGCGCCGCCTCGAGGTGAGCCATGTTGAGCGATGAGGCGATCGAATAAGCGGTCTCATGGTAGTTGGCCTGGGCTTGCCCGGGGACGTAGAACCCCAGCTGGCGCAAGTCGTCGATGAACGGGCTGTTGTCAAAACCATACAGCTCCTGCAGCACATCCTGCCGCGCGTACCCATCCAGCACTACGTAGTAGATATCGGGATGCGGCTCGTCCTGTGCGCTTGCCTGCGCTGTCAGGTCGCTGGCCGACAGCGGCAGCTCCTGGCGCAAAGCTTCCACTCGCTGATCAATTTGGGGGGAGACGGATCGATAAGCCACGATCGTCCACAAGGGGAACACCAGGGCGATCACGCTGACCAGGTTTAGATAGGTGTTGAGCGGCGCCGGGTCGTCCAGCCGGCGCACGACCCAGTAGCCCCAGGCGGCTGCAGCTCCCAGTCCCAGGATCAGCAGCACGGGGGAGAGCCCGGGAAAGCTGATCCATCGTCCAAGCCATTCAGCCACGTGCCCGTAGCTCCCGAGCCAGAGCACCAACCCGCTGGTCAGCAGGCCGGCGCGGATCGGATCGCCCAGGATGAGGCGCAGGACCAGCGAGATCAGGAAGACGGCCGCAATCGCCACCAGCAGAGAGCGGATGGCTTGCAGCCCCACGATGTCGATGTTCTCGGCCACCGGCGCCAGGACGACATACATCGCCAGCAAGAATGGGTGCAGTACGAGCCCGCGCAGGTTGAATGCCTTGCGTATACTTGCGTTCATCGATGGTCCCTAGCCATGTAAAACCCTCCCGTTTCGCGCTCCCAAATATTAGACAAGTATCCTGGCCCGTGTTCAGCCGCTCTCGGTGCCTTCTTCGCACTTCAGTACGTTGATGCTCTTGATGCGTTCGGCGAAGCGCAGCCGCCCGTCCTTCACCGCGAGCTGGATGCGGTCGTTCGGCCGACAGACAAGAGCAGCCTGCTTCACCCAACTGTTGATAGTGACAGACGTTGGCTCAAACTCTTTGGCGAGCTCGTAGAGACTGCGACTGCTTAGCACCAATTCAACGATCTTCCGTCGATATTCCTCTGGATAGGGAGGTCGTATTCTCGGCATTATGAACTCCTTTCACATAGCATAAAGGCGTCCACATAACCGGGTCAACTCCAAGGGAGGTTATCTATACAGACTGCTTATCTCAGCCCCTCTCCCTAAGGTGAGAGCGGTCGGGGTGCGGGTTCCATGAAAATCCAGCAAGAAGAGCCTTCATACTCATAACTTGTGCTATCGAAAGGGTTAAAATAAACATGTGCACGGATGAAAAGACAAGCGCTCGCCAGAGGACGTACTCACCTTTAGCAAACATCCTGATGAGCCTATGAATACTGACTTATCCAACTGCCGTCCATCGATGTTAGCCGCTTGCTGCCTGCTTGCGATCATCTTTATCCCCGGCTGCGCAGCGCTTTCCCGCGAGCCCGGACTATCACGCCAGCCAACCAACACAGCTCCGCCTGCAACCAACACACCAACCCCGGTCCCGGTGATCGAGGTCTCCAACATCACCGTGCGGCAAGGTGAGCACCAGGGATACCTGGAGGTTTTCGGGGTCATCCTGAACATCACCGACGACGGTCTCACCGAACTCGAGTTGGCCGTCTCTGTCTTCGACCCGGAAGGCAATCTGCAGGCACAGACCACTGTCCTCCCGGCATTGCGGCAAATCTCGCCAGGCGCCACAACGGCTTTCAAGGCTGAATTCGATCGGATTGATTTCGTGTTGGAGCCAGAAATGGTGCTTGTCGAGTTGGCTTCGTTTCAGCTCAGCACCATCACCTCGCTGCAGATCACGGTAGATCGGGGCTCAGCGCGCCCGAATTTCGAAGGCGGCACGACGTACCTCGGCTATTTTTCAAACGCACAGCCCGAGTACGGCGAGCTGCGCAACGTCGAGGCGTTTATGATCGATGAGGACGACAAACCAATCGACTCCGCCGACTTCATCCTCACGACTACCAGCGTCGAACCGCGCAGCGAAGTGCCGTTCCGGGTCGATTTCTTCGAAGAGTATGGAGATGCCTGGCCGGTTTTCTATGTCGACGCAATCCCCTCCGAAAATCCAAACCGGACTTCCCCGCTTTGGACGGTGAGCGAACCACGCTTGTTCTTCACCTCCCAGGGCATCCCCTACTACCTGGTCGAGATAAAGAACACCGCCTTTGCACCTCAGGACTTCGAGGGCATCCTCACGATGACCGAGGGTATTGAACTGCAGGGTATCCTGCCCGTACACTCTCCAATACCGATCAAGGCTCAAAGTAGCTGGTATTTCACGCTTGAACCCGGCCTGGCGCTTCCCGTACGACTGCGAAAAGACGCAGCCGGGATGAACGAATTGATCGCCACTGTGACTCTCGACCCGCTCAAGACGCAGGGCGTCAGTGCTGATTTGGTGAATCTCGAATTAGAGATTGATGGCATCGAGACGATCGGCGGATCGTTATATCTGCAAGGAACACTAAGCAACCCGACCGATATGGATCTAGCCGATCCGGTCGTCTTCGCCACACTGCGCACCGCATCCGCCGAGGTGATATCCGCAAACAGTGAATTGGCAGCCGAGACGATCCCAACCGGCGATTCGCTTGAGTTCACGCTGTCCCTTCGTATACCCGCCGGACTCGACCCGACGGCATTGGAATTTGACCTTACCGCGCTCGGCGTCAGGAGGACGGAAACAGCGCGAGAAATATCTGAGAACGATTTTCCCGTTTGGTATAATTTCAGAGACCCCGGCACTCCGGGGTTTTAGTACGCGTTATGAACAACCGGCTGATCCTTACGGCAGCTCGGCTATTCAAGATCGGCTGGCTCAGCACGACCTCAGGTGAGGAGTCTCCATGGACAAAGAAAAATTGCAGGACCTATTTCACGAGATGGTGTTGATTCGCCGTATCGAGGAACGTGCCGCAGAACTTTACCAGGAAGGTAAAATCGGCGGCTTCCTCCATCTCTATATCGGACAGGAGGCGGTGGCCAGTGGAGTCATCGCGGCACGTGAACCGCGTGATCGCATCCTGACCGCCTACCGCGACCATGGCGTGGCCATCGCGTCTGGCATCGAAGCCAAGGTCGTCATGGCCGAGCTGCTCGGAAAGAAGACCGGCACGTCGCTGGGTTTCGGCGGCTCGATGCACATGGCTGACGTCGATAAGAATTACTGGGGCGGTCACGCTATCGTCGGATCACATTTGCCCTTCGCAACCGGAATGGCATTTGCAGATCAATACCGCGAAGAGGACAACATCACGATCTGCTTCTTCGGTGACGGTGCTACAAATATTGGCTTCTTTCACGAAGCGCTGAACCTCTCCGCTGTATGGGATCTGCCCGTCCTCTGGGTTTGTGAAAACAACCAGTATGGTATGGGGACCGCTGTCGAGCGCGCCTCTGCGCTGGAGGAAATCCACAAGAAAGCGGATGGCTACGGAATTCCGAACAGCCGCGTTGAGGGCATGGACGTGATGAAAGTTCACGAGGCGGCAAAAGAAGCCATCGACCACGTCCGCGCAGAAGGCCCCTACTTCCTGGAAATCCTGACCTATCGCTATGAAGGCCACTCGATGGGCGATCCGGAACGATATCGCTCCAAAGACGAGGTCGGCGAGTGGGAGGAGAATGATCCCATCGGCATATTCCGGACATACCTGCTGGACGAAGGTCACGCAGATGAAGAAGAGCTCAACAAGATAGAGGAAAGCGTCGCCGATGAGGTCCAGGAAGCGGTCGAGTTTGCAGAAGAGAGCCCCGATCCAACCTGGGAAGACCTGATTGACACTGTTTACGTTGAAGAATACAGGGATGAAACATGGCCGAGATAACGATGAGAGAAGCGATCTCCCAGGCCCTGTGGGAGGAAATGGAACGCGATGAAAACGTCTTCATCATGGGTGAAGAGGTTGGCGTCTGGGGCGGGACATATGCGGTGACACGTGGTTTCTACGACCATTTCGGTGAGAAACGTGTGCGTGATACGCCCATCGCCGAGATGGTCATCGTCGGTGCGGCGAACGGTGCCGCCATGGTTGGCCTGCGACCGGTCGCCGAGCTCATGACGATCAACTTCGCCTTCGTGGCCATGGACCAGATTGTCAACCAGGCCGCCAAACTGCGCAGCATGTTTGGCGGACAGTTTACGCTACCGCTCGTGATCCGCGCGGTGAGCGGCGGTGGACGCCAGTTGGCAGCCACCCATTCACAAACGCCCGATGCGATCTTTGCGCATTTTCCCGGTTTGAAAGTTGTCGCTCCGGGAACCCCTTATGACGCAAAAGGGCTGCTCAAATCAGCGATCCGCAGCGATGATCCAATCATGTTTATCGAGAACGCTACACTCTACCAGGTTCGCGGTGAAGTTCCTGAAGAGGATTACCTCGAGCCGATCGGCGTCTCAAAGGTTCAACGCGAAGGTGATGATGTAACCATCGTCACCTACTCCAAGATGCTGCAGTACTCCCTCGACGCTGCGGAGGAATTGGCCGAGGACGGCATCGAGGCGGAGATCGTAGACCTGCGCACACTGCGACCGCTGAACATGGAGCCAGTAATTGAATCGTTCAAACGCACGAACCGTGCGGTTATCGTCGAGGAAGGCTGGCGCTCATACGGGGTTGGCGCGGAAGTCGCCGCCCGACTGTATGAGGAAGCATTCGACTACATCGACGCGCCAATTCGCCGTGTCGCTCAGAAAGAGGTGCCGCTTCCATACAACCAGGCGCTCGAGCAAATGGCACTTCCCCAACGGGAGGACATCGTCGAAGCTGTGAAAGGGATTGTGTGATGGCTGACATTGTCAATATGCCCAAGCTCGGTTTTGACATGGCGGAGGGGGTGCTCATTCGCTGGGTGATTGGCGAGGATGAGCCCGTCGAGAAAGGTGAGGTACTCGCCGAGATCGAGACGGACAAGGCCACCGTCGAGGTCGAAGCTTCCGTAGGCGGCACCGTGCTCAAGCACATCGTCCAGGAGGGCACACCCGTACCGGTGGGCGAGCCGATCGCCGTGATCGGTGAAGCCGGTGAAGAAGTCGACCTCGAGGAGTTGGGTGGCGGGGAACCTGCGCAAGCAGAACAGAAAGAGCCCGAGCAAGCTGAAGAAGAGCGCAAAACAGAAGCCGGGGCTGAAAAACCTGAACGGGAACCCGCAAAGGCCGAAGAGCCATCCGGTGAAGCCGAATACCCGGGCGGTGTAAAAGCCACACCTGTGGCACGCCGTATTGCCGAAGAAAAGAGTCTCGATCTCCAATCGATATCGGGGTCCGGCCCGGGTGGGCGCATTGTCAAAGCCGATGTGGAAAAGGCCCTTGAACGCGGCGTCTCAACCGAGAAGGATGCACCTGAACGTCGTCCGGCCGTTTCTGTCCCGAGCGGAGAACGCCGCGAAACCGAACGCGTGCCGGTCAGTAAGCTGCGCAAGACGATCGGCAGCCGAATGAGCCGCGCCAAACAGGAACTACCTCACTTCTACGTGACCATCGACGTCGAGGCAGGTCCCGTCATGGATCTACGCAAGCAGATCAACGCGGCCTTGCCGGAAGAAGAGAAGACCTCGGTTAACGACTACATCGTGAAAGCGTCCGCACTGGCGCTGCGTGAGTTTCCCAACCTGAATGCATCTCTGGATGGCGATGAGATCGTCCGGCATGGAGAGATCAACGTCGGTATCGCTGTGGCTGTCGATGAAGGTCTGCTCACCGTCGTAGCGCGCGATGCAGATCTGAAGCCTCTAAGAACGCTATCCGAAGAAATCCGCGCCATGGTCGAACGAACACGCGAAGGCAAAGTGCGACCGGACGATGTCGAAGGCTCGACCTTCACTGTGTCGAACCTGGGAATGTTCGACGTGGATCACTTCATCGCCATCATCAACCCGCCCGAAGCGGCGATCCTCGCGATCGGCAGCGTGCGCGAAGAACCTGCCTTCGTCAATGGAGAGGTCGAGCCCGTGCGTCGCCTTAAGGTGACTCTCTCCGCCGACCACCGCGTCACGGATGGGGCTGAAGCGGCCCGCTGGCTGCAGGTTTTCCGCGAGTACATCGAAAACCCGGTCCTGCTTCTGATATAGGCGATTCTCTATACACGCATTTCCGGGTTTGTCTATGCGCTACCTCCCAATGTAGAATGTCCGCAATCATCTTTCAGCCTGCATTCTAAAAGGCGCTCTCATGACACTTCCTGTCCGCATTCTGGTCCTTGACGACGAACCCGATACGGCCGGCTTGATTGAAATCACGCTCAAACCGGCCGGCTTTCTGATCGAGAAAGTATACAATGCTGAGGAGGCGTTGGAGCGCATCCGGTCGGAATCGTTTGACCTGCTCTTGCTGGATGTGATGATGCCGGATATGGACGGTTTTGAAGTTATCGAGAAATTGCAGGATGAGTCGACCCCGCTTCCACCATTTCTCTTCCTGACGGCTAAGGGTCGTCTTGTGGATGTTGAACGCGGCGAGTCGCTTGGTGCTGCCGGATACCTGGTGAAACCAGCGACACGCGGCGAACTGCTCGATGCGATCAAAGCGTCATTAAACGAAAAGTGACCCAAATGCACTCAACGGAATACAACCTGGCGTTCCTGGAAAACGCGTTGGAGGAGATGGAGACCTACCTGCTACAGACCGAGCTTTTCTGGCCGCTTTCCACCCCTCCCGACGTCAACCCGGATTTCCCGCGCTTGACGATCTCCAGCGTGCTGCTCACGCTATATGAGTTGGAAGCGCTGGAAGGAACAATACCGGCCGCTCAACAAACCAGTGCGACCCGTCTGCAAACGAAGTGGGAAGCGCTGCACACAAAATGGCGCACCGCAGTGGAGACCAAATCAATCGGGGAGATGCGGGCACGCTTGAACCTGTGGAAGGCATACATTACCGACCTCGAAGAAAACAAGGGACGTCAGGCGAACTACGACCAGGAGGTCACGCAGCGCGTGCGTTTCGCTCTGCTGCGCGAGCACATCGGAGACAGCGTCATCCCCGACGAATTGGTCGAACTGATACAGGCGGTAGACAGCCGTGCCCTGGCGCTCACCGCCCCGGCCGAATTCGTATGGGATGAACCCCTGCGATCGGTATATCTCCCTGAAGATTTTCTCTTCCTCTACCGCAAACCCAAACCACAGCGTTAAATAAAAACTGGACGCCGAACGGCGTCCAGTTTTGTTTAGATTTGGTTAACTGGCACCTTATTTTGCGTAATCCACAGCACGCGTCTCGCGGATCACGGTCACCTTGATCTGACCCGGATACTGCATGCCCTCTTCGATCTTCTTGGCAATCTCGCGTGCCAATCGGGTTGCCTCCAGGTCATCAATATCCTCCGGCTGCACGATCACGCGGATCTCACGACCGGCCTGCAGCGCGTAACTTTTATTGACACCTGAGAAGGAGTTCGCCACTTCTTCGAGTGCCCGCACACGCTTGATGTACTGCTCGAGGCTTTCACGACGTGCACCGGGACGAGCGCCGCTTATCGCGTCGGCTGACTCTACAATCACGGCTTCCACGCTGTCCTGCTCGACTTCATGGTGGTGGCTTTCAATGCAGTTGATCACCTCAGACCTGACACCATAGCGCCGGCAGAAATCACCGCCGAGCGCTGCGTGCGTTCCCTCGACCTCATGGTCCATCGCCTTGCCGATGTCATGCAGCAGCGCGCCAGCCTTGGCGATATCCACATTGGCGCCTAATTCAGCGGCGATGACGCCGGCGAGTTTCGCCGATTCGACCGCGTGCGCCAGCTGGTTCTGCCCGTACGAGGTGCGGAATTTCAAGCGACCAAGTTTCTTGATGATCTCAGGGTGCAGGCCGGTCACACCGGCTTCGTAGGTTGCTTCTTCCCCCTCTTCCACAATCAGCCGGTCGACTTCATCGCGCTGCTGATTGACGACTTTCTCAATCTGTGAGGGATGGATACGGCCGTCCAGGACCAGATTCTCCATGGCCCTACGGGCGACCTCTCTCCGCACCGAGTCGAAGCACGAAATCGTGACCGCTTCTGGCGTGTCATCGACGACGACGTCCACACCGGCCACATGCTCGAAGGCGCGTATGTTGCGACCATTACGACCGATGATGCGCCCTTTCATGTCATCCGACGGTAGAGGCACCACCGAGACGGTCACCTCCGAGACATGCTCCGAAGCGACGCGCTGAATGGCATCGGCGATCAGTTCACGGGCGCGCCTCTCACCTTCGATCTGCGCTTCTTCTTCAATCTGCCGGATGATGCGCAGCATGTCCGCGCGTGATTCCTTCTCGACCTCAGCAAGAAGCTGTCCTTTCGCTTCCTCACGCGTCATGCTCGATACCTTTTCCAATTCGAAGACAATTTCCGCATGCTGCTCTTCAAGTTCATTGGCTTTCTTATCCAGCGAACTCTGACGCTTGCTGAGCGATTGCTCGCGCCGCTCGAGGTTCTCAAAACGATTGTCTAGCTCGGAACGCCGCTGTTGGATGCGCTCTTCCTCGCGGTTGAGTTCATTGCGGCGCTTTTTAATCTCCTCCTCCGCTTCGTCGCGGATGCGCAGAGACTGATCGCGCGCTTTCAGCTCGATGTCTTTAGCTTCGGCACGCGCATCTTCAAGGATGCGATCGGCTTCTTCGCGCCGTGCTTTGCGGATGCGTTCCAGTTGAATTTGTCGCAGGAAGTAACCGGTCACTGCTCCCACAGCGAGCGCCACGACAACGCCGATCACGGTTATCAGTGTTGGATTGCTCACGTCACTACCTCACTTTCACCTTCAGAGTCGGACCCTTCGGTGAGTAAAGCGTCTACGATCTTGCGCGTGATACGATAAGAAAAGCCGCGCCTTGCCAGGTAGCCCTGCATGCGTTTGACTGCAGTATCCTCTGGCAGAGATTGGTAGCGACGGACAGCTTTGCGGCCCGCCTGCCAGGCAGCTTCTTCATCATCAAAATCACGCAGCGCGACTTCAATCGCAGCGGAACCGACACCCTTCTGTTTCAGTTCGTGTCGCAACGCTCTGGCGCTTCTGGGGCGGTACAAACGTCGATTTTCGACCCAGGCTTCTGCGAAGGCAGCGTCGTCTACCAACGACGCACTCCGCAGGCGATCGATAACACGCTCACAAATTTCCGAAGGGACACGCTTTCTGGTTAATTTGTCCCGGATCTCTCTTTCAGCATGCGGGCGTCTGCTTATGTAGCCCAACGCCCTCTGATACGCCTGTTCCTCTTCATCCCGAAGCTCGAGATCCTGGATCTGCTCAGGGGAGAGCACCTGGCCGACATGCAATTCTGCCGCCAGGCTTTTGTGAACACCGAAACCGAATATGTCGTTAATAAAGACGTTGACCCGGTTCGGGTTCTTCTTTTGAAATTTCAGGGCGGTGATTCTTCCCGCCATAATGCCAACTTCCATGAACAACAAACCGCGAACCCGGTGTGGGTTCGCGGCAAACGAAAGTCTGCGAGAACGTGTGCGATCTCGAAACGAGCACTCGACGCCGAACAGCACACACGGGCGCAAACCCGTGAGTGCTGGCAGGTTATGTACGCTTTCGCCCTACGTGCGGGCCACCTCTCAAGCTATGCTTCCCTACCAATGACTTCAAAATCTGTCGGTGTCGTATCTCGATCAAAAAATCGTTCTCTAATTCTATGCCACGCCCCACGATGTTCCAGGGCTTCAAAATGGTGCGATCGTCATTCTTCCGATTCTTCCGTCTGGACTTCATCGACGGCATCGAGTGGGAACAAACCGGATTCCTGCCGGATCGCCTGCTCAATTTCAGCTGTTATATCCAGGTTTTCACGCAAGAACTCTTTCGAATTCTCGCGTCCTTGCCCCAGACGGGTCTCTCCGTAGGAATAATACGAGCCTCTGCGATCGATGATATCCATTTCGACGCCAAGGTCAAGTATATCCCCCAGCTTGGAGATACCTTCATTGTACATGATATCAAATTCTGCGACTTTAAAGGGAGGGGCAACTTTGTTTTTAACCACGCGCACACGCACGCGGTTGCCGACGATTTCCTGCCCGACCTTGATGCTCTCTATGCGACGAACGTCCAATCGCACAGAGGCGTAAAATTTCAGCGCGCGGCCACCTGTGGTGGTCTCGGGGTTACCGAACATAACCCCGATCTTCATGCGCAGCTGGTTGGTGAAAACGACGGCGGTGTTAGTCTGCTTGATCGCTCCGCTGAGCTTGCGCAGCGCCTGGCTCATCAGTCGGGCCTGCATGCCCATCGGCGCGTCGCCCATCTCGCCCTCAATCTCGGCGCGCGGCACAAGCGCGGCAACGCTGTCGATGACCACAATATCAACCGCGCCGCTGCGCACGAGCGTCTCGGCGATCTCGAGCGCCTGTTCCCCGGTATCGGGCTGAGAGATATAAAGGTCTTCGATATTGACGCCGCAGCGAGCGGCGTAGGCAGGGTCGAGCGCGTGCTCCATATCGATGAACGCACACACTCCGCCCATCTTTTGTGCCTCGGCGACGATGTGCTGTGCGAGGGTCGTCTTGCCGGAAGCCTCGGGACCATAGATCTCAGTCACGCGGCCGCGCGGGATCCCACCCACGCCGAGCGCCAGGTCCAACGAAAGCGAACCGGTCGGGATCGTGGCGACCTCCAGATGTCGTGCTTCGCCCAGGCGCATCACGGCACCATCACCGTAGCGTTTCTTGATCTCCTTCATCGCCGCGTTGAGCGCCTTTTCGCGTTCTTCACTCATAAAAATGAAACCTTTTCGATTAACTCTGAGAGATTCTGGAGTGTAATCCAGAACGACCAGGCCTGCAACCTGGGCGCTTTCTCAGACCATTCGAGGGAATAAAAAAACCTGCGAGGATTGCCCCCGCAGGCTTGCTTTAAAGAGAGCGCCCCGCCATGCCGTGTGCAGCGCGATCTTGAACCTGCATTCGCAGGTGGGGCCCTGCCCAGATGCTTCGCCTTGGCCGTAGCCTATCGCGGCACATCCGGAACGACAAGCCCCGTTCGATAAGTGTTGGCTCGAGACCTGTGACTACATCACGAGCACAGCAGGGTCATTTCCTCTTATACCACGACAGCAAATGAGTCGCAATAGAATCAGCGAATCAGTCCTTCTCGATGACCTTTAAATGCAGTTCTTCAAGCTGGCTTTCTTCGGCTGGCGAGGGCGCTCCAGCCATCACATCACGCGCCGCCTGGTTCTTCGGGAAGGCGATCACCTCACGAATGTGTTGCTCGTCGGCGAAGATGCGCACTAACCGGTCGATACCCGGCGCGATGCCGCCGTGCGGCGGCGTGCCAAACTCAAATGCCTCAAGCATGTGCCCGAAGCGTTCTTTCGCCACTTCCGGTTCAAGGCCGATCAAGTTGAAGACTTTCTCCTGCAGATCCCGGTCGTGGATCCTGATGCTGCCACCGCCCGTCTCCAGGCCGTTGAGCACCATGTCGTATTGCTGTCCGCGCGCCTTTCCCGGGTCGCTGTCCAGCAGCGGGACGTCCTCCGGCATCGGCGCGGTGAAGAGATGGTGGGAAGGATCCCAGCGCTTCTCTTCCTCGTTCCAGGTGACAAACGGGAAATCGATCACCCACAGGAACGCCAGCACGGAGGGATCACGCAGACCCAGGCGGTCGCCGAGGTGCAGACGCAGCCTGCCGAGGGCCTCATAGACGACCGCCGGCTGATCGGCGACGAATAGGAGCAGGTCGCCCGGTTCGGCTTGCATCGCTTTGATCATGTTTTCGAGGCGCTCTTCTTCGATGAACTTGGCAAACGAGGAGCGGTGCTCGCCATCCTCGGAGACCGCCAGGTAGGCGAGGCCCTTGGCACCGAATTGCTTGACATACTCGGTCAATTCGTCGATGTCCTTGCGGCTGAAATCGCCGCAGCCTTTTGCATTTATCCCACGAACATCACCACCCTTCTCCAAGATGCTTTCAAACACCTTGAAGCCGGACCCTTCCGCCAGTTCACCGATGTCCACGAGCTCGAGGTTGAAGCGGATGTCGGGATCGTCGCGACCGAAGCGGTCCATCGCTTCCTGGTAAGTTAGCCGCTGCCAGGGCTTGTTAATTAGTTTCTTCTGAGGCAGCAGTTTCTCGACCATCGTCGTGAAGAGATCTTCGGTGATCGTCATGATATCCTCGCGCTCGACGAACGACATCTCGAGGTCGAGCTGGGTGAACTCCGGCTGGCGGTCGCCGCGCTGGTCCTCATCGCGGAAACAGCGTGCGATCTGGAAGTAGCGCTCGACACCGGCGACCATGAGCAGCTGTTTGAGCTGCTGCGGCGACTGCGGCAGCGCGTAGAACTCGCCGGGGTGAACACGTGAGGGCACCAGGTAGTCGCGGGCACCTTCAGGCGTGGTCTTGAACAGGATCGGCGTCTCGACCTCCCAGAAGCCACGCTCGTCGAGGTAATCGCGGATGTATTTGACGACCTGGTGGCGCAGTTTCAGATTGGACTGCATGCGATCGCGGCGCAGGTCGAGGTAGCGGTATTTGAGGCGGACGTTCTCATCCACCTCGGTCTCCTCATTGATCGGAAACGGCGGCGTGTTGGCCGGGTTAAGCACCCAGAGTCTATCGATCATGACCTCGATCTCACCGGTGGGCAGGTCCGGGTTGCGCATCCCCTCCGGGCGCACCTGTACGGTGCCCTCGATGCGCACCACCCATTCGTTGCGCACATCGGTGGCGGCCAGGTGGGCTTCTCCGGAAATCTCCGGGTTGGCGACGACCTGGACGAGGCCGGAACGATCGCGCAGGTCGAGGAAAGTCACGCCGCCGTGGTCACGTCGCCGGTTGACCCATCCCGCCAGCGTAACGGTCTGGCCTTCGTGTTCGGCCCTTAATTCGCCGCAAGCATGCGTTTTCAACATGATGCCTCCATCCTTCATAAAAACACGCCGCCCGACTTGTTGCCATCGGGCGGCGGCGAGATCGACCTGACCGTACTTAATCAGCGCGCGGACACCGCACCCGATGGGAGATGGGATTAGCGTCCTGTGCGATCAGCGCTCGAAATAACATGCATCGATTATAGCATTTGATGAGGAACATGGTCAACGAATTGAATCCCCAGCTATAACTTGACAAATATTGTCCAAATAAGTTATGTTTCAAATGGATACCGACCTGACACACAAAGGTTCACCCGCGCTGACAGATCGACATGCGATCCAGGGTTGCTTGGAGGACCAATCGATGCAGAAGATCACCCCTTGTTTATGGTTCGATGACCAGACTGAGAAGGCAGTGACGTTCTACACCTCGGTCTTCGCCGATTCGAGGCTCATACAGCTACAACGTTATCCCGACGATCCACCACCAGGCCTGATGGAAGGCATGCAGGGTAAATTGCTTAATGCCAACTTCGAGCTTGAAGGTCAGCGCTTCATGGCGCTCGACGGCGGTCCAATCTTCAAGTTCAACCCGTCGATCTCGTTTTTCGTCCACTGCGGCACGAAGGAGCAGGTGGATTCATTCTGGGAAGCGTTCTCAGAAGGCGGTGAGGCGCTGATGCCGCTGGCCGAGTACCCGTTCAACCCCCGGTATGGATGGATCCAGGACCGCTTCGGCATTTCATGGCAGCTGATCCTGGCACCGGCAGCGCAGAAGATCGTGCCTTCGCTTTTGTTCGTGGGGGACCAGGCCGGTCATGCTGAACAGGCGATCGAGTTATACACCCGGGTCTTCGGTGGAACATCGATCGGCGACATCAGCCGCTACGGACCCGGGCAGGAACCTGATCAGGAGGGCACGATCGCTCACGCCAGCTTCGAGTTGGAAAATCAGATGTTCGCGGCAATGGACAGCGCCCAGCGCCACGAATTCGGTTTCAACGAAGCGGTTTCGTTTTATGTCGAATGCGAGACCCAGCAAGAAGTCGACCAATACTGGGAGGCGCTCTCGGCGGTCCCGGAGGCTGAGCAGTGCGGCTGGTTGAAGGACAAGTACGGCGTGTCCTGGCAGATCGTGCCGGTTCAGCTGGGCGAGATGCTGAGCGACCCCGATCCCGAGAAATCCGGACCAGTGATGGACGTCATGTTGCAGATGAAGAAATTCGATATCGCCGCGCTGGAAGCGGCGTACGAGGGCGGCTAGTCATCCGGTGAACCAGACGTACATCGCGCTTCTGAGAGGGATCAACGTCGGCGGTCGCAACCGCCTGCCGATGGACGATCTTGTCGAAGCGATGCAGGATCTGGGAGCGGAGAACGTACGCACCTATATTCAGAGCGGCAATGCCGCATTCGAGTATGCCGGAAACCTGCCAGGCGGTTTTTCAGCACGGCTCGCCGAGGTGATCGAATTACGAAAGGGTTTCGCACCTCAGGTGCTCGTGCTCACGCTCGATCGGCTCGAACATTCGGCAGTCCGGAACCCCTTTCCTGAAGCTGAGGACAAACCAAAATCGCTGCACGTGTTCTTCCTGGCTTTCAAGCCACCGGACCCGGACATGCAGGCGCTTGAGGAGGCTCGAGCGGAGAGCGAGAGTTTCCGGTTGGAAGGAGCTGTCTTTTATCTGCACGCGCCGGACGGGATCGGCAGGTCGAGACTGGCAGCGGGGGTTGAGCGCGCTCTGGGTGTAAGCGCCACCGCCCGCAACTGGCGCTCGGTGCAGAAGATCCTTGAGATGGCGGGCGGTTAAAGACAGCAAGATTATATGAACGCGCTTTCAACAGGTTTGAAAATGAGGATCTGCGTGTTCCGAGAAGAGGCTCCGTGATGCCGGGGTCGAACACAAATAAACGCGAAAGCAGCATGATCATGCTCAAAGGACGTTAAAATGAAATCAGAGCAGAACGAGACCAAGCCAACGCTGCTCGCCGGCGGCAACCCCTAGATTCCCAAGGGTGACGGCGATGCGCCCGTGCAAGCCTATATTGCGGCAATGCCGGGCTGGAAAGGCGACGCTGGGCGCCGCCTTGACACGCTCATGGAGCGCACCGTGCCCGAAGTGCGCAAAGCCGTGATGTGGAACTCGCCCTTCTATGGCATCGAGGGTCAGGGCTGGTTCCTCAGCTACCACTGCTTTACGAACTACGTCAAAGTGACTTTTTTCCGCGGCACATCCCTGAAGCCGGTTCCCCCCATCGAGTCTGAGCACGATGAAGTGCGCTACCCGCACATCCATGAGGACGAGCAGATCGACGAGGAACTCCTCAGGGGCTGGATCCGGCAGGCAGCGGATCTTCCCGGATGGGTCCCCTAGTCCCGGTGGGAAAGCCCGTCACTGCACGAAGCCGCACAGCGCGTGAATTTATCAATGGAGAAGAAGGAGATATCTAAGATGAGTCCATCCTCAAGCCAGGAGAAAACAGCTTCTGAAATGATCAGCACCAAGATTAAGGAACTGGGCGATTGGCGCGGCGAGAGGCTGGGGGAGGTGCGCCAGGTTATATTGGAGGCAGACCCGGAGATCGTCGAAGAGTGGAAGTGGCAGAAACCCAGCAGCCCGGGGACGCCGGTCTGGTCTCGCAGCGGCGGCATCTGCACCGGCGAGACTTACAAGGAAAAGGTCAAACTGACCTTCTTTAAGGGCGCTTCCTTGAAGGATCCCAAAGGGCTGTTCAACGCCAGCCTCGGGGGCAAGGTCCGGCGCGCCATCGACCTCTATGAAGGTGATGAGATCGACGGACCCGCCCTGAAGATGCTCATCCAGGAGGCTGTGGCCATGAACCTCGAGCGCAAGAAATGATATTTCCGCTCGACTCGGCGACCGGCAGGTTGGATCTCGCAGAATGTGTCTGGACCAGATTCCCCCGGCCGCTCAGCTCTCGAGCGATAAACTGCATCTTGCAATAGTCACACGATATCTTTAACTTTCTGCTTAGATGGGGGTTAAGAAGAGGAGCTATCATGCCGAAGAAAAATATGAAATCCGAGGAGTATATCAAGTATCACAAGGACGGCAGCCTTTGGGCAAAAGGCCAGATGCTCGATGGCGAACAAACCGGATATTGGGAATGGTTTCGCAAAGATGGCAGCCTCATGCGGTCGGGTTCGTTTTCAGAAGGCGAGCAGGTCGGAGAGTGGACAACCTACGATCGAGATGGGGAGATTGTCAGGGTGACGGACTTTGGACCAAAGGATGGATGAGGAGCAAGATGTACGATACACCACGGTCCAAAGATGAGCTTATCTCAATGCTTGCCAGCGCACCGTCGCACATTGCTGAACTGATTGAGGATTTGACACTGCCTGAGTTGTTGACCCCTCCCGAGCCAGATGCATGGTCTTTGAGGGATATCATTGCCCACCTAAGATCCTGCTCCGATATGTGGGGTAAATACATCCTCCTGATACTCAGCGAGGATCACCCGACCTTCAAGGCTGTCAATCCCACAACCTGGATCAAGCAGACTAATTATCAAGATTTGCCCTTCGAGCCTTCATTCCATGCGTACTCAACCCAACGGACCGAGCTGATTGGCGTGTTGACACCGTTGGCACCGGAGGACTGGGAGCGCAGCGCAACGGTCACCGGCGCGGGGAGGCCACGCGAGCGCACCGTCTACACCTACGCTCAATGGTTGGCAAATCACGAAAAATCACACTTCAAACAGATTAAGAAAACCTCGGATGCTTTGCGATAGCATGCTAGCCCGCCCAACAACTCGCTGCCCCGCAAAGAGCGAGGACCTCACATCACCCGGCGATCGCGCCGCGCCGGGTGCAACAACCCAGGCGCTTAGTCACCAGGCACCGCATCGAGACTTTCTACGTATGCTGGAGAATAGGTTGATTCTCACCCAATCTTGCCCTCATAATTTGGGGATCGTTGATGCGAGACGATATAGAGGAATGCAATAAACCGGGTGCCCGGATGGATACACGTCGGTTATCTGGGATACGATATAGTTGGGCTGCTGCAGAGAGATTCTTTTACTGGCCAACCGTCCGTCACACCAGGTCAGTATTCGCGTCAGTGGAGGATCCCACATGAGCAGATCCAGTCAAGGGGCATAAGATGATCAGCGTTCTGGAAGAGCGAGGTTTCTTTGAGATTCGATCGACTTTACCGATTGGCAAGCGCATCTTATTCGTCCTTGCCGGCTTGATCCCGCTCCTGGCACCCTACGAGCTCATCATCCGGCCGAATTGGCAAGGTTATCTCAACATACCTTTCTTCTTCGTCTTGATCGTCTCTATCGGAGCTCTTCTGGTGAGTGCGCTCCTCTTTTGGGGAGCCATAGCCGGATTAAACTCCAGATTGAGACTGGATCGCATCTCACAAACCGCGTTCCATTCGATCAACGCCCCAATCCTGCCTTGGCAAACAAGGCAGTACCCCCTCAGCGCCATCAGGTCAATTGACGTCGAAGAACGTGAATGGAGCGAAGGGGAACCGACGTATTCGATTGTAGCCAGCCTGGTAGATGGGACCAAACTAAAAGCAGGGGTTTCATTTTCACGCGAGGAAATGCAAGCCATAGCAGGGCGGGCGTCCGCATTCATCCGTACGTAATTGCTCCTGCGGAATCCAGCGGCAGCACGACAGCTCGCTGCCCTGCAAAGAACGCTGGATCCTTGAAAGACAGCCCCTACCACTCCGCTTCGCTCCGGGGATGCTCTGCATAATGCGGGACATCGCCCCTCCAGACTTCGATGCGAGACCCCGTCAAGCTCATCATCGCGAGGAGCTGAGGGAGGACGAACTGTGCTCCGCAGAGCGCGAGGCTGCTCTTCGGAGCCCGGAGGATCCATTCATCACGAGTACGCCCTCCGCATCCTTCACGTGCAGCACAAGCTCTGGACTGGTTTAGAAGATTAACCCCACGACTTCGAAGTTTGGGAGCGCGACTGCTCGAGCAGCTGCGAGGCGAGCGCATCCAGATCCGAATGTGGAGGCGATGTCTGCATGACTTCGAAGGTGGGCACCACGACCGGGGCTGTCTCCGTGCCGATGTGACGCGGCTCATCCAGCCAGCGCGCTGCTAGATCGAGGTAGATCTTCGGCGTTTGCGGGTTGGCCGCGACGGTGTAGTGCAGCTCCCTTGCCCGCTCGAGCTCACCTTCGAGGAGGAGTACGCAGGCAAGCCCAAGGATCGCATACAGCATCAAAGGCGTCATTTGATGTTCTTGGGCCCGGCTGAGCGCATCGAGAAGATGCCCGTTCGCCTGCTCGAGCTTGCCTAAACCGATCTCAGCAAAGGCAAGACGACAGCGGGAGCTGGATATGCCCCAGCGATGGCCGAGCGCGTCAAAACGCTTGAGTCCCTGCTCTGCCCATTCCACAGACTGGCCGTAATCACCCAAGCCGTAAGCATCCACACTCATCCGGCTGTAGGTATAGGCCTGTCCGGAAAGATGGTTCGTCGCCCGGAAGATTTCAAGCGCACGGCGGTGATAAACCAGGCCTTGATCATAAGAGCCCATACCATCGGCGCTCAGCCCCATCTTGCTCAGGGCAAACGCCATTCCTGGCTGGTTTCCTTGTGTTTCGAAGAGATCGTAGCAGATCTGGTACTCGGTCATGCTCTCCGCGTATAAGCCCTGGAGGAAACGGATATACCCGAGCCACAGATAGTACGAGGGGAAGACCGGCCTGGCATACCCCTGCCCAACAGCGATAGCCTGCTCGAGATATTCGATACCCTTATCGGACTGACCCAGCAGGCAGGCGCAGATCCCCAGATTGTTCAAACAGATCGAGCGATCATCCGGAATGTCATCTGTCGACATCCACGCCAGGCAGCGCTCCGAAAGGGATTGACATTCCTCCGTCCGGCCGAGATGGGCCAGGAACCATGCTTGCCTGGCAATCGCCGCTCGATAGAGAGGACGGGACCAATACTGCTGCTGATTCTCGCCGGCACGAGATGCACTGATCCTGCCCACGAGGTATTCGAGCGCCACGGCGCCCTCCTGCCATCCATGCACGACATAAAATGAGAAAAGATCGTCCATGGCTTGATACACACACTCGTCGTCGAAGTGCTGGATCGCCCACTCCAGGGCAAGCCAGATGTTGGCCAATTCCTTGGCGACCCCTTCTCTCGCAGCCAGCATGCCGGTCGAGAGAAACTCCGGCGCTGTCCTGCTTAGAAGTTCCAGATAATAGCGGGCGTGGGCGCTTTGCACCCGCTCAGTGGCACGGGCATCCTGGAGCAGTTTTTCGACGGCGTATTCCTTCAGTAAAGCATGCAGTTCATACCGGCCGAGCGGGTTGCACCGCACCAGGCTCCGATCAGCAAGCGCGGTGAGGTCCACCCATGTGGCTCCCGCCACGGCTTCGGCTGCTTCAGGGATAAAGGTTCCACGAAAGACCGCTATTGCGGTTAGGGTACTTTGCAAATGATCCGGCAGCAGGTCCCAGGAGTGGTCGAACACCGCTCGCAGGCTGCGATGCTGCTCGGGGAGATCTCGGTGGCGGGTAGTGAGGACATCCAGGCTGACCTGCATCTGGTTGAGAATCTTGGAAGGCGCTAGCGCGCCGCTCCATGCCGCCGCTAGTTCAATCGCCAGCGGATTTCCCTCGACTAACGAACAGATCTCCTGCGCGGCTGTGCGCTCGGGGCCATCCAGCTGCCGATCGCCGCTCGCCTGTGCCATTCGCAGTTCGAAGAGCTCGAAGGCGGGAGAGCGGGGATCAACTCCCGGTTTCTCATCCTTATGGACATGCAACCCCTCCAGAGGCATTTCCCACTCGTCGCTTAATTTAAGGCGCTCGCGGGAGGTGACGAGAAGCATCAAGTGCGGGGCATGCGCCAGGAAATCCGCAAGCAAATCAGCGCATCCGGTGAGATGCTCGAATCCATCGAGCGCCAGCAGGATCTTCCGGGTGGAGAGGAAATCCAGCAGTTGGGATTTCGGGTCCAGCATGGTGACCCACGAATCGACGTAAAAGCCGAGGGTGCTGGACACAGCAGGGAGCAGGAATTCGCGGGATGGAACAGAAGCCAGCGTGCAGAAGAAGGCGCCATCGGGAAACCAGTCTGCTGCCTTGCGCACAGCTTCGATCGCCAGACGACTTTTCCCGATTCCTCCCGGTCCAAGAAGCGTCACAAGCCGGTATTGCTCGGAGTCGATTCGCTCGAGCAAGGCGCTCAATTCTTCCTCCCGCCCAATCAGCCGACGCTTCTGGGGTATCGTCGACCGATCAGAAGGCAGATGCTGTGTTGTCGGGGCGTCGCCGCGTTGGATGCGCTCATAAAGGGAACGGGTCTGATCCGAAGGCTCGGCGGCCAGCTCGTTTTGTAGCAGGTTGAGGCATGCCTGGTATTGTTCGATCGCTGCTGCGTGATTCCCATTTCGCCAGTGGGTGATCATGATGGCGCGGTGTGCGCTCTCGTCCAACGGTTCGATCTTCAGGAGTTGCTGTGAGAGAGCGACCGGATCGCGGCTGACATCGCCTCGTAAAGTACGATCGATGGTGCGCTGAAAGGATCGGGTGATCACGCGCATCAAGCGTTCATTCTGCCATGTGCGCCAGGTTTCGAAGGCTTCCGAATCGCGAATATGAAAGCCGGCAAGGAAGGGTCCTTTGTAGAATTCCTGGGCGCGATCATCTTCCGCCTTCTCGGCACAATGCAGTAATTCGTTCAAGTCGGCACATACCGGTTTATCCCAGTCGATGCCTATTCGCTGGCGGTTGCAGTTGAGGTAATCGCGGCAGGATTTATTGAGTGTCGTGAGGGCGACGCGCAGGCTGGTATTGGCGTGCTCTTGATCACTTTCCGGCCAGAGCAAGGCGGCTAGCGATGAGCGAGGCTGCGGTTCGCCTTCGATCGCCAGATAGACCAGCAAGGCTTGCGCCTTGTGCGAGTGCAATGCCGCAGGGCGGCCATCGACCGTAATGCGGAGATCACCGAGCGTTCGAAGCTCCAGCATGGCAGGTACTTTCCTCGCCTATATGGCAAATCGCGAGAGTGGCTCGCGATGTTTAACGATTTTTTAGCGTTCGCGTCGCGTGGTTTCCTTATCATAGCGTCAAACCGATGAAATTGCACCCGTCATTCACCAGTAGGAGGTATGAGATGACATTCAGAATGCTTTTGCTCATCAAAGCGGTGGTCTGCCTGACATTCGGCGTGCTGCTGCTCTTCTTCCCGAGCTTTTTGCTTGGGATCCTCGGTGCATCGCTCACCGCGCCGGGAGTCTTTCTTGGCCGCGAGTACGGGGCGAACATGCTCGGGACACTGATTTTGATGTGGTTTGCGCGAGACCTTGGGGATACGCGCGCACGCCAGCCGATCTTGATGTATCTATTCGTCTACGATGCAATCGGCTTTGTGGTTACGACAATCACCACGTTGTCCGGTGTGTTGAACTTCCTTGGTTGGGGCATCGTCGCTGTATACCTGTTCATCACGGTCGCTGCGGGGTATTTACTGCTGCAGGGGAGGGAAGCTGCCGCTCCGGCACGGATGGAGACATGAAGATAGGATGAGCCTAAAAGCGTCTCACGAAATGCGCAGTTCGGATGGACACCTTCGATTTGGTGTCTGGCTCCCGCCTTTCCCGAACTGGCCGGTAATCCGCAGTCGCGCCCGAAGAGTCGAGGAACTCGGATTCGACTCGATCTGGATGGTGGATCACTTCGCCAATCCGTTCGACTCCCGTACCTCCTGGATGGAGGCCTGGTCCTTGCTAGCGGGAATCGCCGCCAGCACAGATCGCATCCGGGTGGGCTCGCTGGTGAGCACGCTGATCTACCACAACCCGGCGCTGCTTGCCAGGCAGGCGATGACGCTAGACCACATCTCGGGCGGCCGGCTGACGCTGGGTCTGGGAGCCGGTTCGGCCAAGGACCCGGCGCATGCAATGGTCGGCGTCCCGGCCTGGCAAAACAGCGAGCGGGTTGGCCGTTTCGAAGAAGGCGTGGAGATCATCGACCAGATGCTGCGCCAAACCGAGACGACGTTCGCAGGGGAATACTACTGTGTTGAGGGCGCGGTCATGCGGCCAGGGCCGGTACAGCGGCCGCGCCCTCCGCTGCTGATCGGCTGCCAGGGGCGGCGGATGCTCAAGATTGCCGGTCGGTACGCGGACACTTGGAACATGCTCGGGGGTCTGCAGCACTCCCATGATGCGTGCGTCGCCCGGGCGGCGGAGGCGATCCACACCCTGACTGAGAGCGCCGTGGCAGCCGGGCGCAAACCCGACACCATTCGGCGCTCATTCTGCCTGGGCTGGACTATGGATGATCTATATAAAAGCCCGGGGACGTTCCAGGAATACCTTTATCCGCTGATCGAGCTTGGTTTCACCGAGTTCATGATCGGCTACTGGCATCCAGCAGATATAGGCCAGGTGGCGCCGATCCGGCACGTGCAGGATGAGGAAACGCTTGAGCGGATTGCGAGGACGGCGATCCCCAGCCTGCGCAGCCTGGCGCGAGCTGTGTAAAGCGAGTTAGCTGGAGTGAGGGAAACTGGATTGTTCTAGCTGAGGATGGAGACCGAGCTGACCACATCCAGCATCCGCACCATGGAGCCGGATGTTCCATGCATTCGAAACAGGGTTTATGAAAGAGATAAGATAATATAAGATTCTCTCTCGGATCGGTTTATGAGCCGGTGAGGGAGCCATCAGCGTGAATGTGCGGAGCGATGCCAGGCACCTCTCCACTCGACCTTGCCTCAGATTGTTTTGTTAAAACTCAAGGTCGCTAGATGCTACAGTCAATCAATCGATTCAATGATTGTATCGAGGGACGAAGATGGGAAAAAAGATCGCTTTCATCACGGGGGCCAACGCAGGGATCGGAAAAGCAGCCGCAATACAGCTTGCCAAAAAGAATGTCGAGGTGATCATAGCTTGCCGCGACAAGCAACGCGGAGAGATCGCTGCGGCCGAGATTAAAGCTCAATCGGGAAATCATGCGGTGACGCTTATTGTGATGGATCTCTCCTCACGATCGTCCATTCTCCAGGGTTGTGATGCGATCAGATCGTCTGGCTGCGCACACCTGGATATGCTCATACATAATGCCGCTGATTTTGATATCAGTCGGAAGGAACCACTGCTATCCGGGGATGGGATCGAATCGATCTGGACTACAAACCATCTCGGTCCGGTTCTTCTGACGAAGCTGCTTGATCCCGAGTTATCCGCGAGCAGCCAGGCGCGTGTAATCACGGTATCATCCCAGGGATTGGTTATGCATCCAACTCTACGGGTGGATTTTGCCGATCCAGAGTTCACTCGAGGAGGATTCAGGGTTGATCGAGCATATTATCAATCGAAACTGGCGCAGGTCATGTATATATTCTGGCTGGCCGGTGAGTACCTCGGTTCTGCCAAGACAGCTAACTGTATTCGAGTTACGAATGTGAAAATTGATCTTGAGAGATACCCTAATCTTTCAAATGTTCAAAAGTGGCTTTACTCGATCAAGAGCCGATTTTCTATTTCCCCAGAAGAAATGGCTGAAATCTACGTTTGGCTATCTTTAGATCCTGAGTTATCAAATGTTTCCGGAAAGTACTTTGATGAGAAGCGACGAGAGGTTAGCTCAGGTAAATGGGCTGCCAGCGCAGATCATATTCACCAGCTCATGGAGCTCACACGCACTTGCATTCCTGAGTTGTAAACGGACACATACGCAGATCACCGGCTACTCATCCTTGGCAGCTACCCAATGAATCCACATGCAGCTCAAGCTTAAAAACATTCCTGTGCCAGAGGCCTATCTCCTGGCCATCGCACTCAGCCTGATCCTGCAGCTGTTCTTCCCCCTTCGGATTTTCAGCCTGCATTGGATAGGACATCTACTTGGTTGGCCGCTGGCCATGCCAGGCATCCTTCTCTCCCTATGGGCCGCCTCTGAGGCCGGGGAGATGAGCATCGCCTCACCTGACGAGCTCATCACTACGGGTCCGTATGCGTACAGCAGAAATCCGATGTACCTTGGCTGGGCGCTGATTTATTTTGGATACAGCCTCATCTTGAACTCAATATGGTCCCTCGTTTTCCTTCCGGTTGCTTTTGCCTATATCCACTTCTTTGGAATTCGGGCGGAGGAAGAAACCCTCCGGAAGAAATTTGCCGAACAATATGATGAGTATTGCAATAAGGTCCGAAGATATATATAAAGGCACTCTATCTTAGAGAGGACGATCATCTGCTGCTTGAAGTCGGCAGGCTGCGAAACCGCTGAAGGCTAATTCACCACAGGAGAAGCGTGGAGCCTATGGACAAAGTGGAAGCTGGCAAGATGCTCCAGAAGGAGCTCGAAGGTCTTGGCACGCAACGCTATGAAGAACTTCTCGACCTGATCGGTTCGCCGAAAGCGTACCAAATCACCGCACCGAGCGGCGAAGAATATCAGATCGAAATTCAAGCCTTCTGGGATGACCCGCGCCAACCGGGCGGGGACCTGCGCGTGATTGCCTCCATCGACGACGGGGGTTTTTTCTCCTCACTCATCCCACTTTCGATGGATTTCATCCTCCCCCCGATTAGTTCAGCCGACGAGCATGAATAGATCATGCTTTAAAAAGAAATACGCTGAGGTCCACGCACAGAAAGTGGAAACCCACAATATGAGACGACCTGCCCCAAACGGATAATGGTTTTTCGGCGACAATCGCACGATTCGGAAACAAACCCAATAACGATAGAAGTGCCTGTCAGGGTCGATACAACCGATTGCAGGGTTGGAAGAAAATGAGGGGTTTGATTTTGTACAAGCCCGCAGGGTTACGATCTCGTCGTCTGTAAATCCTCAGGATGATCGACATCCCACCCGGCGGCTGGATCCGACCTTACAGCTTCAACGTCAAATTGAGCAAAGAGTTTCTTCGCCCCCCGATCGCCGGTCAACTCTGAGAAAACGGGGAAGGTGACACTGTCAAACAGCACGGGGTTGCCCCACTCTCCCTCCACCTGCGGTGCGACGATCGGCGCAAGTGTCTCGGCGTGTCGATCGATCAATGTGTCTATCAGCCCGGAGTCGACCTTAGGCATATCGCCAAGCGGGAAAATTGCCGCTTCGACATCATCGATGACCGCCTCCAGCCCCACCTGAACGGATGTGCTCTGCCCTTCTTTCCAGTCCTGGTTTTGAACGATCTGGAAACCCTCGTGGTTAACGGTTGCCAGGACCTTTTCTTGTTCGTGGCCGAGGACCAGAACTTTCTGGTGCACCTTGCTCGCCCTCACGGCATCGAGAACATGTTCAAGCAAGGGTTTGCCGTGCCATTTCCGCAGCATCTTATTGCTTTTAAACCGTTTCGACTCCCCGGCCGCAAGCACGACCGCAGCCACCCGGCTGCGCGCCTCCCGCACCGGCTCTCTCTTCTGCATGGCGCCGATTATCACGCTCTTGATCTTCGGCTCTTCCAGGGCGAGTTCGGAAATTTGTTGGGCGGTCTTAAGCCTATCCTTCGTGGTGACTTTGTTAATGAGTACCCTCAATACAGCATGCAGAGGCAACGCTTTCAAGCCACCCGAGGGATGCCTGAGCAACCTTGCGACATGTTCGACCGTCAACTCTGTCCCCGAATCAATATTCAGAAGTGCGCGCAACCGCTCCGAGCGATGGACAAGATCGCCGTCGACGCTTTCACCGACAGCATCAATCCCCACAACTGGAACCAGCAAGTCCAGGTTGTGTGGCAAGGCCGGCTCATGCTCCGCCGGTGCTTTCAATGAGCGTCCTGCAGCGCCATCCGCTTCGATGAGGAGGACGACCTTCTTCTCCCGGCTGAACTCGATCACGTCCTGAAGCTGCGCGAGCGGCAGACCATCCCACTTTAGCTCATCTGGAAACTGCGGCGCGGTCAGCAGCAATGTACTTTCCCGATCCCAATCTGATAGTACTGAGAGCAAACCACCAGCGTCCTCGATCACCTTATGCTCGTCGGTGAGATCTTTCTCATCCAGCGCCATTTTGGTGGAGGTCGTGACCAGCACAGGGAACTTGCCAGCAAGTTCCTGGACAAGCTGGCGAATGGCGCTGGTCTTGCCGCCCGCACCGACGAATGCAATAACATGGCCCGCTTCGACCCGCAATGCCTTCGAAAGTTTCATCTCAATTACCTAAAGCATTCCGGATCGCATCGAACGAGAGCAGCGCTTCGAGGACACCGCCCCCTATCGCCAGAGCCTTATCCGACACGGTAAAACAGTGCTCGACGATACCGCGTGGGTCCAGATCACCGATCTTCATTCCTTCGTTGACCTCCAGTCCATCATGGACCATTCCGCGCAGCACGCCGTTGAAAGTCGCCTGAACCGGGTGATCACCCACACGCGCCAATACATCGCCCTCTTCAACTACTGTCCCGATATCGAGTCCTTCCGTGAGAACGCCGTGTGCAGGCGCCCTCAATACACGGTCGACGTCATAACCCTGCACCGCCTCAGGGACGCCGGTATTCTTCTGCGCGGAACCATCCCAGATCACACGCCCCATTGCATGACCGCGATTGGTTTCGATCACGGCATGACAATCGAGGCCGGCAGTGAAGCCCGGTCCCAAACCGATGACAACTTCATCGGCTGCGATCGCCAGTTCGGGCGCGCTCTTGCGCATGCGCGCGTCGATGATTGCGGCAGGCTTCAATTCTTCTCGAATCTGCGCTTGTGGATCGATAATAACGGGGATAACCCGCTCGCGTACTGCGCTGGCTGTCTCTTTAATGTCTTGAACGCGGCGGCCGGTCACTTCCTCAATCTGCATCTCGCCGGTGTAGATCGCCTCGGCGAACGCCACCGCTCGCCGCACCGCGAGTGGTTGCTCGACTTCGGTGATGAGCACCCCAAACCCGGAACGGTGCAGCCGCAGCGCAACGCCGCTGGCCAGATCGCCGCCCCCGCGAATCAACACGAGCGGTCTTTTTTGATCCATCAATTTATAGTTTTCCCAACCCGCGCAGGATACGCTCTGGTGTGAGCGGGAATTCGTCGTACCATACGCCTACCGCATCGTGCACCGCCGCGACGATCGCCGGCGCGAACGGGATGAATGGCATCTCTGCCATACCGCGCGCCCCCCAGGGTCCGAGCGGGTCTTCCACTTCTAATATAACTGATTGCACACGATCGGGGATATCGAGGATCGTCGGGATCAAGTAGGTCGACATCTGGTCGGTTTGTACGTACCCGTCTTCCTGTTTGAAATCCTCAAGCACCGCGTAGCCCGCGGCTTGAACCACGCCGCCCTCGATCTGGCCTTCCACCTGCTGAGGGTTGATCGCCTTGCCGACGTCATTGGCCGAAACAACATCCAGGATGGTCAGTTCACCCGTTTCGGTGTCCACCTCCACGCTCACCGCCTGTGCCACATAGCCGTAGGCAAAATTGGGGTTAGATTCACCGGTCTGATCATCGAGAGGCGTCGTCGCCGGCGGTTTGTATTCAAACCGTGCGATTGCCGGTCGCTCCTCGCTGCGCCACTTTGCCAGGGCAGCTTCTGCCGCACCGCGGATGGCATTGCCCGCCATGAAGGTCATTCGGGAGGCGGAGGCGGAACCCGAATCGCTTGTCGTCGCTGTGTCAGAGACGTCCAGCCGCACTTTTTCAAGCGGCACGCCTACGGCCTCGGCTGCCATCTGGGCGAAGACAGTATGCGCTCCCTGCCCGACATCGGCACCGGCGTGATGCAGCACAACCTCTTCGATCTCAATGCCCCCGTGCAGTTCGATCTCGGCGAAAGCCCGCTCCGGTGCACCGAATGAGAAGCCGACGTTCTTGAAACCACAAGAAAACCCGACGCCCCGCTTACGCGGTCCCCGGTCGAGAACGCCCGCTTCTTTGTCAGACGGTTTCACCCAACCTCGCTCTCCCTTTGTCCACCCGCCTTTCAATGCGGCCGCCTCGACGACCTGACCGATGCTGACGCCTTCAGGCAGCGGGGTCATCACCGATAGCAGCGATCCTTCTTTAAGCAGATTTCGAGTGCGGATCTCAACCGGGTCCATGCCCAGCGCCTCTGCGATTTTGTCCATCTGCGCTTCGGCGGCGAAGCAACCCTGCGGACCACCAAAACCACGGAACGCGCCTCCTGGAACGTGATTTGTGTAGACCGAGAAGGCATCGACATGCACATTGGGGATCTCGTAAGGCCCGGTGCACATCAAGGTAGCGTTGCCCAATACCTTCGTTGAAGTGTACGCGTACGCCCCACCGTCCTGGATCACTTCCATATGGGCAGCAGTCACATGACCTTCTTCATCGGCAGCCCACCTGGCACGCAGCACAAATGGATGTCGTTTATGATGCCCGAAGATCGATTCTTCTCGCGACCAGATGATCTTAATCGGACGGTCGATACCTCGTTCGTGCAGTCGCATGACCGCCAGCGCAAGCACGATCTGCACCGACATGTCCTCGCGACCACCGAATGCGCCGCCGATAGCCGGGTAGACAATGCGCACCTTCTCCAGTGGAACATCCAGCGCGTGCGCGACCTGCTCCTGGTCTTCGTGCGTCCATTGCCCGGCGACCTCGATAGTTATGCGCCCCTCTTCATCGATATACGCCAGACCCGCCTCCGGCTGGAGGTACGCATGTTCCTGCGCCGGGGTGTGATATTCCGCCTCAACCACGGCGGCAGCTTCTTCGAATGCATCCTCAAGCTCACCTTTGCGAATGCGGTAGTGACAGAATATGTTGGTGCCCTTGTCTGGATGGACGAGATCGCTTTCATCTTTCATCGCTGCGACCGGATCGAGAACCACGGGCAGTTCTTCAAATTCCACCATGATTTCGGCGATCGCCCTCTCGGCGATAACCTCGCTCTCCGCAACCACAACCGCGATCTGATCCCCTACGAAACGCACATGGTCGGCATATGGTTTTTCAGAACCAGGCCCGCACAGCACGGGCTGGTCAGGCATGATCAAGCCGTACTCGTTATTGGGCACATCCCGTGCGGTGAAAACACCCAGCACACCTTCCATGGCTTCCGCACTGGAGACGTCGAGATGGGTGATGCGGGCATGCGGGCGCCCCGCAAAGAGAATCTTCATATAGGCCTGGTTAGGTCGGTCGATATCGCCCGGGTAGAGCGTCTCTCCGATCACCTTACCGTAAGCGTCAACCCGGAGTGAAGATTCGCCAATCAGCGTCATTGCATGCTCCTGTGTTTCACCAATCAAAGGGCAGCGAGCCCACTTTCGTCATGTACGTAATTGCTCGATTTCCAGATCAAATATGCGCCGCAGGATCGCCACACTCGTAGCATACGTCGGATCCATACCGAAATAAGAAAGCGATCCGGCGCCCAGGTTGAGTCCCTGCGTAAGCGGCGTGTCCGAGGCGTAATGCAGTATTCCCAAATCATACGGAAGGCCATACATGTTTACAATTTCGTCCGTCGGGTAGCGTTTAGGCCGGAATAACTCATACACGCTCGAAAGGTATGGGCCAGCCTCCATCTCGATATCGGTGTAACCCTCACGGTAGAAGACGTCCATGTACTGCGGTGTTTGCAGGAAGGTGCCACGCACACTGACGGCCTTCTGGTTATCGAGCACGGTTCCATACACCAATTCGTCATGGATATCGGCTGCGCTGAAGCAGTTCTCGAACAGATATGTGTTCTGCGAGTGCTCATCATGGACGACGGAAGGGATCATAACGTCACCGAGGACTCCGTTCAGTGTCGCGGCCTTGCCCATGATGTACGCACCGCGCAGTTCGCCGAAGCGGGTGGCGATGTGCGAAAGGATGACGTATGCGGACATCCCGAGCGGGTAATCGATGTTGACGATGAGCGCATCGCTGTCCTTCAGGTCCTGATAACCAGACACTTGAAGCCGGGGGTCAATCTGATCGGGAATCATGTCGCGCAGTGAGAAAACCTGGACCTGGACGTCAAAGCCCGTCAGGCTTTCGACGCGCGTTATCCCGGAGCCCATCTCCGTCTGGGCTCGGTCTATGCGCGCTTGTTTTCCGGCTTCAGACCGCACATATTTCTTAAGCACGTAGTAAAGAAAATTCTCACGACTCGAGGGCACTTCGCGTGCTTTGATGTCCTCCCACTCCATAAGTAGGTCGGAGCACTCTGGATATTCCAGGTAGCGGACGAGTTCGTCCTCGTGCCTCAACGCATAGCCCGAAATCAGGTTGACAATGCTGTGTGCATTGCTGGAGACAAAGTACACTGGTCGATCCAGCACCGATGGCACCATCTCTTCCACACGCTCCCACCAGCTCTGTGTCGCCTGACGGTAGTCCATCAAAGACCCGGCCAGCAATCGAATGCTCAGGTTTTTCTCATCCTCGGATATTGCCTTCAGTGTCGACCAGAAGTCATCTTCCCAGACCGTACGCAGCCGTAGAATCTCCTCCGTCTCGACGCCTATCCCGGTGGCAAGCACCGCCAACCCCTCCTCCGAATCAAGTGGTGCTTCGAGAAATTTCCTTACCTGCTCACCTTGCAGTAATCGATGGAGCTTGTTCCACTCGATCTGATAGGCGGTCAGGATCGGGACCATATCATCGATATCAGAACGGCTGCCGATATAGCAAGCCAGGGTCGAATCACCGTCGAAGAAAGAGCGCCGTCGACGCGCCTTGGCCGTCGCCATCTCCCACGTCTCGATGTTGCCGATGCCGCGCTTGATGAAAGCGCGCAGGCTCTGGCCAAGCACAACCCGTTTGACATCGACGATGCAATCCGGCAAGCGCAGTGAGCTGTAAATCAGCGCTGAGACGTCCAGCTTCATCGAGCGCGCTTCAAGATGAAGCGAAGATCCCATGTTGGTGTGCACTTCCTCCAGCGAACGCACACGCACATCGGTCGTCGAGCGCAGCAGTGAATAGTACGTGCGGATATAAAGCTCGATCTCTTCTGAGCCGGTCCGGGGGACTTGTCGATCCATCTCTAGGTCTTCCGCCGCTTCTGCCGCTTCGGTCTGCGCCTTGGGGGTTGGGCGTCCTCTTCCTTCGGTTTAATCGGGAAAAACACCGCATAGATAAAGGACATCAGCCCATAGCTGAGCAATAAGAAGAGCAGCGCGACCACAAGTTTGATGAGCAGTCCATCACCCAGAAATGGGGCGAACGATGGATAGTAAGCCTCCCGGGGAATGTAAATCCACCCGTTGACGGCATTGGCACGCACAAACCAATTAGCGAAGAAGTAACCGGCGGTCGCAAAGCCGGAGATGATCAGGCATCCGACCCCTCGCCAGATGGGGTCAATCTCGCCGCGCGATTCGCGCTCCTTATCCAACTGCCGGAATCGAAAGGTATCTCGTCCCATAATTAACTCCCGCGATCTGATCGCAGTTCGGCGTAAATTGTCTGCTAAGAAGGTTAAGCCTGCTGTTCCTCAAGTAGTGCGGCTGCTCGCTCAAAAGCAGCCACAATTTTGTAATAGCCAGTACATCGACACAGGTTGCCGGTGATCGATTGCTTGATTTCATCGACATCCGGAGTCGGCCGTTCTTCGAGCAGTTTGGCGCCAGACATGAGGAAACCCGGCGTGCAGTAGCCGCACTGCACAGCGCCTTCCTCGATGAAACCCTGCTGGATCGGATGCAGCTGCTCCCCGCTGGCGAGACCCTCAATTGTGACGATCTCAGCCCTGTGCGCTCTAGGCGCAGGCACCATACATGCCATCACAGCCGCGCCGTCCAGGAATACGGTGCAGGCCCCACACTCGCCCTCGGCGCAGCCTTCCTTCGTTCCGGTGAGGTGTCCTTCTTCACGCAACAGCCTCAGCAATGTCTTCTCATATCCGCTCTCGAACCGGTAGGGCTTGCCGTTAATCGTCGTCTCGATCACAGTATCACCATCGTGTTCGAATGGCACCTCCAGTGTGGTTCTCACGATCGCTTCTTTTGGTCCCCACAGCATGACGGGATGCTCGGGGATAACTTCCCGCTCTTCGCCGGTTGCGATACGTTTCAACGACCTGCGTACGCAAACCTCAACCATGTAGCGCCGGTAGTCGGCCGACCCGCGAATGTCATCGATCGGTGTGGCGGCATCCATCGCCAGGCGTGCCGCCTCTTCGATGACCTCGTCGGAGAAGTCTTTGCCTATCAGGTAATCCTCCGCCGCGGTGGCATGGATGATCTTGGGCGCGACCGAACCAAGCGTTATGCGCGCCATCTGCACCTTTCCATCGGAGAGTTCTACCAGCGCAGCGGCGTTGACCACCGAAATCGCCTGAGCCTTTCTCAGTCCGAGTTTGTAGAAAGCAGTTTGCGTCGCCTCTGAAGGAACCGGGAAGGCGATAGCCACCATGACCTCATCGGGTTTCATCACGGTTTTGCGCACGCCTTCATAAAATTCGCTGAGCTGCACGACCCGCTTGCCTTCCTTGGAGCGGAGCGTGACTTGCGCGCCCAACGCCATCAGCGGTGTGATCGAATCGTTTGCGGGCGAAGCGGTGATCAGGTTGCCAGCGATCGTCCCGCGATTGCGAATCTGCGGAGCGCCAACTTCCCAGCACGCATGAGCGAGCGCGAACGCGTGATCGCGGATCAAATTGGATCCTGCGCAGTGATTATGGGTTACCAGCGGTCCAAGCTGGATCCAACCATCCTCGAGGACGATCGAATCCAGCCCCGGGATGCGTGTGATGTCGATCACGGTATCCACATCCGGCCGAATCCCGCGTTCGAGTTCCAGGATGAGATCGGTCGCACCGGCCATGATGCGCGCCTTCGGGCTCGCATCGGCGAGCAGTTCAAGCGCCTGATCGAGGTTATTTGGAGTGTAATAACGTTTCCACATGTACGGCTCCCTCTTGAACCCTTATTCCATCTTAGGGTCGTGGCCCATCGAACGACCCGTCCCGCCCTTCTGCACCTTGATAATTTCAGCGAATATGCTCACCGCAATCTCCTCCGGGGTCTCAGCGTTGATCTCCAGGCCCATTGGTGAGGTGACATTGCGGATGGACTCTTCGGCCACGCCTGACTCCCTGAGCGCGTTCGCGGTCGTCTCCCACCTACGTCGGGAACCGATCACCCCGATATAAGCAGCCGGCGATTTCAGCAACGCCGGTAATGCCTCAACATCGATATCGACCCCGCGCGTCGTGAAAACGATAAATGTATTAGCGTGGACCTCGATGTGCTCACTCAACTGCTTGAGTTCACAGTGTATGACTTCATCCGCCTCCGGGATATAGGTCTTTGAGGCGAATTCCTCACGGTCATCACAGGCGACGACGTGATAGCCAAGCCAGTGACCGAGGTGAACGAGTGACTGTCCAACATGGCCGGCGCCGACGACAACCAATTTAGGTGGAATCTTTATCGGTTCCACGAAAACCTCCATCTCACCACCGCACACGCCCACATCGCCTTCGGAGGGATCGCGGAAATCGTAATGCAGCAATTTCGTGCTGCCTTCTTCGATCGCCTCGATCCCCACCTGAATCACCCGGCTTTCCATCTCGCCGCCGCCGATCGTTCCTTCTGCCGTACCGTTGGCGTAGACGATCATCTTGCTCCCGGCGTGGCGCGGTACCGACCCCTGTGTGCGGATCACGGTTGCAAGCGCAGCCTGCTCCCCACGACCCTCGAGCTCGGAGATGCGGCGGTACAGACTCATTAACGCTCCTCAAGCATCGCCAGTACGACTGGCAGCAACTGTTTCTTCCTCGAAACCACTCCGCTGGCGTCGAGCACATCGTCTTCCGAGCGTTTGTAAGGCAGTTCGGCTAAAACGGGCGGCGCCGATTGCATCAGTATGCGGCTGGATCCTTCCACGATGTCGGTGATCATCAGCATGGCGAAATCTAGACCGCGCTGGTCGATCAGCCCTTTCAGCGCCTCCCTTAACGGGGCCAGATGCTCCTCGACTTCAACCAGATCCGTCACTTCCACCTGCGATATGCCGAAATGCATCCCGGATGAGTCGTAAATTTTCAGGTCGCTCGTGATCACAGACATCGGTTCGCGCGTCGCCAATCCTGCGCCAGCCTGCAGCAGCGCTCTGCCGAAGGACTCGATCGTCTCGCCTTCCAGGGGTGAACCACCCACGAACGCCCAGCGGGCGAGCCGCTTGGCGGCGCGGTGATCGCGATCGGTGGTAGTCGGCGAGCTGAGCAGGAGCGTATCCGAGAGCACACCTGCCAGCAGTAGACCCGCCAGCTCCGGCGGTGCACCCATGCCGGCATCTTCAATCTTCTCGGAGACAAGCGTGCTCGTGCTGCCAACCGGGTCGACCCGGAACCGGATCGGCAGGCGTGTCGGCGGATTACTCAGGCGGTGATGGTCGAGAACCTCCAGCAGATCAGCTTCATCCAACGAGCGAATAGACTGCCCAACCTCATTGTGATCGACGAGGATAAGCTGAAGGCGTGGAGGATTGAGCAGATCACGCTGCCGGCAAACGCCTACATAACGATCTTTTTCGTCGACGACGAAGAATTCATTACGCTCGCCCCGCAGCACCCGTTGTAGCGAATCGCGGATGCGTGAGCCCAGCAGAAACTTGGGGACATTCGTATCCGCCGCTTCGCTGCTGGGCAGGTCGAACAAATCGGTCAGATTCATATCCTGCCGGTCAGGATGCGCTCCGACCAGATCGCTCAAAGACCGGAACAGGCTGAACCCGGTGACGAGACCGTACGGCTTTCTGTCCGCTTCAACGATTGGAGCAACCGTTCCGGTGCGGTTGGCAATCGCCCAGGCATCCCGCAGCGGCCGGTCTGGTGTAACCGTGTCAAATCGCAGCGTCACCGATTCGAACCGCGGGGAGGCATCGGTCAGCAGCTCGGGAGCGCCGAGATTCAGGCGGTTGAGCACCCAGGCCGTCTGGGCATTAATCGCTCCACCACGCGCCGCGATAACCTCCTCATCCGAATCCTGGTCCCGATACCAGGCATAGCCCATCGCCGAAGCGATGGCGTCCGTATCTGGGTTGACATGTCCTACAACGTAAATATTCGCCATCGATACTCGCTGTTCGCTCAAACTGGTACGCTCAGCCGCCCAGTGCTTTCCAGACCCGTTCGGGTGTGACCGGCGCGGTCAGCACATCCGCGCCACAGGCATCCATCACTGCGTTCGCCACTGCCGGAGCGACCCCATCCATCGGGATTTCAGCGACCGCCTTGACGCCGAAAGGGTGCGAGGGTTCGACCGTCTCGACGAAGATCGTCTGCAGTTCAGGCATCTCGTGCGCGGCAAAGATATGATAATCTGTAAAGTCTACCTCTCTTGCACGACCTTCGTCATCGTACAGCATCTCTTCGCAGACCGCATAACCCAGCGCCTGAGTCATGCCGCCCTCGACCTGGCCGGAAGCCGTGAGCGGGTTTACGATCACACCAGAATCGACCGCCATGACCAGTTTGTCAACGACGACCTGCCCGGTCTCAACATCTACGGTGACTTCGGCGAACTGCGCCGCAAAAGGCGGGGGAGAGACCGGCGACATATATGAACCAACCGCCATGATCTGCTCCTGATCCTCTTCATGCAGCGAGTGTAGTGCCACCTCAGCAAGCGAAACCGAGCGCCCATCGGGCGCCCAGGCCTGCTTCTCTGCCAGGCGGATGTTGTCGGGTCGAACGTTCTCGCCTTCCTCCGAGAGCATCTTCGCCGCGCGCAAGCGGATGCGTTCGGCGACCTGTTCGGCAGCGCGCACGACGGCAGCACCTGAGATATAAGTCGTGCTGGAGGCGTAAGCGCCTTTATCAAACGGGGTGAAATCTGTATCCGAGGAATAAACAATGATGTCATCAATGGAGACACCAAGCACCTCGGCCGCCTGCTGAGCAAGCACGGTGTCTGAGCCTGTCCCCAGATCAGTGGCACCGATCAGAAGGTTAAACGATCCGTCGTCATTGATTTTTATGCTCGCCCCGCCCATGTCCAGGTAAGGGATGGCGGTGCCCTGCATCACCAGCGCAACGCCTATGCCTTTGCGCAGATACGGCTTGCCCTCAACCCGATTCCACTCCTGCTTACCATATTTGGCTGTCCAATCGATCGCTAATGCGCCTTGTTTGGTGCAGTCTTCCAGGCCACAGGTGTTGATCGTCTCCGGCCTGGGTTCACGTCCCTCTGACCATGCTGTGCTGAAGGGGTGGATCTCGCCTGCCCTGAGCGTGTTCTTCAGCCGAAATTCAAGCGGGTCCAATTCCATTTCACGCACGATGCGCTCCATGTGGCGCTCGACCGCCCAGTAGCCCTGCGGCACGCCGTAGCCGCGGTACGCCCCGGATGGCGGCGTGTTTGTGTAGACGATATCCGCGTAAAAACGGATGTTTGGGCTCTCGCGATACTTGTCATCACCGACGTACAGCGCCATCGCTTTGTGCCCGGTGTTGCCCGTGACGGTCAGCGCGTGACATCCATAGGCGCCAGTGTCGCTCAACGCGTACATCTCATTGGCCGTGATCGTGCCGTCTCTCTTGACGCCGGTCTTCATCTTGATCCGCATCGGATGCCTGGATCTTGATGCAAAGAACTCCTCGGCGCGTGTGTACTCAAAACGCACGGGCCGCCCGGTAGCGATGGTAAGGTGCGCGGCGACATCCTCGATGAGCACTTCCTGCTTGCCGCCGAACCCGCCGCCGATGCGCGGCTTGATCACTCGAATGCGCTTCGCCGGCAAACCGAGCACCGGCGAAAGCTGACGGCGGACATGGAACGGCACCTGCGTGCTGGTGCGGATAACCAGGCGATCATCTTCATCCCAGTATGTAACCGTCACGTGCGGTTCGATGTGCGCCTGCTGCACCTTGGGGACCTCATAAGTCCCCTCAAAAATACGATCGGCATCGTCGAATCCATTCTCGACATCGCCGATATCGATGCGGATCTGAGCCGCCAGGTTGCGCTCGGGATCGGAATGATCGAAATTCACATATTCCGGCTCGTCGTGGATCTGGACGGCGTCATCTTCCAGTGCCTTTTCCGGATCGATGATCACCGGCAACCGTTCATATTCAACCTCGATCAACTCGAGCGCCTTCTCGGCGATGGCTTCATTCTCAGCAGCGACGAACGCCACCCGGTCACCGACAAATCGGACTTTATTATCCAGCGAAAAACTGTCCAGCGGCCCAGGGATCGGATGCGACTGACCGGCGGTCGAGTAAGCCACACGGGGCACATCCTTCCACGTAAGTACCGCTGCGACGCCCTCCAGCGCCCTTGCTTTGGATGCGTCGATGTGTTTGATACGGGCATGCGCCACCGGGCTGTGCAACACTTTAGCGACGAGCATGCCGCGCATCTCGATGTCAGCGGTGAACGCAGGCTTTCCTTGGGCGAGCTTGATCGCATCCACTTTCGGCTCAGGGTGACCGACCGTATGGAGAGGTTCCGGATGCTGGGCAATCTGGATGCGGGGCATTACGGATGTCTCTGTCGAAACCTGCACATCGCCCGTATCCCAGGTCTGAGTCTCTTCAACCTCCGGTGGCGGTGTGATCAGGTCCTGCGGCGCGGGAATCGGTCCCTCAATCGGCTCGACTTGATCCCCTCTGAGCACCGCTGCGGCGCGCAGGATCGCCTGGACCGGCTTAACGTAGCCAGTGCAGCGGCACAACACACCAGATAATGCTTCACGCACGTCTGCTTCTGTGGGATTCGCGTTGCTGGCCAAAAGCGAGCGTGCCGCCAATATCATCGCAGGCGTACAGAACCCACACTGGATCGCGCCGGTCTCGACAAACGCCTGCTGGACTGCGTCCAGGCCGACACCTTTACGCCAGCCCTGATCCGGGTACTCCCCTACAGATTCGATCGTCGTGATCGCATGACCCTCGACTTGTGCAGCCAGCATCACGCAGCTGTTCACCGGCTTGCCATCGAGCAGCACCGTGCACGCGCCGCACTCACCCGTCTCACAGCCATGCTTTACGCCGAAGAGACCGAATTCCTCACGCAGTACATCGAGCAAAAGCGCATCTTCAGCGACATCAATCTCAACAGGTTCTACGTTCAATTCAAAACGGATGTGCATCAGCTTTGCACCTCTTCCACAACACGCGCAACCAGGGTCGCAACAATTTCCGACCGGTACTCAGCACTCGCGAAGGCATCGCCTGCCCCAGCATACTTTTCAGCGGCCAGCTGCTTCCATTCTGCTGAAGTAGTGCCCATCCCGGGCTGCAGCAGCAGCGGACGTTCGCCGAAACCGCCTATGGCCACGAATGGCAATTTACCCTCCGGGAAGAACGCTGCAGCAGCGCTGACCAGAGGTCGATCGGTCGGTGCCCGGGCGACAAACTCATAGCTGAGCGCCTCGGGCAGGTCAAACGAAATCTGCTCGACAAGAAACGGTTTGTCAATCTCTCCACGCCGATCCAATATTTCATTCAGCGAAATAGTTGAAACCTCAGCGTGCACCGAAACTTGCGTGCCAAGCGCCAACAGCACAACCAACAGCGGCGAACGCGCCTCAGCGGACACAATCGTCCCGCCGAAGGTTGCCATATTCCGTAGGTTCCAGGCCGCTTCCAGTCGGCAGGCTTTTACGAGATCAGCAGGTAAATCGGTTCTGAGATCGACCAAATCCTGCAGCTTTGCTGCTGCTCCAATTTGAACGCGGTTATCTTCGACGCTGATTTGATCCATCCCCAGCCGGTCAAGGTCGATCACGGCCTCCAGCGACCGTCGCCTGGGGGCCAGGCTGGTACCACCTGCCAGGGGTACGCCGTCTGAGAGCAGCTTGATCGCTTCTTCGATCGTCTCCGGTCGGTAGTATTTCATGTTTCACTTCCTCGTTCAGAGCTGGCGTCGGGATAGACCTTCCAACCCAGCTCGGCCAGAACTTCTTCCCTCTCAGGCGCGTCCGGGAGATCCGCCAGGATCGCTTCGGCCTCAGCCGCCAGGGCGCCATCGGCAAGCCGGATCTCGGCGCGTGCTGTCGCCAGCCTGCCTCGATCATCAACAATCCAGCCAATAAGGCGGATCGTCTCTCCAACGGGTACTGGCCGTCGATAGCGGATGTTTAATTTTGCCGTCAGACGGAAATGGGTGTGATCGCCTATCATTGCCGCCCGTCCGGCTATTTCATCGAGCATCGAAGCCACGATTCCGCCATGTACGATGCCAGGGTAGCCCTGATACGCCTCGGGCAGGCACGGCTCAGCGACCACGCGGCCATCACCATTTTCAAAAAATTCCAACCCCAAGCCTGTTCGATTCTCAACACCGCAAACGAAGCAGTGCCTGGAATTAGGCTGCTTCACAATACCTGAACCATCGGGGCGATCTGTGGCTTCATCTTTCACAGGCCAGACTCCTTGAATGCTATGTTGTGCCCCGTGCCGCTCGCAATTAGTTCTGCGGGCTGAAGGTGTCCACGAGCAGTTTCACGTCTCCGCCAACAGGGTAAAGAATTGGAGCGGTAGCACCGTTATCGATATACTCCTGCACCTTCGCACGCGCCTGATCCGGGGTGCCAGAAGCGGTGATGCGTTTGACTAATTCGTCCGGCACAAGGTGCTTGGCTTCCTGAATCTGCTCATGCGTGGCCGGCCAACCAAGGATTGACTGAATCTCATCGACAATGCTCTGGTCAACCTCACTGGCCTTAGCGATATGCGGCTGCTGGGCAAGGTACTGGGTGAGCAGTTCGCGGCTGGTGTCCAGCGCCTGCTCTTCGTCCTCATCGACCGAGCACACCACCAACTGTGGGCGATCGATATCATCGAGGCTTCGCCCAGCACTCCTGGCGCCGATTTCCAGTCGCTCCATTGCCATCTCGTTATAGCTCGGCGGCACACAGTAATTCAACACGACACCGTCGGCGATCTCGCCTGTCAGTTCCATCATCTTCGGTCCGGTGGCACCGATGTAGATAGGCACATTGCGCGGTTCTTTGCGTCCGTGCACAACATCGAGCTCAACTCCCTCGACATGGTGGAATTCGCCGTGGAAAGTTACCTGCTCCATATTCAGCAACCGCCGGAGAACTTCCACGGTTTCGCGCATGGCGGTCAGCGGCTTGCGCCGATCGATGCCCACATTCTTGGCAAGCGGATCCCACCAGGCGCCGATCCCACAGATGATCCGGTCAGGCGCGAGATCGTCTAATGTGAGAAAAGTTGCCGCCAGGAGACCAATGTTGCGCGTCCAGTTGTTGATCACGCCCGAGCCAACTTTAATTCGTTCAGTCACGGCTGCGTAGGCAGCCATAGGCACAATCGCGTCGCGGACCAGCCTGGATTCTGCCTGCCACACAGCCTCAAAGCCTTTCTCCTCGGCATAGCGGACATAGTCCAGCCCATCCCTGAGATCATGCGCATCCTGAAGATATAACGCCACTCGTTTGAGACTCATCCTTCACCTTCCTGCACGGTTAAATTGGTTTCTAATCCATCTTGCAGAACTTCGAGATCCTCAGGCAGGTCCAGATCGAGACCCAACGAGGAAATCTCGCAAATCTCAACACGCGCACCTGCCTCCTCTGCGCGCTTGATGTGATGCTCAAAACTGTCCGGACCAAAATCGTAATCGATCAATCCGGGCGGCGATGCCAACAATGCGTTTGTCCCGCTGCCGTGGCGATCCGGAGCAATTACAACAACCGGTGGATTCTTGGCTTTATCGATCAACATCTGGATATCTTCAACACTGATCAATGGCAGATCGGCTGGCAGCACAAGAACGCCAGAAACGCCGTAGCCCTGGGCGACAATTGTCGCCCTCACAAGCGCTTGATTGAGCTTCGGCGATCCCCGCTCCGCAACCGTACGAGCGCCATGCTGGCGCGCGATGGATAATGCCTGCGTGTCCCTGCTCACTACGAGGGTATGCTCGATCTCCTGTACACCGCTGAGCGTATTCAGTGTGTGTACAAGCATCTTGCGGCTCAACTCGGCACGTTCCTCACCCGTCAGCACCCCGGACAGTCGCGATTTTGACCGCCTCAGTGGCTTGATGGGGACGATCGCCCAGTATGTCATGTGGATCGCATCCTTTCTAAGGTCTGCAATGCGAACTCTATTGTTATTTCTGCTAAGGTCTTTCGGTCTTCAATGCTCTGCATAACGGTTTGCGCTACGCGTACGCGCATTCCTAATTCCTGCACCACCGATTCTAATTCAAGATCTGCCTGGTCCAGCACAAAACCATCAAGATAGGCTTGGTAATGTTTTGCAGCGCTAGCAGCGGAGGCTTCAAATCCAAGCTGTCGGTACATCCTGGCCGCGGGCCCTTTAAGCGCACGTCCGCCGATGATTGGCGAGATCCCTACAACCGTTTTCTGCTTAACTGCATCCGCGATGCCGGCCACTCCAAGGATAGGGTCTATGCTGACCCAGGGATTCGAAGGGCAGAACACAATAAAATCCGCCTCGCCGATCGCTTCCAGCACACCTGGCGCTGGCTTCGCCTCCTCGATCCCTTCAAACCGGAAACCGCGCACCTCGGGTTCGCAGCGCAGCGCTACGAAGTAAGTCTGGAAAGCAAGCTCGGCTTCTTCCGTCTGCACTCTCGTAGCAACGCGATCGTCGCTCATCGGCAGGATCTCGGATTGAATGCCAAATGATGCGCAGATCTCCCGAGTGATCGATGAAAGCGGTTCGCCCTCTTTCATCCTGCGCGTACGTTCGAGGTGAAGACCCAGATCACGATCACCCAGGCGAAACCACGTGGGCCCTCCCAACCGCTCGAGTGTATCGAGACAGTTCCAGGTCTCATCGGCACGGCCCCAACCTCTCTGCGCATCGGCCAGGTCGGCGAGCGTGTAGGTCACGGTGTCCACATCGGGCGAGATTCTCAGCCCGAGATGGTCAAAGTCATCGGCGGTGTTCACGATCACCGTAAGTGAGCCAGCCGGCAGCACCTTATCTAATCCATGAGCCAGCTTCGCCCCTCCTACACCTCCGGCTAAGGCCGCGATTTTCATTTCCAGAGAGTGACCTCCTCGAGCGGCTTGCGACCACGTATCCTCCCGGTACCGACCGGATAGCCAAGCAGGATCAACCCCAGCGGGATCCAACCGGGTAGCAAGCCAAGTTCCTCTTGCACCAGTTCCGGCACGAACAAAGGCGCGCAGATCCAGCAGCCGCCTAACCCTTCGGCATGCGCTGCCAGCAGGATATTCTCACCGGCCATCGCGACGCCCTGGACTCCCATCAGAAATTCAGCGCGGCTGCGCTCCTCGTCAGGATATTCATCCAACGTCGCTTCATCCATGCAGATCACCACAGCGGCCGGTGCGCCGGTTATGCGCGCATAGGAGCGCGAGACATCTTTCTCGATCGCTGCGGGTTCCAGGCCGTCCTTCTCGAGATCAGCCCGCAGTCGTGCGCCCATTTTGCGAGCAAGGGACTCTGTCGCTTCTGGAGCTCTCAACACGACGAATCGCCAGGGCTGACGGTTGTGTGCCGAAGGCGCTTGAATGCCGGCCTCCAGCACGCGTTTGATCACAGCTTCTGAGACCGGTGTATCCTTGAAACGCCGGATGGAACGGCGATCATGCACAAGGGCATGGAACGAATCGGCTACTGCACTCATCCCATTGCGCTGGTCGACTGTGGTTCGACCGTGTATTTCACGCGTGTTTCGCCACGGTAATTCTTATAATCCGCTTCACCCGTATACTTTCCGGCGAGTTCATCAATATGCTCCCGGGCACTTTCCTCCGTCTCATCCACAACCCTGCCGCGCACTTGCATGTAGCGGTAAGGGTCATCAGGGTCAAGGATCACGAGCGCAATTTCTTGCCGCCTGGCCAGATTCTGCTCTTTAACACGACCGCGCGCCGTGTTGAACATGATTTTGCCATCGACGTAATCGAACCAGATCGGCGTTGCCTGTGGCGTCCCGTCATCCATCAGCGTGGCGAGGACCGCGAACGCTTTGGTTTCATCTTTGAGTAAATCTTTGTGCGATTCTGGATAATCGACTGTCATGTTGAATCCCTTTTGTCTATCCTCTCTACTCAAGATCATATCTGATCAGCGGAAAAGATCCTGCTCCTTGGGCCTGATAATTTCCTTACAGGATCCATCGCGTAATGGATAGGGCAGTCCACGCAGGTGGATAACAGGGCGGCCTTCGTCCGCCTGACCCATCAATGCGGATGCACCTGAAGCGATCTCATCAGCCAACCCCACCTCCGTGCTCTTTAGCGTGACATCGAAGAGATCCGGCTCGCCGCGAAGATCGAGCAACGCAGGAAAGCCTGCCGCTCCGATACACACTCCCGCTGTTCCCATACGCCAGGCGCGTCCGTGTGAATCGATAATCAACACAGCGAGCTGCTTGCCTGAGGTGCGCTCCAATTCATCTTTCAGTTCATGTGCTGATCGTTCAGGATCCTCGGGCAACAACAGGACCCAATCTTCATCTTCCCCGTACTCGCCACGTACATTGGAGCGGTCTACGCCTGCATTGGCGCAGACAAATCCCAGGCGATGCTCTACGACGATCAACCCTTCTCGCTGCCGTAGGATGGAGTGGCTTTCTGCTAATATGACCTCCAGGATGCGTGGGTCTTTGCCAGTTTCTTCGGCTAGCTGGAGCGCTTCTGAAGAGGGTTCGACATCAGGCAGGTAGGTTAAGCGACCTTCAGATTTTGAGACAATCTTTTGAGCGAGGATGAAAACATCACCATTCTCGATCTCGAGTTCGGCTTTTTGCATGCCCTCGAGTATCAAGCGTACAAGATCGTCGCCTGCCTCGATTAATGGAAGACCCGGCAGAGCGGTGAAGATGAGCTGTTTGGCTTGCATTCCTATCTCACGCCGGTGACGCGAACACTGGCTTTCTTCGTGCCGTAGTGCTTGTTCATCGCGATCAAAATGGCCGTAAGTCCTTCGACCACGACGGCGTTATCCAGGTTGCCGGCATAATATCCATTCAGTCCTGCACCTTCGACAAGCTTGATGACTTCCTCCGCCGCTCCAACATCATCCGCACATACAAGCACGTCCATATCAAGCGGCTCATCGAGGTTTTCTTTCAGTCGGTGAGCGGGTACGGTCTGAAATGCAGCCACAACACGCGCCTCCGGACCGATCTCCTCTTGCGCGTAGCGCGGCGCGGCTGGCGGCTCCGGCGGAGCAGGATCTCGAAAATCGACGCGGGCGGTCGTGTCGACCACGATCTTGCCTTTCAAGACATCTTTCAGCGCAGTTACCGTCGCCGCATGCGCATCCTGCTTGACGGTCAGCACAGCGATATCGGCGTTTGAAACCGCCGCGCTGTTTTCCATCCCCTGAATCGATTCGATGCCGAGCTGCTCATTGAGTTTATCGGCGACGCCCTGGGCTTTCTCAGTCTGCCGCGACCCGATGATGACGCGATAGCCAGCCTGTGCCCAACGCATCGCCAGCCCGGGGCCAATTTTTCCTGTTCCGCCGACCAGTGCTAGTGTGAGGATTAATTTATCTGACATATTTTCTCCCAATCATTGCTCATTTATTCGTCGGCTGGTACGAACGTCCGGTAGCGCTCCCATACATCCGGGACGAGGGCGCGGGCACGTTCGGTGATCTCTTCTTCATCCAACGTCAGCAGCTCGCCTTCGTGCATCAGTACTTCACCGGCCACGATCGTTGTCTTGATCATTGACTCATGGAACCCAAACTGGATGTGCCAGGGCAAATTTCCGATCGTGAGCGGCGTGGTTGGGTGGTAATCAACCAGGATCAGGTCGGCAGCCGCACCTACTTCGACTTTGCCAGGTGGCATGTCAGGGAAGAAGACACCGGCGAGGGCCGCGTTATTTTCAACCGCAAGTTCAACAACCGTATCACCCTGCATACGGCGCGGATCGCGGTGCCAGACCTTATGCAGCAGATAAGCTGTCTTCCATTCCGCCCACATCGCATTGGAGAAACCATCGTTGCCCAGACACACCGGGATCCCGGCTCTCAACATCGATTCAACCGCTGCGGCGCCTACCCCGTTGTTCATATTCGACCGCGGCTGGTGTGTGACCCAGGTACCCGTTTCCGCAAGGATCTCCACCTCACGCGCATCCACGTGGATGGCATGAGCGACGATCGTGTGCGCTCCTAGAATACCATGATCAAGCAGCCGATCTACCACCCTGGTGCCCGCTTTCGCAAGGCTGTCGTATTCATCGGATTCGTGCTCAGCCACATGGATATGGAACCCCGTCCCCTCCGGCGCCGCATTGCGGCAGGCTTCCAGCGTCTCGTCCGACAATGTCAGGCTGGCATGCAGCCCAAACGTGCCGCGTACTCGGCCTCCCGCGACGTTCCCACCCGCTGAACGCTGGATAAAACGCACGTTCTCTTTGATCCCCGCGAGCGCTTTCTCATCTCCATCGCGGTCGGTGACCTCATAACACAGCACGGCTCGCAAGCCGGACCGATCAACTGCATCCGCGATGACATCCAGTGAGCCAGAAATGGCGTTAGGTGAAGCGTGATGATCGATCAATGTCGTTGTCCCATGCTTGATGGCATCGACCAAACAAACCAGCGCCGAGTAGCGTACATCTTCCTCACGCAGCGCCTTATCCAGCGGCCACCATAGCTTGTTCAGGATCTCGGGAAAATCCTTTGGCGCTCTGCCCGGGATAGCCATGCCGCGTGCAAACGCGCCGTAGAAATGGGTGTGGGCGCATATATTGCCGGGCATGCAGAATTTGCCATCAGCGTCCAAGCGCTCCTCGTCCTGATGCTTCTCGCCCAGTTTTTTGGTGGGCCCGATTGCAGCGATCTTCCCATCCTTGATGAGCACCGCGTGATCTTCAAGTATTTCTTCACCTGTCCATGTGATAACCCTGGCATTTGTGATTAACATCAGCGGTTTCCCTTTCAATCAAAAACCGTCGGCATGTTTTCATGCTCATACGCCCGGAAAATATCCTCAAGATGCCGACGCGTCGTGCGGAATCCGGAAAGTGGCTCGGGCAGCTTGTCCGGTGTGAAGAAGCCGCCAGCGGAGGTCTCGTGGCTCGTGCTGATCTCACCACCGATCAAATCACACATGAAAATTAACTTATAAGCATGGAAGAGGTCCAGCGATCCGGGCACGCGGTTGGCATCGTAGACACCGACCAGCCGCATTGCCTTTACCTCAAGGCCGGCTTCTTCAAGCACTTCACGCTCCGTCGCCAGCGCAGGTGGCTCGCCGACATCCGCCCATCCCCCCGGAAGCGTCCAACCCCCGTCCATCACCTCCCGAACCATCAGCAATTTGCCCTGATTAAAAACTGCGCCACGCACGTCCACCTTTGGTGTGACATAGCCTGGCTGCTGCTCAAATGCGAGGTTCAGTTGATCCAATGAAAGGTTGCTGTTCGCGGCGATCATCTCGGCCGCGATTTCGATCAACCTCTCCGCCCGCTCCTCCTCAAATGCGTTGCGAGCGTAATGCTGACCGGTTTTGGCCAGCGCCTGAATCTCACGCGCCCAATGAAGCCAACGATCGCCGCGCTCAGGGCCCATCGTTCCCCTTCCGGGCGATCTCCAGAGCGAGCCAATCCTGGTCTATTGGGATCGTGCGAAGACGCACGCCGCAGGCATTGTAGACCGCATTTGTGATCGCCGGGATGGTCGGCATCGTCGAAATTTCACCGACTCCCTTGGCTCCGTAAGGGCCTTCTGCGGTCGGATGCTCAACCACGATGGATTCGATCTCGGGCGTTTGCTCGATCGAGGGCATACGGTAGCGCGCAAGCTGATCCGTCCAGACAAGACCGCTCTCGAGGATGAATTCTTCGGTGAGCGCGTGGCCTACGCCCATGATCACACCGCCCTCCACCTGTCCAAGCAACCCGAGCGGGTTGATCGCACGTCCAACATCATTGGCTGCGATTACCCGCAGAACTTTCACCTGTCCGGTGAGCAGGTCGATCTCAATCTGCGCTGCCTGAGCCGCGAACGAAAATGCGAAGTGTTTGTCGCCCTCCGTTTCCAACGGGTAGGTTTCTGGAGCCCAGTACTCGTAAGAAACGAGCGGTTTGCGGCCTTCCTCGTTCATGATTGAAGCAGCCTGGCCCATGCTGATCTCGTGTCCATCAACCTGCGCCAAGCCTTCCACATAGCGGATCGATTCGGGCGGCACATCGTATTTCTCGGCGAGCGTCGCGGATATCGCTTCACGCAGCGCGCCTGCAGCGTACCTCACTGCGTTGCCGCTTATGTAGGTCTGGCGGGATCCGGTGGTGGGACCACCATCCGGTGTGAGATCGGTATCGGAGAGCAGCACGCGCACCTTGTCGAGCGGCATACCAAGCTCTTCAGCCGCCACCAACTGTAAGACGGTCACAAGTCCCTGTCCGATTTCCGCCGAGGAGGTGCGCGCCTCGACCGTGCCATCGGTAAATAATTCGATCTCAGCCGTGGCGCGATCTGGCGCACCTTCTCCCAAACCGGTGTTCTTGAATGCCAGCGTGAGCCCCCACGCCCTCCGCAGGTGCGGCATTCCTTCAACCTCTTGAGGCGAAAACGGATCATCACCGGCAATTTCTTTCAGACGTGTATGCACGTGATCGATGCACTCCAGAAGCCCGACACTCTCGCTCAGCATCTGTCCTGTGTTTGTTATCGATCCTTCCTTAAGGGCGTTCATGCGCCGCAGCTCGACTGGATCGATGTCCAGCACTTCGGACAATTCATCCATGGCTGTCTCGATGGCGAAAATGGACTGCAGCGCGCCAAATCCGCGGAAAGCGCCTGCCGGTGGGTTATTGGTGTACATTGCGTAGCAGTCTGATTTCACGTGTGGGATGATGTAGGGACCGGCCGAATGAGTCGTCGCTCGACCCATGACCTTGTCACCCAGTGATGCGTATGCACCCGTATCGCCATAAAGTTCCGTCTGCACCGCGACGAGCGCGCCATCCTTCTTGGCGCCAAGACGCACTCTTATTTGAGTTGCATGGCGCTTGGGGTGCACGATTAGACTCTCGTTGCGATCGAAGAGGATTTTAACCGGTCTCCCGGTATGGTAAGCGGCTAACGCCGCGTGAATCTGCCCGGCAATGTCTTCCTTACCGCCGAAGCCGCCGCCGATCAGCGTACCGATCACGCGCACCCGGCTTTCCTCAATCCCCAGAGCAGCGGCAATCTGCTCACGGTCTTCGTATGGGATCTGCGAACCTACGTACACCTCAACGCGTCCATCATCGGTAACACGCGCAATGCTGCACTCCGGCTCCATGAAGACATGGTCCATGGCGGGAGTCGTATATACCTGCTCAAAGATCACGTCGGCCTGCTCGAAACCTATATCAATATCACCTTTACGTACTTTGATGTGCTTGAGCAGGTTGCCATTTTCATGAACTGCCGGCGCCTCCGGCTGGTGTGCCTCGACCGGATCGCTGACGACTGGCAGGGCTTCGATCTGGACCTCGATCTCGGCCAATGCTTTTTGAGCGACCTTACGGCTTTCGGCGACGACGATTGCGAGCGCGTCCCCGACGTAGCGGACTTTCTCACCTACACCCACGAGCGCCGGCCAGTCATGATAGACAACCCCGTGATTCACGCGCCCCGGAATGTCCGCTGCCGTTAGGACGGCATGTACGCCCTCCATCTCCCGGGCACGATCAAAATCGATCCTGCGTACGACCCCATGCGGGATTCCGGCACGCAGCACGGCAGCATGCAGCATGCCGGCAAATTCATAATCATCGCTGTACATGGCGGTACCATCCACTTTTGCGATGGCGTCCGGGCGCCAGGCGTAACCCCCGACCAGCCGTTCGTCGCCGGATATGGATAAATCTGGCTCGGTCACTGGCTGACCGGTTCTCAAGCTCTCCCCTGCCGCTTGAACGGCGGAGACGATGCGCGGATAGGCGCCACAGCGGCAGAGGGTATCTTTCAGCGCATAGCGAATATCGCCTTCGGATGGCTCGGGATTCTTAGTCAGGAGAGCGTAAATGGTCATGATCTGACCGGGGATGCAAAAACCACACTGGACGGCACCATGCTTTACAAAGGCATCCTGAATCGGATGCAAATTTCCATTTTCACGAAGTCCCTCGATGGTCATGACTTCCTTACCGGAGGCTTTCATCGCCGGCAGTGTGCAAGCCAGCACCGTCTGACCATCCATGAGCACCGTGCAGGAACCGCATTCTGCTTCCGCGCAAGCGATCTTCGTTCCCGTCAAACCGAGGCGATAACGCAGCACGTCAGAGAGCATATCGCCGGGCCCAACCTCGAGCTCGTGTTCTCTACCATTCACCGTTAAGATCATTCGATCTGCCATTACATATTCTCCATAAACCAACACACAACAAATTCGATTACACTCCGACCCGTTCCGCTATGCGGTCAGCAGTTCTCTGAAGCAGAGTGGCGATCAGGTGCTTGCGGTAAGCCTCGGTCGCCCTGTAAGGGCTGGTACGCAATTGGATCTCGTTCAAGAGCGCCTGGGCCGCATCCTGCAGCGTGTTCGCATCAGCCTTTTGGCCGCACATAAAATCCTCAAGCTCATAAGCCCGGAATGGTATCGGTCCGCCCGGGCCAACCGCGATGCGGATCTGCTCGATATTGCGATCCGCGCCGAGCCGCATCCAAACCGCCATGTTGAGGATCGCGATCGCCACACCCTGCGGCCGCATGACTCGGTCGAACGCAGACGCTTCGTTTTCGTGTTTGGGCTGGATTCGAAACCCCTTGATGATTTCTTGTGTGCGGTCAAATCTGGTTTTGCCTGGACCGGCAAACAGTTCGCCGATCGGCTGCCATGTTTCACCGTCCGAGTTCACGATGCATGCATCTGCATCAAGCGCGACAAGCGCGATGGTGCCGTCACCCGCCGGAAGGGCATGGGCGACGTTGCCACCGATCGTGGCAACATTTCGAACCTGAGGACCACCGATGAGTCCACAGCCCTCCACCAGGCACTGTGCATGGTCTTTCAATATGGGGTTGTGGATAATGTCATTATGAGTTACGGCGGAGCCGATGAAGATGCCCTCAGGATCAACTCGCACCTGCCGGAATTCTTCGATCCGGGTGATGTCGACAAGCGTGTCTACCGGCGAATGGCGCCCCTGCTCCAGGTCCAGAAGCAAGTCCGTGCCACCCGCGATGATAGCCACCGGGCCGTTAGCCCTCTTTAAAGTGTTCACCGCATCTTCAATTGAAGTCGGGATCAAGTAGTTCTTCCATAAGCTCATATGTTTCGCTCACTAGCCTTACATATATGAGCTAACTGGCACTTTTCGACGGACGAGGCTGCCCGACGCCGCCCAACTGTATGCTCGAGGCGACCACCAGCTCGGGGTAATCTAGATTCTAGCACCCCACCTATTCATCAGCAAGATATCTACAGTACGGGTGCGCCTGGTTTACGCTTCAGAAACCGTCCCATGCCGCGCTCCCCCAACCAATGCTCCCCATCGACGATCAGGTGTCCGCGCAAGTAAACCTTTTCGGGGTAACCCTTGAGTTCCCAGCCTTCATACAGGTTGTAATCCGTCCGGTGGCGCGCATGTCCAACACCATAAGTCAACTCTCGCTCAGGATCCCAGACGACGATATCAGCATCTGAACCTGGCAGCAGCGCGCCCTTCTTTGGATACAGGCCGAAGATTTTAGCTGGATTCGTACTCGTCATAGCGACAAATTGGCGCATCGTGATGCGGCCTTGCCCTACACCGTATGACCACAGAATTGGCATTCGGTCGCCAACCCCTGGCAAGCCGTTAGGGATCCGGGTAAAGTCATCCGCTCCCAATTCTTTACCTGGTATGGCCACCTTTTCGCCTTCGTACTCGATCGGTGTCCTTCCATCAAAGAAGAACGGGCAGTGGTCCGTTCCCATAACCTGCAGCATATCGCTTGAAAGTCCCTGCCAGAGCGCTTCGTTGTCGTCCTCTGTTCGCATCGGCGGCGAGCATATCCATTTGGATCCATCAGGGCGCATGAGGTGTTCAACCGTGAAGAACAGGTACTGCGGGCAGGTCTCACCCATCACTGGCAATCCCTGTTCACGTGCATATTGGATTTGAGCGAGGCCGCCAGCCGTGTTGACATGCACGACGTAAAGCGCAGAACCTGCTTGAGCAGCCAGTGCCGCGCTGCGAAGTACCGCTTCCACTGCGCCCCAGGCTGGGCGCGTATAGGCGTGCCATACGGGATCGGTCTTCCCTTCAACCAGCGCTTCACTGGTCAGGATATCAATTACGTCGCCATTCTCCGCGTGTACCATCGGAAGCATGCCGTGTTCAGCCGCCACGCGCATGACCCTGAATATCTCCCCATCCTGCAGTCGCAAGCGGCCGTTGTACGCGGTGAACATCTTCAGCGTGCTGATACCTTTGTCTAGCAGTGTGGGGATCTCTTCAAGCACTCGATCGTCCAGACGCGTGATATTCATGTGGAAACTGTAATCGATGGCCGCTTTCGGCACGGCTTTCTCGTTCCACACTTTGATCGAATCTGCCAGACTCTCATGATCCTGCGGCACAAAATCCATCACGGTCGTTGTACCGCCAAACGCGGCGGCTTTATGCCCTGTGTAATGGTCATCCGAAGAAACCGTATTGAACATCGGCAGGTCGAAATGCGTATGCGGATCGATCCCCCCAGGCATGATCAATTTTCCGTGTACATCAACAATTTCAGCACCATCCGGGGAAATTTCCTCGCCGATATCAGCGATTTCCTCACCAATGATCATGAGATCCTGTTCGCGGATCTCCTCATCTGTGACAATCGTGCCACCTTTTAGCAGAATGGGCTGCATGTGAAGTACATCCTCACTCTCACGACATGCATATCGCCTGCCGACTCCGAATCTTCATGCGCTGCATGCTTCTGGATCTA
>CBFDDM010000001.1:0-81777 GCA_965603565.1 uncultured Anaerolineales bacterium | reverse complement strand
CTCGTGCTGCAGGATCCATTTGGTGCTGTGATCGACACCGCCGATGCTTCGACAGGTTGGCCCGCCGGTCACGCCGACTCTCGTCAGAGCATGGAAAGGCGCGGTGGTGCGGATATCCCCGGGAATTGGGGTTCATTTACGGGCTATTTCGGTCTCGGCCACGATACGAACGGCGCATCCATCCCGGGGACGCCACGCGGCCCCAATTCTCTGCACTTTCCGACGCCTGGTCCAACCTGGATACCGGGCAAGATCGTCCTAAACGAAGTCCTTATCCGACCCCACTACGACTGGCAGGGCACGGGCGGAGTCAACTCCGACGATGAATTCATCGAGCTCTACAACCTCGGGCCAGGTCCGGTTAACTTAAACGGTTGGTCGCTGGACGATCTGCCCGGCGCTGGATCGTCCCCGTTTGAATTGCCTGGCAGGACACTGCAACCAGGGGAGTTCGTCGCCTTCTTCCGGTCGAAGACTCATATTGCATTGAACGACACTGGCGATACCGTTCGGCTCCTGGACCCCTCGGGCAACGAGGTCGATTCCATCTCTTATTTGCGCATCCGCGCCGCAAATCTATCTTATGGTCGCCTTCCTGACGGATCCGGGCATCTTTACTACGGATTGTGGCCGACGCCGCGCAGTTCAAATCTGTTATTCCTTGAGGTCCTTGAAGCCGCACAGCGCGATTCGCGTTCCGTTTGCCCGGTGCAAACACATCCAGGGTTGAGGGTGCCTCGGCTCACGCGACCGGCTCTCCATCAGTCCCTGCCACGGATGGCGGCACAAATCTTTTGCTCTCCAGACGGGGATTCCGCTGCTGCGGGTGTGCGGGCGTCTCTACAGCACCGTTAATGGGCTTCTGAAAGGGTCCGCACTCTATGGGCCATGGGTTGACGTTGTTAACCTTCTCTTAAGAGTGAACCGGATATAATTAAATCAAGAAATGGAGGGCAATATGACCGATATTGTGCATGAGATTGCCCAACTATTTGACCATAAGTTCCATATCCAGTTTCGTCTTGTTGAAATGCGTGATGGAGACTATGCACCCGTGCTGCCCGGTGGCATGGTGGAACTAGCGCTCGAAGAGTTTGGTGCAACGATCAGTGAAGTTGAATATTTGACCGAATTAGACGGCAAAGACGAATCCTGATCCACAGGTTTATCCCAGCACTGGAAACAAAGCCCGAGCAGGTGCTCGGGCTTTTCTTATAATCACATCCTTATATCTCCACAGGCGCAGAACGGCTCCGCCCCTTCCAAAAGCCATCAGAAAACCTTAGAATGGTCGCGGTTTATCCACACACGAAAGGCGTTCAATGCACGTACTGGTCACCGGCAGCAGTGGACTGATCGGGTCAGAGGCCGTCACGTTTTTCGACAATCTTGGCTTTCAAGTTACGGGCATCGACAACAACATGCGCGCTGACTTCTTTGGTCCAAAAGGAGACACAACCTGGAATCGCCAAAGGCTTGAGCGTGTTTGCCAGAATTTCACGCATGTAGACCTGGATATTCGAGATCGAGACACCCTTGCCTCGCTTTTCGAGTCGGGCTCCTTCGATCTGATTGTTCACTCCGCCGCTCAGCCCAGCCATGATCTCGCCGCCTCACGTCCCTTTGACGATTTTGACGTCAACGCAACAGGAACGCTGAACCTGCTCGAGAACTGCCGCCGACACGCCCCTGAGGCTGTCTTTATTCACGTAAGCACGAATAAAGTCTATGGTGATGGACCCAATCGGATTCCACTACGAGAACTGGAGACGCGCTGGGATTACGCCGATCCGCGCTATAAGGATGGAATTCCTGAAGATTTCCCGGTCGACCATTGTCTGCATTCGTTATTCGGAGCATCAAAATTGGCCGGAGATATCATGGCTCAGGAGTATGGGCGCTATTTTGGATTAAAGACCGGCGTTTTCAGAGGCGGCTGCCTCACCGGGCCATACCATTCAGGTGTCGAGCTGCACGGTTTCCTGAGCTATCTGGTCTACGTTTCGCTGCAGGAAGGGCCCTACACCATCTTCGGCTATAAAGGTAAACAGGTCCGCGACCAAATTCACAGCTACGACGTGATCAATGCCTTCTGGCACTTTGCCCAGGATCCTCGACCGGGGGAGGTTTACAACCTCGGTGGGGGCAAGGAAAACGCGGCCAGCTTGCTGGAGTCAGTAGCCATGATCGAGGCGCGCACCGGTAAGCACCCTCAGTTGACATACTCAGACAAGAATCGCATCGGCGATCATATCTGCTATTACTCCGATCTGACCAAGCTCAAATCACACTATCCCAAATGGGGTCTGTCCTATAATCTCGATGACATTGTCGACGAGATGATCGCGGTTATGAGCGATCACTAGGGAAGCCTGTAGCTCATGCGGATCGCCGTTCTCAACCAATTTTACAAACCCGACCTGGCCCCAACGGGTCATCTTGCTGCGTCGCTTGCTGAACACCGCGCAAAAAAAGGTGACCGCGTCACGGTGGTTACCAGCCTTGGCGGCTATGTGCCCGATTCACCGCTCGAGACCACACAGGGTGATGGCAACTTGCAAATCATCCGGTTATGGACGCCTCGACTTGGCAAGGCGCGTGCCCTTCATCGCATCATTGACTATGCGTTTTTCTACTTCCAAGCCCTCCTGCGCTTCTTGTTTCTGCCGGCACAGGATGTCATCATCTCGTTAACAACCCCGCCTTTTATCGCCTGGGCAGGCGTGCTTCACAAATTTCTCCATCCGGATGCCCGGCTGGTCCTCTGGAACATGGACAGCTATCCAGAAATTCTGGAACGCACCGGTGTTCTTTCCGAGGGTGGCTTGATGTCTCGAACGCTCAGAATGTTCAACAAAACGCTCTTCAGTCATCTCGATTACCTTGTTTGCCTTGACAACGCTATGTGCCAGTTGCTAAATACGAACTACCGCTCCGAAAAATCCGCCTTTTCTTCTGCTGTCATCCCCAACTGGGAACCGATCGAGCAATTTTCCTCAGTCCAATCGGAAGCGCGATCCTCGCAGGTTTTCGATCTTGATTTGCGGGATCAGTTTGTCGTGCTCTATTTGGGTAACGCCGGTTTTGGGCACCGCTTTGAGACTGTTGTCGATGCGGCCACAGCACTCCAGGACAAACCTGTGGTGTTCCTCTTTGTGGGCGGAGGAAAGAAATGGCAGGAGTTGAAGTCAATCAAAGAGCGCTTTCAACTCACGAACTTGCACTTACGTCCATATGTGCCAAAGGAGATGACGCCCGATGTGATGGCGCATGCAGATTGCGCGCTGATCACGTTGAACGAGTCGGCTCTTGGACTCATCAGTCCCAGCAAACTTCACTCAAATCTGGCGATGAGCCTACCCGTTATTTATATCGGTCCAGAGGAAGGCAACGTCGACCAGGCGATTGAAAGTTACGGTTGCGGTTTGAGTGTGCGGCACGGAGAGGATCAAAAGGTCGTTGCTTTCATTGAGAATCTTCGGACGGACATGCGTCTGCTCGAATATTATCAGCGCAACGCCCGCCGGGCTTTCGAGCAGGCTTACAACGACGGCGTCACGCTGCCACAGTTCGATGAAATCATCGATTCGCTCAGCCCCTCCGGGGGCTAAATCCACAAACCCTCATCTGCTATAATTTGTCTGCCATGCCGATCACAATTGAAGAAGTCCGCCACATCGCCTTCCTGGCCAGGCTGGCGCTCACTCCTGAAGAAGAGCAGCTCTACACCGATCAACTGTCGGCGGTGCTCGATCACGCCGCGCGGTTGGAAGAAGTTGACACAGAGCATATTTCGCCCACAGCCAGCGTTCTCGATCTTCAAGCGCCACTCCGACCAGATGTGCCCCGTCCCAGCATTCCCAGGGTGAAAATCCTGTCGAACGCTCCCAATTCTGAGGAAGGGATGTTCCGTGTCCCGCCGGTCCTGGAATAGACCCCCGCTCTCGCTCTCTCAGGCTGCCCTCCGATCATGACCTCACTCTTGTCGATGTCACTGCTTGAAGCAGCACAGGCTTTGCGCAACGGGGATGTCTCCAGTCGAGAACTGACCGAGGCTTGCCTGGATCGGATCGCCACACTCGACGATTCGGTCCGCGCCTTCCTTGCAGTCACCCCGGAGTTGGCCCGAGGACAGGCTGACGCGGCCGACCGCCTTCTGTCCCAATGGAAGCAGGAAAAACAATCGCGGCTGCCGGTCCTTATGGGCATTCCCATCGCCGTGAAGGATGTGCTCTGCGTCGAAGGTGTACCAACGACCTGCGGGTCAAAGATCCTTGAAGGCTTCCGCCCTCCCTATTCGGCAACCAGCGTGACACGGCTGGTGGATCAGGGTGCCGTCGTGCTCGGCAAGACCAATACTGATGAGTTCGCCATGGGGTCTTCGACGGAGAACTCGGCTTATGGCACAACCCGCAACCCCTGGAATCTCGAACGTGTGCCCGGCGGTTCGTCGGGAGGCTCGGCCGCGGCAGTGGCGGCGCGCATGTGCTTTGCCGCGCTGGGCACCGACACCGGCGGCTCCGTCCGTCAACCGGCCTCCTTCTGCGGTGTGTCGGGGATCAAGACTTCCTACGGGCGCGTTTCGCGCTACGGTTTGATCGCCTACGGATCCTCCCTTGACACTGTGGGGGCGCTTGCCCGCTCTGTACGGGACCTGGCCCCTCTTTACGAAACAATGGCTGGCCACGACCCGCTCGACTCAACCAGCCTGGTCTCCCCCGTTCCCGGAGTAGGCTTTGATCGCATCGACATGCAGGGCATGGTCATCGGCGTGCCCGATGAGTATTTCATCGAAGGCATCCAGCCGGAGGTCGAGCAGGCCATCCGGGAAGCGGTGGATGTTTTCCGCATGTTGGGCGCAGAGGTGCAGCCGATCAGCCTGCCACACACGGACCTTGCGCTGCCTGTGTACTACATCATCGCCCCTGCGGAGGCTTCCGCAAATCTAGCTCGCTACGATGCGGTGCGATTCGGTCCGCGCCTCGAGTCGGACGACCTGTGGGAGCAGTACCTCTCTACGCGCGGTGCGAAATTCGGGCCGGAAGTTAAGCGCCGCATCATGCTGGGAACCTACGCTCTTTCCGCAGGCTACTATGATGCTTATTACGGACAGGCACAGAAAGTTCGCACGCTGATCAAGTCGGATTTTGAAAAAGCTTTTGAAACGGTAGACCTGATCGCCTGTCCGGTAGCGCCAACGACCGCTTTCAAGATTGGTGAGCATACTGGCGACCCTGTGTCAATGTACCTGGAGGATGTCTTCACACTGCCCGCAAATCTCGCCGGCGTCCCCGGAATCGCTTTCCCGGTCGGTATTGACCAGGAGGGATTACCCATTGGAATGCAGCTCAACGCCGCTCACATGGGAGAAAGCGCTTTGTTCCAGGCAGCGCATCTCTACCAGACACAAACGGATTGGCACACCCGCTCTCCGGATGCTGAAAATATGGAGGCATAGAAAATGAAAATCGTTATCCCTATGGCAGGTTATGGGACCCGCTTGAGACCGCATACCTGGTCGAAGCCAAAACCATTGGTCAGCGCGGCAGGAAAACCAGTATTGGGACACGTGCTCGATATGTTTTCAGAAATCTCCTCCGTTGATGAACTCGTCGCCATCGTCGGCTATCTCGGCGATCAAATCGAGGATTACATAACCAAGGCCTACCCTCAATGGGAAGCCCGCTTCGTAAACCAGAACGAGATGCTCGGTCAATCGCACGCCATCTGGCTGGCCAGGGAAGGGCTTGAGGGTCCCATGGTGCTGGCATTTGTCGACACGATCATTGACGTCGACCTCTCGGTTCTTGAGGACGAAAGTGCCGAAGCGATTGCCTGGGTAAAGGAAGTCGAGGACCCGCGCCGCTTCGGTGTCGTCGAGCTCAGCGAGGACGGCTACGTCAAAAAGATCATCGAAAAACCAAGCGATCCAAGCAATAATCTTGCGCTTGTCGGTTTCTACTACTTCAAGAACGCCGCGGATCTCATCGCTGCGATTGAAGAACAAATGGAGAGGGACACTCAGCTCGGGGGTGAATACTACCTGGCTGACGCCGTCAATATTATGCTCGACGATGGATTGAATATGCGCGTCGAGCAGGTGGATGTTTGGAAGGATTGCGGCAAACCAGGCCCACTGCTCGAAACCAACCGCTATTTGCTCGACAACGGTCGTGACAACTCACAAGATGCGATGCAAAGGGAAGGTGCGGTGATTATCCCCCCCGTCTATATCGCACCGACTGCGGCTGTTTCTGAATCGGTGATCGGGCCCTATGTATCGATTGGACCGGAGTGCGTGGTTCAGCATTCCGTCATCGTCGATTCGATCGTTGAAGGAGGAACCCGGATCGAATCCAGTCATCTCAAGAAGTCAATCATCGGCCGCCAGGCTACCGTGGTTGGGAGCCATCAGCAGTTGAACATCGGCGATTCGGCGACGGTCAACGCTCAGGAGTAGGCAAATTCCTGATCCTCCGTTACGCGGAAGCCTCTGGATACCCTATGCGTTCCATTTTTCTAAGGCAGGAGGACGAAATAGGGGAGAGAGCGCAGCTATTTTGATTTGGACGATTTTCACCTAGTCCATAGATCATGTTCCACTAGAGATTGCCGGGCTCTTGTCACACGATGGTAGTGTAGGAAAGCTAGATTGATGACTGAACTCGTCGAGTGCCATTCGGGGTATACGTATGCGGAGCGTCCAACCGCTCTTCAATGGGAAGGGGAGAGGTTGGTCATCGATGAGGTTGAAGCTCGCTGGCGCATTCCCGGCGGCCGCCGATTCCGAGTAAGGGTAGAAGATGGCCGTGTTTTCGAGCTTTTCTATGGTGAGCTTTACGACGAGTGGAGAATAACACCCGTCTGATAGTTGGACTCGCTGCTTAGCATCAAGGAGGATCGAAATGCGTGATTTCGTCGCCCGACGAGTCGCCGGTGTTGCTCCCTCGGGCATCCGCCGTTTTTTCGACATCGCCGCAACCATGGACGATGTCATTTCGCTTGGAATCGGCGAGCCGGATTTCATCACTCCCGAACCAGTACTCGCTGCGGGCATCCAGTCCCTGGAGCGCGGTGAAACCCATTACACTTCAAACTCTGGAATATACGAGTTGCGCGAGGCTCTCTCTACGCACTTGAAGCGCCTCTATGGCGTATCCTATGACCCTGAAACTCAATTGCTCGTCACGGTCGGCGTGAGCGAAGCGCTCTACCTTGCATTGACCGCGATCCTCGACCCCGGGGACGAGGTCATCGTTCCGACGCCCTGTTTCGTCTCCTACCAGCCTGAAGTTGTCTTTGCTGGAGGGACCCCGGTGGCTCTCGAGACCCATGTCGAGGATGCCTTCCAGGTCACGGCCGAGCAGGTTGAGGCGCGCATCACACCTAAGACGAAAGCGCTGCTGATCGGCTACCCTAATAACCCGACCGGTGCGGTGATGACGCGCGAGCGGCTCACCGACCTCGCACGCGTCGCCGAGCAACACGATCTGCTGGTCATCTCCGATGAGATCTATGACCGTCTCGTATACGACCACCAGCACGTTTGCTTCGCCTCAATCGAGGGGATGAAGGAGCGCACGATCACGCTGGGCGGCTTCTCGAAGGACTATGCTATGACCGGCTGGCGTATCGGCTATGCTGCCGCTCCGGATCCCGTTCTGGCTGCGATGCGCAAGGTTCATCAGTACACGATCATGTCCGCTCCGACCACCGCCCAGATCGCAGCTGTGGAAGCGCTGCTCAATGGTGAAGAATATGTCCAGAAAATGGTCGCTGAATATGATCGACGCCGCCGCTTGATCGTAGACGGGCTGAACACGCTCGGATTGAAGACGTTTGAGCCGCGCGGCGCGTTCTACGCGTTCCCAGATATTTCCGCCTCTGGCATGGACGACGAAGCTTTTGCAGAAACACTTCTCCAAGAGGAGAAGGTCGCGGTCGTACCCGGCAACGCCTTCGATGCGGATGGTCAATTTGTGCGCTGCTCATACGCTACCGCCTATGAGAAGATTGAGGAGGCGCTTGAGCGTATGAACCGATTTATGCAGCGTCATGGGTGAGATTATATTCCTGACAGATTGTTGGCGTTGATTGCATGATGACGGATAGCGACTACTCTCCCGTCGTTGGGCTTGAAGTCCACGCAGAATTACTGACCCATTCCAAGATGTTCTGTGGGTGCGCCGTGGTCGACTCGGTCGAGGCTGAGCCCAACACTTCGGTTTGTGAGATTTGCACAGGTATGCCCGGCACATTGCCGGTGATCAACCAGCGGGCGGTTGAGTACGCTCTCCGGGTCGCGCTCGCCCTCGGCTGCGATATCGCCCAGACGAGCGTTTTTGCACGCAAGAACTACTTCTACCCGGATCTTCCCAAAGGCTACCAGATTTCTCAATACGAGCTGCCTCTCGCTGTGAACGGAGAGATGCCGATTAAGACCGTTGATGGACAGAAAATCATCCGCATTCGAAGGGTCCACCTCGAGGAAGATACCGGCAAGCTTTACCACCGTGAAGGCTACTCCCTCGTCGATTACAACCGCTCTGGCGTCCCGCTGCTTGAGATCGTCAGCGAACCTGACCTTAGTTCGGTGGAGGAGGTCAAATCTTACGCCACTGGCCTTCGCTCATTACTGCGCTATCTTGAGGTGAACAGCGGTGACATGGATAAAGGAGTAATCCGTTTTGAGGCCAACGTTTCCGTCTTGAAAGAGGGTCAGAGCGATCTCGGCACACGAACCGAAATAAAGAACCTGAATTCATTCCGGTCGATGGTGCGTGCAATCGAATACGAAATCGATCGACAGGTTTCGATCCTTTCATCGGGGGGAGATGTGCAGCAGGAGACGCTCGGATGGGATGAAGCTGCCGGAGAAACGCTTTCACAGCGCAGCAAAGAAGAAGCGCACGATTATCGCTACTTCCCTGAGCCGGACCTGCCCCCCCTGGGGGTCGATCGTACCTGGATCGAATCCGTGCGATCGGAACTTCCCGAACTTCCCTTCGAAAAGACCGCTCGTTTCGTGAATGATCTTGGTTTATCGTTCTACGCGGCCGATGTGCTTGCTGTGGATAAGTCTGTTGCAGAATTCTTCGAAGAGGCGCTGGATCATTCCCCTTCACTACCTGCAGAAAAAATCGCCAATTGGATATCAACCGATTTATTTGCGCTGCTCAACGAAGCCAACATCCCTATCTCCCAATCTCAGGTGGAACCTGAAACAATAGCGGAGTTGGTGACGCTCGTTGATGAAGGGACAATCAACGCCACCAGTGCCAAGATTGTCCTCGAGCATGTCTTCAGGAACGGAGGTTCTCCAAAAGAGGTTGTGAAAGAGTTAGACCTTGCAATAATACAAGACCCGGAGATACTGCGGCGGTCTGTCAAAGAGATCCTGGAATCCAGCCCTGATCAGGTCGACACCTATCTTTCGGGGAAAGAGGGGGTTTCGCAGTGGTTTTTCGGCCAGGTGATGAGCGTGACCGGGGGGCGCGCTGATCCGAGTGTAGTCCATCAAATTTTGAACGATGAACTAAAAGAATTGAAATCTCGCCAAGGGGAGGGGTAAGAAGGGGTATAGTCGGCATGCGATGTTCAGATAGACGAAGTGAGTGATCTCTTCCATCTCTCATCTTCAAGCTGTGCAGACTCTAATACGATAAGCGAGGATTAAAACGTGAATGCATTCGAGATGGCACAAGCTCAATTCGATAAAGTCGCCCAGAAAATACATCTGGATGATGGGGTTTCATCGGTCTTGAGATGGCCGATGAGAGAATTTCGTTTCCAGATTCCTGTGCGCATGGATGACGGCAGCATCCAGGTCTTCTTTGGATACCGCGTGCAGCACAACGATGCGCGTGGACCTTCAAAAGGCGGGATCCGCTTTCACCCCAGCGAGACGATGGACACGATCCGGGCGCTAGCCATGTGGATGACATGGAAGTGTGCGGTCGCCGATATCCCCCTCGGAGGCGGCAAAGGTGGCGTTGCGGTGGATCCCTCCACTCTCTCTCTGGGTGAAAAAGAACGCCTCTGCCGGGGATGGATCGATCAGATCTGGAAGAATATCGGTCCTGCTCTGGATGTGCCCGCACCCGATGTAGGAACCACCCCTCAGATGATGGGTTGGATGATGGACGAGTACACCAAACTGGTCGGCGAATATAAACCTGGTGTGATTACAGGGAAACCTGTCGGCGCCGGAGGCTCCGACGGCCGAACCGAAGCTACAGGATACGGCGTGATCTACACGCTGCGCGAATCTCTTGCACACCTTGGCATCGATGCCACCAAGGCAAGCGCTTCCATCCAGGGTTTCGGCAACGTGGCTCAATATGCTGCGATCGGTTTCGTCGATATGCTGGGAGGTAAAGTCACTTCGGTTTCATGCTGGGATCATGACTCGAAGACATCCTTCACGTACACAAAGGAGCAGGGCATAGACCCTCTCTTCCTGCAGTCAATTACAGATATCTACGGGTCCATTAACCGTAAACAGGCTGAAGATGCCGACTATCTCGTAGAGGACGGAGACGCCTGGATCAGCAAAGATGTTGAGATATTGATTCCCTCCGCTCTCGAAGCGCAGATTACAGACGAAAATGTCGGCGAGGTCAGCGCCAAGGTTAAAGTCATCGCCGAGGGAGCCAACGGACCGACGACTCCCGAGGCTGAAGGACAGCTGCTTGATCGCGGCGTATTTGTCATCCCCGACTTCTTATGCAACGCAGGCGGCGTGACGGTCTCTTATTTTGAGGGCGTTCAAAACAACATGAACTTCTATTGGACCGGTGAAGAGGTCCTTAAGCGCCTTGATGAAAAGATGACCCAGGCTTTCAAAGCTGTTCTGGATACATCCAAAGAACACGACTCTTCGATGAGGGATGCAGCCTACATCGTCGCCATCGACAGTGTCGTCCGGGCAATGCAATTCCGAGGATGGATCTAACTAGCAACCCTAAAAGCTATGGATGATTTCAAAGTCCCCTGTTCTCAAAATGTGATCGGGGGACTTTCTGTGCTTTTTGCTCTTTCGAGTCTTATCCCCATCTTATGTTTAAAGTATTAATTATGTAGAAGTAATAGTAGGGTCTGTGGAAATGGGGATTGTTGAGAAGATTTCCCTAGCCTTACACCAGATGGAGGGTAGGCTAGATCGGCTTTCGCTACCCGTGGGGGTTTCTTCAATCGATATTGTCCACAAGCCGCTGTCAGTTTGGGGTGGACGCAGATGATATATTGAGTTAAAGAAAACCCAGTAACCCAATATATGGGGATGCTTAATATAAGGACCCTATATGTGGGGGAGAAGGAGTAATAGGTAATCTAAGGTTTTCCCCAATTTAGAGCGATTATCCACAGATACTAAGCGGTTATCCACAGGAATGCGTGAAAAAAAGGGCCTATGAGGTAAGAAATGGATCGGAAGAAGAAAGTTCCGAAAAGAGAAGGAGACCAAATTGGCGAATGGGAGCAGGAAATTCGTGCCGTCTGGGATTCTCTGCCTGATGACCTGCGCAAAGATCTTCAGCAAACCCTCAAACAACTTCCGGGGGATCCAAGCGGATGGCGGAACCTGCTCAGGCAGGCTGGAGAGCATGTCCGCTTTGCGGCAGGAGACAAGAAGAGCGTTGCGATTGTCGGGCCAGCCAATGTAGGCAAGTCAACGTTTTACAATCAGCTGATCATAAAGAAGAAAGATCGAGCGCAGGTCAGTGCAGTCCCGGGCACGACGCGCAAATCTCAGCGGTCTGACGTTGGTATCTTCACGGTCATCGACACCCCTGGTGCCGATGCGGTGGGAGCGGTCGGCGAACAAGAAAGGGAGAAAGCGATCAATTCGGCGAGGGATGCGGATGTGATTGTGGCTATGTTTGACGCCACGCATGGCATTCGAGCGCCAGAGCAGGATTTGTTTGATTCCTTGAGAGGGTTGCAGAAACCGACGATCGTGGCCCTCAATAAAATGGATCTTATCGGCTCGGAAAAGCCAGGGGTTCTCGGAAAAGCGGCCGCAGTGCTGGGCGTGAACGTCGAAGAGATCGTTCCGTTGAGTGCGAAGGAGGGAGGAGGAGTCGCAGCGGTGCTTACCTCGATAGCACGCAGCGAGCCTGCTATCATCGCAGCCCTCGGGGCAGCCCTTCCAGAATATCGCTGGAATTTAGCGCAGGTCCAGATTGGTAGAGCTGCATCGACAGCTGCCGCCGTTGCTATCACCCCATTACCCTTCCTGGATTTCATCCCACTGGTTGGGATTCAGGCATCATTGGTATTGGGCATCGCGCGCACATATGATCAAAAGATGACTCTGTCACGGGCCCGGGAGTTGATCGCCGCTTTTGGCATCGGTCTGTTGGGAAGAATGCTGTTTTACGAATTGGTTAAACTGGGAGGCCCACCAGGCTGGCTGGTTTCCGCCGCGGTCGCTGCCGGGACGACGGTCGCCATCGGCTATGCCGCGATGATTTGGTTTGAGCGCGGCGTAAAGTTATCCCCTGAGGCGATGCGGCAAATCTCAAAAGTCGTCAGCGAAACAGTTATCGCCAGGCTGCGCAACCTGGGGAGAAAACGGCCGCAGAAACAACCGCTGCGGGAACGCGTGCTCGAGGCACTTGAAGATCTGGAGCCACCGCATGGCGAACAGATCGACAGCGAAGAGTCCTGATGATCTCCTATGAATGAACAAAACAGGGGAGGGGTTACCCCGCCCTTTTATTCCTGACGTTGATGGCTGCTAGAATCGTTCGAAGCGCGCCTGGAAGAAGCGCAATTGATTGGGTTCATAGACCATTTTCAAACCGCGTGCTTGCTCTCGTTTGTCGAAGACCTCTTTACTCGCTTCCGCCACGACGTCCATATGAGCTTGCGTGTAGACACGGCGCGGGATCGCCAGGCGGGTGAGTTCTAGCTTTGGGACACGATGTTCTCCAGTCTGAGGGTCACGGCCGGCGCTCACGATACCGCGTTCCATCCCTCTGACACCCGAATCGATGTAGAGTTCTGCGGTCAGAACCTGGGCCGGGAACTGATCCTGCGGGATGTGAGGGTAAAAGCCTTTTGCGTCCAGGAAAATGGCGTGCCCGCCGATCGGCTGTACGATCGGTATGCCCCAGTCGAGCATGAGGTTGCCTAGATAGCGCACCTGCTCGACGCGCGAGCGGACATGGTCATCCTGCATCGATTCCTCAATTCCGATCGCAAGCGCTTCCATATCACGACCGGCCATACCCCCGTAGGTGTGCAACCCTTCAAACACGACAACCAGGTTGCGTAGCTTATCAAACAGCTCGGCGTCGTTGACCGCAAGCCAGCCCCCGATGTTGACCAGATGGTCCTTCTTGGCGCTCATCCAGGCGCCGTCTGTATACGAGCAGAATTCCTTGACGATCTCCGCGATGGACTTGTCGGCGTAGCCCTCTTCTCGCTCATGTATGAAGTAAGCGTTCTCAACCATGCGGGTGGCGTCCAGGAAGACAGGGATGCCGTGATGGTCGCAGAGATCCCTTAATGCTTTTACATTCGCCATGCTGACAGGCTGTCCGCCAGCCATATTGACCGTCCCGGCCAGGCTGATGTAGGCGATCTGATCTGCGCTCTTGCGCTTGATCAAATCCTCCAGCTTCTCAAGGTCTACATCGCCTTTGAACGCATGCAGGTTGTTGGGGTCATGCGCTTCGTCAATGATCACGTCGACGAACGTGCCGCCGGCGAGTTCCTGATGCAGGCGCGTCGTAGTGAAATACATATTCCCTGGCACAAATTGACCGCGATTGATCACGACCTGGCTGAGCAAGTGTTCAGCCCCGCGCCCCTGGTGTGTTGGGACGAGGTGCTTGTAGCCGTAGTATTTTCGCATCGCCTCTTCGAGATGATAGAAGTTGCGGCTGCCGGCATATGCCTCGTCACCGAGCATCATGCCGGCCCACTGCCTGTCGCTCATCGCGCTGGTGCCGCTGTCCGTGAGCAGATCAATGTAGACATTCTTGGAGCGGAGCAGGAAAGTGTTGAAACCGGCTTCTTCAATCGCTTTGACACGCTCCTGGCGTGAGGTCATCTCGATCGGCTCCACCATCTTGATCTTCCATGGCTCGGCCCATGATCGGCGCCCAAACTGCTGTCCCATCGTCTGATATTTCGAATCGCCCATGTCGCTCCTCACTAGAAGTGCTTCACTGGCTACATTATAGGCTCATCAAGCGCGATTTACACAGCCGGAACCGGAAAAAGGTAAGAGATTTAGAGTCGGCGGTGATCAGCGCGATCGAAGCAGCAGGTCCGCCAACTCGAGGGGCCCTTCCAGGACGACGTCCGCTCCAGCGCTCTTCAGTTCATCGCGCTCGCCAAAGCCACAAAGTAAAGCTGCGGTTTGGGCTCCAGCCGCGTTCCCGGCGCGGATGTCGACGGCGGTATCGCCGACCATGAGAATCTCCGAGGCAGGAAAACCTAGTTGGTCTGCGGCCCAGAGCACCGGCGCGGGATGAGGCTTGGCGCGCAGTGTCGTTCGGGCAGTAGCTACGCACTTGAAAAAAGATTGAATGTCATGGGCGTGGATGATCTCGAGTGCGCTGGACCGCTCTCGAGCGGTAACCACCCCGAGCGGGTAGTGTTCTGCCAGCCGCTCTAGTGCTTGTCGGGCTCCGGGAATCAGTTCAATTGAGCTGTGCGCGGATGCACCGCGCATGGCATGCAGGTGGTCGAGGCCTGCACCGAGGATCTGATCGAGATGCAGGTGATCTAACAACGCAAGCAGCGCATTTACAGGGGATTCGGCCCGCAGCACCCAGCGCCGCGCGGCAGCACTCACGTCACGCTCAGGCAGAAACGGAGCCAGTGGCTGCAGCCAGCGCGCCACGCGCAGCACGTAGGCATCATCGGTGTCGGCCAGCGTGCCATCGATGTCGAAGCAAATTGCCCCGACACGCGCCCGATCAAACGAATCTGTCACGGCGCGATAGCCAGCGGAAAGCCGAAAGCGGATTGGAGCAAGGAAAGCGCCTCGCCATCAGGGGCGATGATCCAGCGCGTTTGATTGGATTGGCGTATGAAATGGCTTACTCCACCGTCGAAGGCCCAGGTCGCTTCTGCCAGATCGCGGTGTGCGGGTTCGCCAAAACGCTGCTCGGCGTACTCGAAGAACTCGGTCGAGAATTCGTGGGCGTCACGCATCGTGTCCCACTGTGTGACCAACACGAGAGCAGCCCGATCGCCGGAATCATCCTCGAGCAAAAACACCAGATCCCCGCCCCATCCACCGGCTGCTTGTCGAGCAGCCTCTCCAGGCAAGTGGTTGAGCAAGATCTGCTGGGTCGCCCACTCACCAAGCGAATCTTGCAAGGTCAGATCCCACTCATCCTGCAGCCCAGCCAGGTTTGCTGGAGGGCTCAGGCGTATGGGTTTATCACGCGGGTAGCGTTCCGGATGTATGATTTGTTCTGTCGAAACGGGAGGGTTTTGGAATGCGGCGTCGACAGCCGCCCAGCCACCATCGAGGTAGAGCGAGCGCGCAAAAGACAATCCTGCCAGATAAGGGAATGTCAACTCGGCCTGAATGTAATCAGGGGCGGATTCGAGCACCGCAGAATCGAGCGAACCCAAGGAAACCAGAAGGGATTCCAGAATCTCATCATCTGCGTAGGTGCGCAGCCACTGTTCCTGGAGCAGGGAGGCATCGCCTTCGATGAGCGCGCGCAGCGCATAGCAGCGTTCACCATCGAGATCGCAAGCTTCCTCGCTGAAGTTCAAGCCGGCCTCAAGGTCGTAGGTTTGATCCTGCAGCGCATGGACGTACTCATGAACATAAGTGAAAATCTCCAGCCCACCGAATCCCGTTCCACAGACCACGAGCATCTCCTCATCTTGACTGTCGTAGAAGCCCGCTACCTGCTCGCTAAGCAGTTCAACATATAGTTCGTGGAGGTCGAGGTCAGGCTGGACGAGACCGAACATTGAGAGTAAGCGCGCATCTCGGCGGGCCTCCTCTTGAGAGTAATCGCCGAGAAAGTCCTGCTCCACTCGTTCGCGCAGCTGCTCGGGGGTCAATAAGTCGCGATCGACATCGTGCGTCGGCTGCAACCCACGCAACTGGACGACCTGTCCCTCGAGTTGCCGCATCGTAGCCCGGATATCCGCGTTGACCAGGAGACATGCAGCCTCAGATTCTGTGCCAGGAGAGGGCACCGTAGGGGAGCCTGGATCTGGCGAAGCTGTCGCTGTCGGGGTTGGCTGAAGAGTGACGGTTGGGGATGGCGCGCCTGCACCAGCGCACGCGTACAAAGCGAAAGCGACCGCGAGGACGAAAGCAGAGTCAACAAGCCGTTTGTGTCGAATCTTAATCATGCCGCCGATTCTATCATCTGGGGGGTTAGGATTGGGAGTAATAAACAGGAGCTTCGATAAAGCTCTTGAAGATCTAACCGAGCGAATAGCGGGCAGCCTTCCGGATCGTCTCTAGATGGATGTCGACAATATCCTCGATGTGCGGGGCGTAGCCTCCGGCCATGACGACCGCCACCGGCAAGCCTTCACGGTGGCAATATTCGAAGACCATTTGATCGCGCTGCTTCAAGCCATTCTTGGTGAGCGAGAGCCGCCCAAACGAATCGGCACAATACGGATCGGCACCGGCGAGGTAAAAAGCGAAAGACGCATTTGAGTCTACCAGCGCCTGCCTCAAACCCGATTCAAGCGCCTGCAGGTACTCTCCGTCACCGGTGCGATCGGGAAGGGCGATGTCCAGGTCGCTGGTTGTTTTTCGGAAGGGGAAGTTGCTGGCGCCGTGAATAGAGAATGTGTACACGCGCGAATCATGTGCAAATATGGCCGCTGTGCCGTCTCCCTGGTGTACATCGCAATCAATAATCACAATCGATTTGGATTTGCCCGTCTCAAGCAGGTCCAACGCGGCGACAGCCACATCGTTAAAAACGCAGAATCCGGAACCCCAATCCGCGTGGGCATGGTGAGTCCCGCCGGCTAGGTTGGCGCCAAGGCCATCTTCGAATGCCGCTTGGCTGGCGGCGATTGAGCCTCCCACGGATCGGCGCGAGCGCTCGACAAGCTCAGGAGACCAGGGAAAACCAATGCGACGGACTTCTTTCGATGTCAATCTGCCGTCCACCACACGCCGCAAGTAGTTGCGCGTGTGTGCTCGCATAAGCTGGGCATCGGTTGCTCCGAGAGGGACAAGCAGATCCTGTGAGCCAACGATTCCCTCAGAGACCACACGCTCGCGCAGACGTGAATATTTGCGCATCGGAAAGCGGTGATTTTCAGGGAGCGGGAAATCAAACGTGTCCGAATAGAAGGCTTTCATGCGGTCATGGCTTGTCGGTGTGTTTTCTTGATGGCTGTCCTTCAGTCAACCGGTAAGCGGAGTCCCACTTATGCTGGTAGCGTTCGACTTCGAGATTCCAGCGTTCGTCACTCCAACCGAGCTCGGGTTGGGCGACGGAACGTATGCGGTCGATTCGTTGAAGCGCGCCGTTGGGGAGGGTGAGGCCCAGGCGCACGCGGCGCAGAAGGAGATCGTCGAGCCGCACCACTCCCTCCTCACGGGCTGCAAAACGGAGTTCGACCCAGGTGTACGGGCCACTGCCGATCCTCTCAAAATCTTCGCTTTTTGCATGGGCAAGCAGCGCGGGCGTTTCCCTTCCATAGCGACCCAGCAGCCGTTGGCAAGTGGCTCCATCAAGGGCAGTAGGCATGCATCGCTCGGACGGAACCGGATCAAGGATGTGATCATCTATTTGGGTTTTGTCCTCCTCTGGCAAGCGGCGGCGAATGGAGCGCAGCGTGTCACGCGCCATCACCCGAAAGGTGGTCAGTTTGCCGCCAGTGACGGTGACCAGACCGTTCTCCTGCCAGAGCACATGTTCGCGCGATTCTTTCGAAGGATCTTGCTTGCCCGTGTCAACAACGCCGCGCACACCGGCAAAGGTCACCCGTACATCGTTTTCTGTCAGATCGGCATCTGGGAAGACTTCTCTCATCCCCGAGAGCAGGTAATCGACCTCTCCTGGACTGATGCGCGGCTCGAGCTGAAGCGTATTTGATTGATCGACATCGGTCGTGCCGAACAGCGTGACGCCTTCCCAGGGGATTGCAAAAACCGGTCGACCGTCTTGAGGATGGAGGAAAGTCACGGCGCGATTTATAGGCAGTTTCTCCCAATTAAAAACGAGGTGACTGCCGCGCAGCTTGCGCATGCGCGCTGAAGCCCCAACCTGCTGACGCAGATCATCCGCCCAGGCGCCGGTAGCGTTGATCACGACCTGAGCTTGAACCTCAGCGCTGCGACGTTCAGCGCCGGGAGCTCGATCGACGATCTGGACGCCGCACACTTTGCCGGAGCGATCCTTGAGCAGCCCGTGCGCATGGGCGTAGTTGAGCGCGAGCCCCCCATCGGTGACAGCCTCTCTGATGACCCGCAGCGTGAGTCGGGCATCATCGGTCTGAGCGTCAAAATAGCGGAACCCCCCGGTCAGTTGATTGTCGCTCAATTGCGGGCAGAGCTCTCTCAAATCCTCGGGTCCATAGTGCTGATGTCCCCACTGCAATCCCATCAGGTCATAGAGTATCAAGCCCATGCCGAAGACCCAGGCGGGTATTTTGTCGCGTTCAAAGTTGGCGAGCAGAAAGCCAAGCGGGGTGACCAGGCCACGGCCCTGGTTAAGCAGTGTTTCGCGCTCCTGAACGGAGACGAGCGTAAGGCGCAGTTTTGCGTCGCGCAAGTAGCGCAGACCGCCATGGACAAGTTTGGATGATCGGCTGGAAGTGCCTGAGGCGAAATCGCCGCTTTCAACGAGCAGGGTACGCAAGCCAGCACGTGCCGCCTCGCGCAGGATGCCCGCGCCGGTTATTCCGCCACCGACGACCAAGATATCCCAGGGCTCGGCCAGTCGATCCCAAACGCGATCACGCCAATCAGTGTTCCACATTTATGCCTTATCCTCGCAGAGAAGCTTACCGGGATTCAGGATTTGATCCGGGTCACAAGCTTGAAGCATTAGGCGCAACATGTCCATGCCGACCTGGCTTTTCTCGGCATCGAGATAGCGGCGATGATCAAGCCCAACGCCATGCTGGTGGCTGATCGTGCCTTCCATCGTGACGATCGCCTCGCTCGCGGCATGTTTGACTGCCTTCCAGATATCGAGGGTGAGTTCGGGCTCTGGTTGGCGGGGGTACAGGTAGGTCACATAGAAGCTGACACCATCCTCGTAGATGTGTGATAGGTGGGAAAAGATTAACGCCGGGATGTTTCGATCTTCGAATGTGCGCCTCATCACCGAAAGCACGGCGTTTCTTAGTCTCTCAAAATTTTCCCATGGCACGGCGGATTCGAGTGTGTCGAGCGCATAACCTTCTTCCCACAGTGTATTGCGCAGGTAAGGCGACCGGAAGCGCGACTTTTCCCACGTGCGGCCAATGTACTGACCGGTTGGCAGGCCTCCATGCGAGCGCAGGAGCGCTTTGGCTCGGGCATGGGTCGCTCGAATCCCGGCTAGGCTGCCAGTTAAACCGTAGATCATCAGGCAGCGGTCGGTGCCGATACCAAAGATTTTCAGGCCCCAGTCAGCCAGACTGACCAGGCGATCATGACCAGCAAGTGCGAGGGTGGTCTCGGTCTCCTGCGGATCGCTCAACCTCAGCATAGAGAGCGGAACACGCTCCTGGGCGATCGCGCGAGCAGCGGCGATGCCAGCCTGCCAATCGGGGAAGAAGGCACCATGAAATTGCTCGGTCTCTGGCTTGGGACGGACACGCACGGTAGCGCGGGTGATCAACCCCAACCGGCCCTCGGAACCCAAAATTGCCTGGCGGAGATCGGGCCCAGCCGCGCTGGCAGGGGTGGCGGGAATGGACAGCGGACCGGTGGGGGTTTCGATCGAGGCACTTCGGAACATGTCCTCAATGCGACCGTAGAAGTAGGATTGCTGACCGCTCGAGCGGGTGGCGATCCATCCGCCAAGCGTGGAATATTCCCAGGACTGTGGAAAATGGCCGAGCGTAAAACCCATTTCGCTCAGCTGGGCTTCGATCTCGGGGCCATTGACACCGGCGCCAAACGTCGCGAGATGGCTCTCGGTATCCAGATCGAGCAACTGGTTCATCCTGCGCAGACTAACGGTCAGAGCCGGGCCAAACTCCCCCAGCGGATTTATGTGCCCGACGACACTTGTGCCACCGCCATAAGGGATCAATTGGACACGCTGACCGCGCGCGTATCCCAGAAGAGTGCGGACATCCTCCGCCGATTCGGGGAAAGAAACCGCGTCGGGGACCGGACCGAGTTTGCCACTGCGCAGCTCAATCCAATCCGGAAGGCTCTGGCCGCGAGAATGTCTTAATCGCAAGCCTGGATCACTGTTGACTAGTTCGTGAGAGGGTAAGCGCGTAAGGGGCAGACTGGAGGCGAGGACGTCAAAATCTGCGGCCTCACGCCGAACGCCGGCGCCGACCTTAGCCCTCAAGTAGGTCAGGGCGGATTCGGACAGCGGATAGACAACCGCTTCATCGCCCCATCCATTCCAACGGCGCATTGTGATCGCTCCGCAGCGTCAATAATCGAGGTCAGAATCCGGCCAGGCGTTGTCTGGACGGATTGTCATACAGCCTGGATTTTTATTGTATACGCACAAACGGGACGAGGTACAGTCATATATTCATCATTTACTCATGTAAGAATGTCTGCATCCAGCCTCATCTAAGGGGCGAAGAGGCATAGAGCTTCTTCTCAAATTGATCAGGTCACTGGAGGCGGAATGGATCCCACAAATATCACCTTTGGGCTGGCAGTGCTCGCCGGGCTTGCTTCATTCTTGTCCCCGTGCGTTTTGGCGCTCGTGCCGGCTTATGTCGGCTATCTGGGCGGTCGATCGGTCAGCTCGGATGGGATCGTGGTTGAAAACCGATGGCAGACCTTTTCACACGGGGTGGCCTTCGTCGTCGGTTTCAGCCTTGTCTTCGTCCTGCTTGGTGTGGCCGCCTCAGCACTGGGTGGTCTACTTTTCAGTGTGCGAGAGTGGATTGCGCGGGTCGGGGGTGCGATCGTAATCCTCTTCGGACTGCACACTCTCGGTATGATTAACATTCCGTTTCTTGACTATGACACCAGGCACCAATACACGCCCAGCCAGGGTGCCGGCTTGACCTCCTCGGCCTTGATGGGCGTGTTCTTCTCCGCCGGTTGGGCGCCATGCGTCGGGCCGGTTCTCGGCGCGGTGCTTACGTTGGCGGTCAGCGGCGGAAGCCTCGCAACCGGCGCAGTTCTTCTAAGCGCCTATTCGATTGGTTTGGCGATCCCGTTCCTTCTTGCTGCACTGGGCGTGGGCAGCCTCACCAACTTGATGCGGCGTCACAGCAAGCTCATCAGAGCGCTTTCTGTAGCGACGGGAGTGCTTCTGATCATCATTGGGTTTATGCTGATGACCGGGACGCTTGAGAGATTAGCCCAATTTGGTTTTTTCGTTGACTTTGGTATCTGAGCTATAGGGGTGAAATTGAGATATGGATCAAAAGGCGATCAACTTTATACGGCGAAGATGGATAGTTCTCATCGTTGTAGCAGTGCTCGTGATCATCGCGGTAGCGAATGGCCCGCGGCTGCTGGGCGGACAGTATTCTGAAGGGACTACGAAGGCTGCGGATAGTTTGCCGGTCGAACCTGCGCTAAACGCCCGGGCGCCAGACTTTACGCTGAGCACCGTCTCAGGAGAGACGGTGCAGCTGAGCACACTCCGCGGACAGCCGGTGCTGATCAACTTCTGGGCGACCTGGTGTGGCCCCTGTCGCATCGAGATGCCGGCGATACAGGATCGATATAAGAGGTTTATGGATGAAGGATTCGTGGTCCTGGCGGTCAACTTTGATGAATCGCGCGAGACGGTGGCAGACTATGGCAAAGAGCTGGGATTGACCTTCCAGCTTGTCCTGGATCCCGGCGGAGAGGTCCAAAGACTTTACCGCAACCGCAGTTACCCGACGTCGTTTTTCGTCGATGAACTGGGCGTCATTCGCGCTCATCACATCGGGGTGATGACCGAGGGTCAATTGGACGAGAACCTGGCAGAGATCGGTTTAAACGGATAAGCAAAGTCTGGCACATTGGCGACGTAGAAATACGAGCCAACGACTGGACGATAAAGGATTGGCAGAGAGTTAATCATGACAAAAGGTATAAAGTATCTTTCCACACTTAGTTTCATAGCAATCGTGGCGGCAGCATGCGCGCCATTGGCACAGCAGGCCACCTCTATTCCGGAAAGTGAGCCTACAGAAGAGCTTGCTGATAAGGACAGCGCTTCCCCCGAAGCGACCGCGACGCACCGGGTCCAGGATGCGCAGTGCGACGATCCCTTTGAAGGTGAGCGAGTTCGTTTTTCGACCGGTTTTTGGGAAGGCCGCACGAATTTCTGTAAGCACAGCGTGCCCTACAGCGAGTTCCGTTCCGGCGGACCACCACCAGACGCGATCCCGGCGATAGATACCCCAAAATTTGAAAGCATCGAGGCAGCGGACGAGTGGCTCGAGAATGATTGGCCGGTGATGTTCTTCGAACACAACGACGACGCACGCGCCTACCCGCTGGCGATCCTGATCTGGCACGAGATCGTGAATGACGAGGTGGGCGGCATGCCGGTGGCGTTGACGTTCTGCCCGTTGTGCAATGCGACGATCGCCTTTGATCGGACGCTGCCAGATGGAACAGTTTTAGATTTCGGCACGACAGGCAACCTGCGTAATTCGGACCTGGTGATGTATGACCGGCAGACTTTCTCCTGGTGGCAGCAGTTCACCGGCGAAGCGATCGTCGGCGATCTGACCGGGACACAATTGGCATTCCTGCCTTCGCAGATTATTGCCTGGGAGGATTTCAAGCAAGCACACCCGGAAAGCAAGGTACTCTCGCGAGAAACAGGGCATGTGCGCTCGTATGGCAGAAATCCATATGCTGGATATGACAGTGTGAATTCAAACCCGTTCTTCCCCATCCCCGGCGGGGGTGATGATCGGCTGATTCCGATGGAGAGGGTTGTTGCCCTCGAAGGCTCCAACGTCGCTTATCCATTCAGTTTCCTGGAAGATGTGCAGGTGGTCAACGATGTTGTTGACGAGCAGCCCATCGTCGTGTTCTGGCAAAGTGGGACAATATCCACTTTTGGCAACAACGGTCCGGATACAGGTTCAACCGGCGTGTTTAGTCGGGAGATTGATGGGGAAGTGCTCACGTTCTCCGCGACAGAGCAAGGCTTTGAGGATGTAGAGACCGGAACAACCTGGAATTTGTTGGGGGAAGCTATCGATGGACCCCTGGCCGGCGAGAAGCTGGAGCGCATAGTTTCTGCCGAGCACTTTTGGTTTGCTTGGTCTACGTTCAAACCAGATACCGATCTGCGCCAGGAAATTTCCTAGAATTGCAGTTCCTGCTCTCTAGATCGCGGGAGCGGGGGTATTCCCCCGCTCCCGCGGACTATGTCGCACTAATCGAGTGTCTTTATATAGGCGATTAAGTCCGCGACCTGCTGGTCGCTGAGGATCTCATCATAATCCTGGGGCATCGTACCAGATGGGTACCCCGCACGTATGAAGGCGTCGGGCTCCAAAATAGATTCGCGCAGATAGCCTTCAACGTCCTTGGCCGAGCCAGTGTACTCAGGGCTGGCGAGGGTCTCCCGGGTGCGCGAGATGATGTCATCATGTGAGGGTCCGATCCTATCCACTTCGGGGTCAGGGCTGTGACAGGTGATGCAGCCAGGCGCTCCATCGATCGTTTGCTGCATATACAGCCGGCGCCCTTCCTCCGGATCGTCAGCGGGAGAAGCCGGGGCGCAGGCGGTGATGACCACAAGCGCAAATCCTAAGCCTACAAGGGATACCCACTGACTGCGAGCGGGGTGACGATCTTGAAATCTCCCCGGATCGTTTTTGCCCAAGATTTTCATTGCCTCTCCACTAAAAACTCACCAAAAATGCCGTCAGATACATGATCATGAGCCCCATCGTAAAGCCGCCTACATTCAGCCAGGAGAAGACAGTGCGATGGGCGCTGGCTGCATTGCGCTGAAGCAAACCCGTCACCTCGACGATCACCTGCCATATGGCACCCACACCGATACCTAAAAAGAGTGTCGACAGCAGTGGCGAGTACAAGAATCCACCGATCCACGCTCCGAGGATAGCCGGTGCGCCCGCCAGCAAAATAAGCCAAATAAAAGTCGGCAGCCGTGTTGAAACCTTTCTGTCCTCGTCATCTTCCGGTCGAATGCGCGGCAGCAGCGGGGCAGCGATACCGATGCCTTCCGTGATGTTGTGCAGGGTGAATCCGATCACCAGGAAGGATCCCAGCGCAGCCTCACCGAGCGCAAACGCGGCTCCTATGGCGAGGCCCTCTCCCAGGTTGTGCAGCCCGATACTCAGCGCGATCAAGCGCGCCAAACCCAGCGCATCATCTCCTGCGTGATCTTCTTTCTCGCCTGAAGAGCGCACGGCCATAAGCACCAACCACGTGGTAAGCGCCGCGAAGATAACCAGCGGAACACCCTGGAAGAACCCGGGCAGGCTTTCGGCGACCTCCAACCCTTCTAAAAACGTGTCCACAAATAGGAACACAAGCAATCCGATAGTCAATGCGAGTACTGCGTCGAGCCACTTGCGATCGATGCGCCGCAGCGCGGGGAACCATAGCATTCCCAGTCCTACCGGGATGATGCCCACGTAGATCCCCAACAGACCGTAAGCCAAGAATTCGCGCATGCCCGGCACCGGGGTGGGGATGGCTAGCTCCACCTCGGTGTCGAACGTGAGACCTGTCTCAGTGATCAGGCGGATCTCGTGCGGTTCGCCACGCACCCAGGGGTAATAGATAGTGATCTCGGCGTTGTCATAGCGTTGGAGGACGCGCGGGTCTGAATCGAACTCCCAATAAGCTTCATCGACGAGTACCTGGGAGATGCGAATCGGATCGGGGCCTTCGTTTACAACCGACAATTTGAAACCCTCGTCGACAACGCGCACTCTTCCGAAATTAAGCAATTCGATGGGAGGTAGGTCGGCCCTGAACGGCGCCAGAGGATTCCCGAGCAGGAAAAAGGCGAGCATGCCAGCCAGCGCCAGGATTGGCAGCAGAGCCGAGAGCCAGATGGGAAGGGCGGTTTGTTTCTTTGTTTGCCTGTTCATAATAGCGTTTCCTTATTCCTGCACTTCGAAGAACGCCATCCATCCGAGCTCCACAAACTCGGATTGGTGGGCGTGAAACATATAGAGTCCAGGCTCATGGTCCTTGAACGAGAATTCAAGGATGCCGCGCTGAGCCTGGCACTGCATCACCGTATCGATAGTTTTGAATGTGGGCTCAAACGAGGTCCCGTGATCGTAATAATCGAAGAAATTGGCATGCGTGTGCAGCGAATTGATTGGATCGAACTCTGTTGTGTTGATGAGATAGAGCCGCTGAGGGTTGTCGGCTTTAATGGGGATGGGCGGGTTGTTGTAGGCGAACGCCACGGTGTTGACGGCGTAAATTTCGTTCTCGCCATCGAAATTGGTGTCGAAGGCGTTCATCACCATCATCATCTCGTTCCAGGGTTCGTTTTCGGGAAAGTTATGATTGCGGGTTTTGGCGATCTCACGCTCCCGGCCAGAGTACTTCTCCGGATCAGGATCGACGATGAACGCGCCGTAGAGCCCCTTGTGGATATGACGCTTCAGAGGGTTTGAATGGCAGTGGTAGAGATGGCAGCCGAAAGGCTCGGCATCAAATTCGTAGATGGTGGTCTCGCCGGTATGGATATTGCCAGCTCCGACGCCGGGGACACCGTCCATGGAAGCATGATGGATGCCGTGAAAGTGGATCGTGTGCGGGTGTCGGCTGGCGTTGGTGAACTCGATGCGGATGCGATCTCCCTCCACGCAGCGGATGCTGGGGCCCGGCACTCGGCCGTTATACGCCCAGGAAGGAAAAATCACGCCTGGAGCGACCTCAATATCCTTGTCCACGGCGGTGAATTTATACTCTCGCAGCGTTTGCCCGTTGGGCAGCGTGCTAACCTCACCGTAATCCCAATCGTAGAGCATCTCGTGCGGATCGAAACCGTTAAATTCGTGATCCACCTGACCGACGGCGCCGAATCCCCCGTGCCCAGGTTGACCTTGCTCTCTCGGCTCAGGGTCGGGACCTGAGCCTGCGGAGCCCTCCATTGTTTTTATCGCGCCCACTAGCGGTGCCACCAGCCCGCTGGTCAGCAGACCCGCCTTGAGAAATCCGCGTCGGCCGAAAAACCCTTTTCTATCATGATCTGAACTCATGGTCACCTCCACAGCTCTGCTGTCTTGCAGTACAGACTCTAGCTTTAGTTTAGCAAAGAATGAATTTAATTATACCTAAATTTGTCCGAATTCTACATAATGTCGTAAGGGATGTCAACCGTCGTTCCACGCAGTTCTTATCGAAATCTCATCAGAGATTCCCGATCCGTTAATTTGCAGGGACTAGACTGTGTCTGTTCGCAGATCGCGTTGGGTGGTTGGTGAGGTCAGCGCGCTGATCAGAAAGTTCAAGTCGGTTGATGGATAAAAACGAAGAACAAAGGAACTCAGCACGTATTGATTCTGATTCGGTTTTCTACAACCGGGTTGTGCCTGCACTGCTTATTGGCATGGGCGTGATCATGGTTGTGCTCATTTTGTTTGCGCTGGGCGTGCTTTTAGGCATTGTCCCGTTCCGGTAGTGCGATTTTGAAGGTTTCAAAGGAGGGTGTTATGAGCTTGAATAATTTTCTTCCGTTTATCTCTACAGCGGTAATGATCGTTTTCACCGTGTCCGTGCTCCAGCGCTATGTTGCCCGCCGCAAAGTGCATTTCCTCTTCTGGGGGGTCGGGTTGGCGATGTTCAGCGTCGGCAGCTTTGCCGAAGCGTATTTCGCGATCTTCGGCTGGAGCGCGGTGGTCTTCTTCATGTGGTATTTTTTTGGGGCAGCGCTGAATGCCGGTTGGATCGGCCACGGCACATTCCTGCTGCTGGTGCGCAAGCGCTGGCGCAACGTAGTGACCGGCTTGCTCATCGTTGGCAGCCTCGTCGCTGCGGTTTTCATGTTCCAGGCGATGGTGCGGCTCGATCCGGGCCAATTCAAAACCGGGGTGGCGATCAGCGAACAGTATCGTGAGATCATGCCGCCGATCGATCAGGGCGGAACCGTTCGTCTGACAACACCGTTTTTCAATATTTACGGTCTGGTCACATTGGTTGGCGGGGCGCTCTGGTCTGCGTGGCTCTTCCTGCGCAAGCGCGTGCTGCCTAACCGCGTGTTGGGCAACGTGCTCATCGCGGCGGGCGCGCTGTCTATCGGGGCAGCGAGCACACTGACCCGCATGGGATATGGTCAGTTGCTGTATCTGGGCGAGCTGTTTGCTGCGGTGCTGATGTACATCGGATTCGTGCTGGCCGGCAAGCCTGCACCGGCAGAGGAGCGACAAACCGCGCTCGCTCCCTCTGGCGATTAAGTTCGTCTAGTCGACCATAATTAAATCAAAAGAGGCAGTCTCATGACCGCCTCTTTGAATTTAATCGATCCAACGCTTATTTCTCCGGCTTGCCTTTATCAGGTCGGGTAAGCCCTCGAAAGTGGGCTCGAGTGCAGGCCCAATCGCCGGCGCAGGTTGTCTGGAAGACATCCATGACCTCAACCTCGGTCACACCGTACTTCGAAGCGATTTGCTGCGCGGTGCGAGCGTCTTTATCGGAGCTACCCTGTGTCTGGGCTTGTTCCCGAAAGGCCTTCCTCACACATCCCCAGTCCCCTTCGCATTCTCCGTTATAGAGCGCCATTACGTCGCCGAGTTCGGCCTCATATTGCTCCGCGAGCTTCTGGGCAGTGTCCTCGGCGCGCTTCGCTTCGCGCGTGGCGCGATCTTCATCACGCTCCATCGCGCGGAACTCCTGTACGCCAGTGGTCAGGATATCTTCCGCGCTGTGCTCATCGCTGACAAGTCGGTATGCTTGTTTCACAGTGCCCCAGTTGCCTGCTGCATCGTAGGCCTCAGCGATCTCAGTCCAATCCACATCCATGCGCTCGGCGAACTTCGCGCTGTGGCGTAGATCGGTCAGGCCATAGCCACCCTCTAGATATTCATCCAGAACTGCGGGATCCACTTCAAGCTCTTGAGCTAATGTGTAGAATTGTTTGAGTTCACCGGGGTTGGCGCCAGCACTTATGCGTTCCAGCGCATCCTCAAAATCGGCGTCATGGCGGGGGACGGCGCGCACCGCGCTGCGCACATCGTTCATGCTGTAGTCATCGGATGCCACGAGCGCCATCAACTCTACGATCGATTGCTCCTCGAGCAGGTCGCCATAGCGATCAAGCTGAACAAGCAAGCCCCAGCCGCTGTTGTTAAGCTGCCAGTCAAGGATCTGCTCCCAGTTAAGCTCTTCGATTGTCTGGCTCAATTGGTAAGCATGCCACATGCGACCGAAACCGAGCTGGTAGCCCGTCAAGGCACCTTCAAAAATGTTAAAGATATCCTCACAGCTGTAAATCTGAGTCGCCTGGTCCGGGAAGATGCTGTTGACCGCTTCGGCGATTTTCTGAGCCGTGGGATGGCAATAGTCGGAGGGCATGGATTCTGGATCCAACACCTGGACCGTGAGCGAATCTGTCTCGACGAAACCGCACGCATCCGTAACGCGGACCTCGGAATCATAGTAGCCATACTCGGTGTAGGTGAACTCGGTTTCAGGACCCGTGAAGCCTTCCTCCGTGACGCCGTCGCCATTGAGATCCCATTCGTAGGTATATGGCGGCGTGCCGTCGGAGACATTGGCGGTGAACGAGACGCTCGCCTCACCCCCATCGAGGGTGAGCAGCGGAGGGAATGGAGTGGAACTCAACGAGACTTCTGGACCACTCAGGAATGCTGTGCCGGATTCGCTGCTCATAGCGCCAAGCGAATCCTCGACGTTCACCGACCAAGGAAACCCCCCCTGGAAGAGATAGGTGTGTTCCAGTATAAGCTCACCTTCTTCGACAAGCTGCTCTTCTAAGGCGCCATCGCCATAATCGACTGCAACTATGTAAGGGGCGGATCCACCTTCGATTGCAATCGTGAACAGTGCCGAGTCGCAGCTGAATTCTGTTCCTACGGTGACGACGAGGCCATCCTGTGCCGAAGTGAATGCGGGCACGAGTGCCAGCAGAAGCCCGAACAGCATTGCGGCTAGGAGTTTCTTTTTCATAGCAGAGCCTTCCTTCTGGAAATATCCTAGGCAACCGAACAAGTTTTTTGCGCGCAAACCATCGCGCTGTATAGGAGATAACGGTTGAGATGGGCGAGTGTTACAGGCAGCACAGGGAGGACTTTTGTGCCATCGGCCTTAAAAGACACAAGGGCATGAAAGTCCATGCCCTTGTGGAGTCTTCTACAAGCTGTGTGTAGAGGCTAAAGATTAGTGGTTGGCCGCTCGCCGAGGGTCGCTTCGAGCTCAAGCGTCTCGCCGTCACGAAGCACGGTCAGGGTGATATCCTGTCCGACGACGGTGTTCTCCACAAGGTAGGAGAGCAGGTCGTCAAACTCGCGGATCTCCTGACCATCAATGGCGACGATGATGTCGCCGCCCACCAGTGTAGGGAAGCCGTCAATGCGAACCTCCTCATCGCTGCCCGTCAATCCGGATTTATCGGAAGGGCCGTCCTCAGCGACAGAGATCACCAGGATGCCAGTCTGTGTGGGCTCGAGATCCATCGCCTCGCGGATGCCGGGTGTGAGCGTACGGCCGGCGAGCCCTAGCCAGGGATGTGGGTAGCGGCCATCCTCAATCAACGCCGGCACGATCTTGGCGATGATATCGGACGGCACGGCGTAGCCAACTCCTGAAAACTGGCGCACGGGCGATTCGATGGCAGTGTTGACGCCGATGACACGCCCGGTGTAATCAAGAAGCGGGCCACCGGAGTTGCCGGGGTTTATCGCCGCGTCAGTCTGGATGATGTTGGGGATATTAAACCGACTGCCATCTGCAGTGCGTGCCTGTGAGGGCAGCGAACGCCCGAGTGCGCTGACGATGCCGGTGGTCATGGTGCCCTCAAGTCCGAAGGGGTTGCCGATCGCGATGACCGATTCGCCCACCCGCAGATCCCTGGACTGAGCCAGGTCAAGCGGCTCGATGTTTTCCGGGAGAGGTTCAACACGAATCACAGCCAGATCGCTGTCCGGGTCGGTGCCGATGATCTCGGCTTCCAGCGTGAGACCATCCGAAAAGGTCACGTTGACGCGCTCAGCCTGATCGACGACGTGGTAGTTCGTGACGATATGTCCCTGCGCGTCCCAGACGAAACCGGATCCCTGACCGAATTGGAATTGATCATCAGGAAGCTCTGGGAAGTCAGGAAGATCAGGGTGATCTTCCGGTATCTGGCCACCAAGTGAAACCGATTGTGCAACCTGAATGTTGACAACAGCGGGGTTGACGCGCTCGTAGAGATCGGCGAGCAGGTCGCCCATTTCATCGACGAAGACAACCTCATTTGGGGTTTCGGTGAGTGTCTCAGGTTGGCTCGCAGGCGCGCATGCGCCCAGAATGAGCGCCAGAGATATGAATAGGCTCAGGGCAAATACGTGGTGTTTATTTCGTACTTTCATGTTGTTTGCTCCTTTTTTCCGTCAGGTACGGAATCAGCAAAATCATTGCCGATAGCTTGTCTGCAAAAGCGCATAAAAGCAGGCATCATGCGCCTCACTTTCAGTTTTTGTTGTGTTTTAGAAGGATACTCGCTGTGTGTTAGAGTGAAATTAATGTTCAGGTGCACAGGTTGTTGGGAGTTGGCTGCACACCGGGGCGCTGAGTTCAGAGCAGGATGCCGACGAAACCGACTCCCAGTGGAATGAGAATACCCAGCCCGAGCCGGATCAGCGAGAATCTCCAGCCCATGAAGGGCAGCTCAAAGGATACCGTTAGGAGTGCGATGGTGGCCCATGAGGTGATCATCGCCAGGGTCGGCCCGAGCCCGGCTCCTGACTGGTACAGCGTGGCGATCAACGGGAAAACGACGTAGGGTCCACCCGGAAGCAGCATTCCTGCCAGCGTTCCGATCAAGACACCCTGCAGGCCAGAATCGGGTCCGATCCAGGCGCGCACCAGAGATTGCGGTGCGAGCGCGTTGACAAAACCCACGATGATAAACGCCAGCAGCAGGACGGGGAGGGTACGCTTGAGGGTCGACCATCCGAGCTGAACGCCGAGCTTGAGCTTCTCGGTGCTCTGTCGCCAGGCGATGAGGACCAGCACCAGCGCGATCAAGACGAGGGTTAATGTCGCCTGGGTCATGCTGCCGCCGTGCGGATACGAGCCAGCCATCCGCCAAAGAGCGCCTCAGCCAGGAAGCCGATGAGCGGCGGGAAAATAAAAGTCAAAGCGTAGCGCAGCAGCGTGAGATCGGGGCCAAGCAGGGCGAATTCATAGGGCAGACGCGAGACCGACCATAGGTTCTTGGCGGTCACGAATGCCACCAGGACGCCCAGGCTTGCGCCGGATTTAAGCAGTCCACCGGCGATGGGATAGTAGACGTAAGGTCCACCCGGCATCAGCGCACCAGCCAGGCAGGCCAAGAAGATTCCTCGCCAGCCCGAACCCACACCGAGCCAGCGCTCGATGACATCACGCGGGACCAGCACCTGGGTGAGGCCGGCGACAAGAAATGCCGCCAGAAGCAGGATGGTCACATCGAGCAGCGTCTTGCCGCCGATCTGCAGGCCGCGCAGCACCAACTCGGACCCACCCTGACGGTAGGCAAGCACTCCCATCAAGACAGCAACTGCAGCAATGAAGATCGTCGTCCAGTCCGGTCGCCGGAATCTCATGTGCGCATTGTCATTGGAAGCGAGACGGTGGTCAAGTCGCGGCAGCCAGCGAGCATGATCAAAATCGTCGGGCCGGTAGCACTTCGCCCAGCGCGCGCCCGGTGTCGCTGCCGCGCCTGATAGACCTCTATCAAAGGGCGTGGGCAGGCGCCGAACGATCCGTGATTCAAGTAGATCAAATCAGGAACGAGAAGAGAAGCATCGCGCAATGAAGATCGGTATCTTTCCGGCATGGGAAGAATGTACCCTGGCTATTGCTTTCCAGCGAACTGCGTAGAATTCGCAGCCAAGTAATAATGGATGTATCCTGTACATTGCCGCCATGTGAAATATTTCACATAATGGCTTAATTCATTATGTACCTGTCACAAATCCACGGTCAAGCACGTTACAAGGATAACACTGGCTTTCAGTCCAGGACATCCGAGCATGGATCGTTGACAAAAGGAGTTCTTAATGGCTTCCCCAAACAAGCTGCGTCTGACGGTATTCTCGATTGCTGTAGCCCTTGGGCTATCTCTGGTGGGCTGCACGCCTTCGCCGGTGTGTACGCCAGTCTATAACGTCACAAAGACGGTCGATACAAACGATGGGGTTTGTGATGGACCCGATTGCTCTCTGCGTGAAGCGATCGACAACGCCAACGCCTGCGCGGGGGCACAGACGATCAACCTGCCCGCGGGAGGCTACACGTTGACACTGGCAGGTGCAGGAGAAGATGCCAATGCCACCGGCGATCTGGACATCACCGACGATCTAACCATTCTGGGCACCGGGGCACCGTCTATCAGTGGGGAGAACGCTGATCGTACGATCGAAGTCCACAGCGGCGCGACGGTAGAGCTCGATCTGTTGATCATAAACAACGGATGGAGCCAGATGGGCGGCGGCATCCGCAATCACGGGAATCTCACGATCACCAACAGCTCGATTAATAATAATGTCGCTGAAGTCCCTCCCGGCGGGGTTGGCTCATCGGCCGGAGGTGGCATTTTTAACGAGGCGGGAACGCTGACGTTGATCGATTCACAGGTGTTCAGCAACCGCGCCGATCACGGCGGCGGCGTCGAGAACTTCGCCACAGCCGAGCTGTTTGCCACAAATGTGCTCATCGAGGACAACGTTGTTACCGGCAGCGGCGGCGGTCTGTGGAATAATTTCGCTTCAGAAGCCACGTTGGAAAACGTCGAATTCCGCATCAACGAGGCCGCCGTGCACGGCGCGGGTATCTACAACGATGGTCAACTGGGCGCCACAATGATCACGTTCGAGCAGAACGTCGCTGGACTGAACGGCGGCGGGTTGATCACCCTGGAGGACGCCAATTCCATTCTTTATGAAGCCTGGTTTACGAATAACAACGCTGCGGCAGGCGCAGCGGTTTTCAATCAGGGTTTGACGCATCTCTACAAGAGCAGCGTCAACAACAATACCGCCTTCGGTGGGATGGGTGGCGGCGCATATAACGATGTGACTGGCGCGCTGCTTATGCGGAACACGACCGTCAGCGGGAACATGATCGACGCACCTCCGGGCCTTCCGGGAGGCTCGGGCGTGTTCAACATCGGCGATCTACGGCTCGAATTCGTGACCGTGGCCTACAACAACCGCGATGGACTGCGCAATGACGCCGGCGGGACGATGACCATCCGCAGCAGCGCGGTCGCCTACCACGCCATGGGCAACTGCACCGGCAGCACACCGATGAACCCTTCTTTGGGCTTTAACATCGAGGAACAGGATACCTGTGACTTTATCGAATCATCTGATCTTGTGAGCACCGATCCACTGCTGGCACCGCTGGCATCGAACGGCGGGAACGGCTTAAGCCACCTGCTCAGCCCGGGAAGCCCGGCGATCGACAGCGGCGATCCCGATCGGTGCATCGCCGAGGATCAGCGTTCCGTCTCGCGACCACAAGGGGCGGGCTGTGATCGGGGCGCGATCGAGATGGAAGGTATCGCTCCGATCACGATTACGCCGGTCCCTCTCCCGGGAACGATCGAGGGCTTGATCTGCTATCCCTCCGAAGGCGTGCCTCCCATGGATTTGTTCTTCGAAGAGGTCAACACGCAAAAGGTCGAGCAGTTATCGCACCCGGGCGGAACGATGGACTACAGCGTCGATGTTCCTCCCGGCACGTACATCGCCTACGCATGGCGACCGCCAGACTATTTGATCGGCGGAGCGTATACGCAGGCGGTGTCCTGTGGCCTTACGGTCAACTGCACGGATCACAGCTTGATCCAATTCCAGGTCCAGGCCGGGCAGACCACTGCGGGCATCGATATCTGTGATTACTATGGTGAGGAGGGCTTCATTCCGCTCCCGCCCGGGTTCGTTCCACCGACGCCGACGGTCACAAGCACAGCCGAGATCGAACCTTATGCGCGCTTTGTCAAGAACGCCTTCTGCCGCAAGGGTCCTGACACGATCTACGATACGGTCACGGGGTATGAGCCCGGCGCGGAGGTCGACCTCGTCGGGCGGTCGGATCCGAGCCTGCCGCTCTGGTGGCTGGGCGAGGACCGCGCCCTCGGGTTCCAGTGCTGGTTTGCGGACAGCACCGTGGAGACATTTGGTCCGGTAGATCAACTGCCGATCGTACAGGCTCCGCCTACGCCGGTCCCAATACCGCCACCGGATGCCCCGGCGCGCCTGCGCATCGCAGATTGGATGTGCAACGAGAAGCGCTATGCGCTTACGCTCACATGGATCGATCAAGCGGATAACGAGGAGGGCTACCGTGTGTACCGCGATGGAACGCTGATCGCCACGCTCGCAGCCAACACGACCAGTTTCACCGAGGAGCCGCCCTCCGGCGCGCCGCACACGTACGGCGTGGAAGCGTTCAACGCCACCGGGGCTTCGCAGCGGCCGACGGTGCAGGACCAGGGCTGTCAAAATTAGGTTTCGACGGTCTTGTCGGGGGGTCACCCCGCCCCGACGGTTCAGGGAGATATTAAAATCGTATGGGCGGCCGGCCGGCCGCCCATACGCATAAGTAAAGGATTAATAAGATTTGCCTTTGGATCAGGGCAGGAAATTATAAGGGTTCACGCGACCATAGATATCGCTGCGCATCTCGAAGTGCAGGTGTGTCCCGGTCGAGTTGCCGGTGGAACCCATTCCCCCGATGACGGTGCCCTGCGCAACCGAATCCCCACAACCATAATTAATCGAGTTGAGGTGGGCATAGAGCGTCTGCCAGCCGGTGCCGTGATCGATGACGATCACGTAGCCGTAGCCGTAGTTGTTCCAGCCCGAGTACACAACCACGCCATCATCGGCGGCGTAGATGGCGTTGCCGGTCGAACCGCCCAGGTCGATGGCCTCATGCAGTCCGGGGGTGTAACCGTAGCCAGATTGCCAGGTCGATGATGTTGGCCAATCGAAGAACCCGTCCCCGATCAAGCCGCTGTAAACTGAGCCACAATAGCCGGGTCCCAGGATGCTGGCCGCTGCCGGGTTGCTGCGCGTGATGCTGACCATCTGCCAACTGGGCGGATCACGGCGGCCGTCCGGAATCAGCACCAGCTGACCGGGTTCGATCTCGGGGTTGGAGAAATCGGTGCCGATCGGGATATCGTTACCGGGCCACTCGATGATCTCCTGGGTGGAAGCGTGGAAGCTATCGGCGACCTCGTTGAGGCTCTTGCCTGCCTCCCATTGATAGAGCACACCATCGACGGGCGGGATAAATAGTTCCTGTCCGGGCTGGAGCGTATGAGGATCCTGCTCAAGCGTATCCCAGTTGCCCCACAAAACCGTCTCCGGCTCGATGCCAAAACGTCCCGCAATCCCGAAGAGCGTATCGCCGCGCTGCACGAGGTATTTGATGATGTCCATGCGCGGGCGATCGGGGATGACGGTGTGCAAATCGATGCTGCGTTGCACGCCTGCCGCAGGTTGAGCCACTTCGAATTCGGGCAGCAGTTCTGGGTCCAGCGTGGGTTCAGCGCTGACAGCTATATCAACATCGGTCGGTACGTTTCCCTCGACGGCTTGTTTCGGTTCGGCGCTTTGAGCACAAGCGGAAAGAGCCAGCGCGATCAGCAACAGAAAGGCGAATGCGGTCACGACGTGCCGGCCCGAGATTCTATTTTTGGCCATGCGAATCTGCTTGTTCATCTTTGCTCCAGGAGGAGATAGTATCAGCCGGGCGAGTGACGGTCAAGAGATTGGATTCTTCGCTCCCGGCACTTGCGGGCGGCATCCTTCTTGCAAGTTAAAATGCGTGTATGATGGTCGATGGCGCCGGATTCCTATTGGCGTACCGATGCCGATCGATGAAGATAGGGTTGCTCCCGCAAGCGAATGTGGAGCCAAAAGATTGAAATAAATGCGATGTAATCACTGGATCATTCTCGCTCTCAGCCTGGCCTTAATGTTATCTGCCTGCGCGGGTCCGCAAGCGCCCAACACACTTGAAGTCTCGGCGTTTATGGCGGTCACGCCGACGGCCGTCTCTGTTGAGAGTGAATCGGTCAGCACGCCCGCCACCGATCGAGGCGCGCGGCTCGAGGCGGTCGTGCCGGCCGCCCCGCAGCCAGTCACGTTTCCAACTGCGGTGCCGGAACCTGAAATGGGCTGGCGACCGCCGCCCTATCCGGTCCCATGGGCGCTTACGCCTCAGGATCATTTTTACCTCAGCCGCCCGATCGCTTCCGATGAAGTTAACTGGCCCAACCCGCAGTACCGCTATGGAAGCACGCTGTTGGGTTTGGAAGACCTGCACACCGGAATCGACATGTCCGCTTCGCGCTATGCCCCGGTCCTGGCCGCAGGTCCAGGCGAGGTCGTATGGGCTGGTTACGGGCTCTACCGGGGGGTCGAGGACGAGACCGACCCTTACGGGTTGTCCGTGGCTATCAAACATGATTTCGGTTATGACGGACAGCCGCTCTATACGGCTTACGCTCACTTGAGCGAGGTGTACGTATGGCGGGGGCAGCGCGTCGAGAGCGGCGAGGTGCTCGGGCAGGTCGGTGAAACAGGCGATGCCAGCGGTCCCCATTTGCACTTCGAGGTGCGCCTGGGCGAGAATCGCTATTTCAGCACCCGCAACCCCGAGCTGTGGATCGTGCCTCCGGAGGGATTCGGCGTGCTCGTCGGGCGAATCGAGGACTCGTGGAACCGCCTGCTGCCGGAGGTCATGGTTCAAATTCGTTCGCTGGACACCGAACGGCGCTGGAATGTCTGGACCTACGCGCGCGAGGACACGATCCACGCCGACGATTACTACCACGAGAATTATGCCATCAGCGACCTTCCCGCCGGCCCGTATGAGATCACGTATAATTTTGTCGGCCACTCGTTCAGCGCTCAATTCTGGCTCGAACCCGGTCGAGTGAATGTCGTCAATTTCTACGGCCGGGACGGTTTCGACGTGTTGCCAGCCCCCACGCCGGTCAACCTGAACCAGCCACCCCAATAAACCCTTCGAACAGTCCTGTCTATAACCAAACCGCTTGATTTATCGCGCTCCCGTGACGAATCACAAGCCAGCATGTGACGCATGTCACATGCGCATCACTCCACCGCAACTTAATATTAGGTCAACCTATGTTAGGTAAACCTAACAGGAGCGATCGAGAAGATTTAGTGGCAGTAGACAGCGTTTACGGCGAAAACACCGAAATGTATCTGAAGACGTTGGTCGAGCTCACTGCGGACCGGGAGGTCGTGCCGGTAACTGGGCTTGCCCAACGCCTGGGCATTTCCACGGTGTCGGCAAGCGAGAAGGTGCGCCGCCTGCAGGATCAGGGCTTTGTCGAGCACCTGCCCTATAAGGGCGTGTCGCTGACCGGAGCAGGGCTTAAGCGGGCCAACACAGTGCTGCGCCGGCACCGCTTATGGGAGCGTTTCCTCGTCGATCACCTGGGGGTAGAGTGGCAGCACGCGCATGATGCCGCCTGCCGGTTGGAACACGCCACCAGCCGCGAGATCAGCGAACGGTTGGCGCTCTTCCTTGGTGAGCCGGAGACCTGCCCACACGGCAACCCCATCCCCAGCGCGGAGGCTGAGTCAAGCCTAGCGCAAGGCATGCGCCTGATTGAACTCGATGTACCCTCCCGGATCGAGGTAGTAAGCGTATTTCCAGAGAGCACAAAATTGCTTGAAAGCGCTGCTTCGCTGGGTTTGCTCCCCGGTAAGGTCTGCGAAATTGATTCCTTCGCGAAGGACGAAATAACCACCCAGGCAACCGTAAACGGACAGAAGGTCCAGATCTCAAATGAGATCGCGGCGAACCTTTACATCCGGCCGGCAGGCAAGGAGGTTGGATGAGCAAAGCGATGAGGCTCGATCAAGTTCCAGCAGGGGCTGAAGTGCGCATGCTCGGGTTTGTGCGCTGCCGTCGCTGTGGCTTACGCCTCACCGAGATGGGCCTCACACCAGGGACGACCATCAAGGTGCTTCAGGCATCCAGGGGTCAGCCGATACTGCTGCGCGTGCGTGGCTCGCAGCTGGCGATCGACCGCGAAACGGCCCAGAAGATCGAGGTCGAGCAAATTGAAGAGGGAATGCAGATACAGAACCAGGGGCGTCGGGCCTGGCGTAGGGCAGGCGGCCATCGCAGGGCTGGCGGTAGAGGTGGCCGGCGCGGCTGGAAGCATTGGCGCGGTCCAGGAGAGCGTTTGAGCGAATCGGAAGGTGATCAGCGTGACCGCTGGTAAGCATTATAAAGTCGCCATTGCCGGCAACCCGAACTCCGGCAAGACTACGATCTTCAATCAACTGACCGGCTCACGCCAGCATGTCGGCAATTGGCCCGGCAAGACGGTGGCGTGCGAACAGGGCTGTTACGAGCACGATGCGCACTCGTTTGATGTGATTGACCTTCCAGGAGCATACAGCCTGGCAGCCTATTCGGATGAGGAGAACGTCGCCCGATCCTACCTGCTGGAAGAATCGCCGGACCTGGTCGTCATCGCGCTGGATGCCACCAACCTGGAGCGCCACCTGTACCTGGCGATCCAGATTCTCGAAACGGGCATACCCGCCGTTCTGGCTCTGAACATGAGCGACCTGGCCGATAAACAGGGCCAGCTTATCGACGTCCAGAACCTTGAAGAGCAGCTCGGTGGAGTGCCGGTTATACGCGTGGCTGCAAACAAGGGCGAAGGAATTCAGACGCTCAAGCAAGCTATTACGGATCAGATCATAATTGCGCGCGCAAATGGGTACAGCCGGACAGAGGGACTGGAGCTCAAGTACGGCGTGGAAGTCGAGCGGGAAATCGCCCGCTTGCGACCACAGCTGGAGCAAGCGCAGGAGCTGCCGAGCAAATTTCGCTCCCGGTGGCTGGCGCTCGAAATGCTGGCCAACGGGCGACAATTGATAGAGAAAATGGACAGCAAGGCGCCTGACGGGATTGTTCGAAATATAACCGACAGCAAAGAGCGCTTGCAAGCAGCGCTTCCCGAAGGGATTGAATTCCACGTCGCGGACGTGCGCTTTGCAGAGGTAGGCCGGCTTTCCGATCAGATCCTGGCGTTCGATCGCGGAGCCGAAAGCGCGTTTTCGGACCAGCTGGACCGGATCGTGACGCATCCTGTCCTGGGCATTCCGATCTTCCTGGCGATCATGTACTTTATTTTCCGCCTGGTGGTGAACGTATCAGCACCCTATTTGGATTGGATCGACGCGGTGGTGAGCGGCCCGCTGACCGCATGGAGCGCGGCTGCTTTGAGTGCACTGGCAGCGCCGGCGTGGCTCAAAGCGTTAATCGTAGAGGGCGTCATCGCCGGCGTTGGAGGCGTGTTGGTATTCATGCCTGGATTGATCGTGCTGTTTGTTTTCATCGCCCTGCTGGAGGACAGCGGCTATCTTTCTCGAGCGGCGTTTGTGATGAACCGATTCCTGTCGTTTCTGGGATTGAACGGCAGGAGTTTTGTGCCTTTGATCCTGGGCTTTGGCTGCGCAGTGCCGGCGATCTACGCCACCCGTACGCTTGAGAACAGGCGCGATCGCCTGCTGACCGCGCTGATGGTTCCATTGATGTCCTGTTCGGCGCGGTTGCCTGTTTACGTGCTTTTCGGCATTGCGCTTTTTGGAAGGCGTGCCGACCAGGTAATCTGGGTGCTATATGCGCTGGGTGTCGCCGCGGCAATCCTGGTCGGGTGGGTCTTCTCGCGCACCGTTTTGAAGACGGGCGGAAGGACTGAGTTTGTAATGGAGCTGCCGCGTTATCGTCTGCCTACGCTGAGCGGTCTGTGGGCACATGTGTCGGTGCGCACGCGTGACTTCATCGAGGGCGCCGGGACGGTCATCCTCCTGGCATCGATCATCGTTTGGATTTTGCTCCAGTTCCCGCTCGGTGCGACATCGATTGAGGACAGTGTATTTGGTCGCGCCAGCGCAGCGGTCGCGCCGGTGTTTGAGCCGGCGGGCTTCGGCACATGGGAAGCTTCGGCCTCTTTGATGTCCGGGTTGGTGGCCAAGGAGGTCGTCGTCTCCACAATGTCCGAGATTTACCTCGGCTCGCCGCTGGAAACGCTTGATCCTGAGCCTCAATTTATCCAGCAGCTGACGGGCATCGGCGCTGGATTCGTGAGCGCCAATGTCGACGCAGGTCGGGAGGTGTTGGAGACGCTGACGCCAGGTATCACCATCTTCCCCGAACCTGCTGACGCTCAAGCTCGCGAGACCGCACTGAGCAGCGTGCTCACACGCGTGTTTACGCCGGCAGCAGGTCTGGCGTTCCTGGTCTATGTGCTCTTGTACACACCGTGCATCGCCACTCTCAGCGTGATCCGATCGGAATTCGGCGGCCGCTGGGCGCTATTTTCCGCCCTCTATCAATCCGGGATTGCATGGGTGGCTGCGACAGTCGTCTTCCAGATCGGGAGCCTTTTAGGGTGAGCGATGGCTAAGTCCGGGGTGCTGGCGGAGATCCTTGACCAATTCAGGGACCAGGACGGAGCGTTAACTGCACGCCAGGTCGCGCAAGCGTTGGGCAGGGACCCCGTGGTCGTTGCTGGTATGCTCGATACGCTCGTGCAGATGGGCAGATTGAGCGCGCTTGAAAACGACAAATGTGACCTTTGCCCACTGCGCACGGCTTGCTCGCCCTCGGACGGCAGCGCACAGTGCTACCTCCTTAAAACCTGAATTTATTCTTCCCCCTGGAGAGCTAATCTGAGATGTCGCTTGCGATTTATTCCTGGAACGTGAACGGTGTTCGCGCCGCGGCCAGGAAAGGGTTCCTGGATTGGTTGAATTCCGCGCAGCCAGATGTGCTCGGTTTGCAGGAGATCAAAGCTCATCCCGAGCAGCTTGATCCTGAACTGCGCTCCCCCGGTTCATACCACTCCACATGGGCACCGGCAGCGCGTAAAGGATACAGCGGCGTGGCGCTTTTCACGCGCCTCCCTGCCACGCACATCGATATTGGCATAGGCGATCCGGCCTACGATCAAGAGGGCCGCACGATCGTGGCAGATTACGGCGCCTTCGTGCTGATCAACTCCTACGTGCCGCATGGCTCACGCGACCACAGCCGCGTCGATTTCAAGATGGGCTACAAGGAGCGCTTATTCCAGCTGTGCGAAGGGCTGACCGAGGTTGGTCGTGAAATCGTGTTGGTCGGCGACATCAATACTGCCCACCGCGAGATCGACCTTGCCCGCCCGAGACAGAACAAAAACACATCCGGCTTTTTGCCGCGCGAGCGGGAGTGGATCGATCGCTTTCTGGACGCCGGCTACATCGACGCTTTTCGCGCGCTGCATCCCGAGAAGGTCGCCTACAGCTGGTGGGCTTATTGGGGCGGCGCCCGCGACAGGAACGTCGGCTGGCGGCTGGACTACACCTTCGTCTCGCCGGGACTGATGCCGTGTATCCTGGAAGCGCGCATTCATAAGGACGTGACTGGCTCTGATCACTGTCCGGTGAGCCTGAAGCTTGATATTGACCTCGATTGACCCCGCTGCTACTGACGGATAAAGACCTTGACATGTTGAACTCCCACAGCCATAATAGTCGTTATATATAGAACAACTATACGAGAGATGGCATGAACCTGATCGATACTCTCAACCAGGTCGGCTTTACCGAGTATGAAGCCAAGGTCTATTTGGCGCTTCTGAGCGAACACCCCGCTTCAGGCTACCAACTTTCAAAGGCGTCTGGGGTGCCGCGCTCGATGGTTTACGAGACGCTGAGCCGTTTGTCCGGTCGCGGGGCGGTGTTGGCCAGCGAGGGTGAGAAGTCAACGCTCTACCGGCCGCTGCCTCCGGAGGTGCTGCTGCGCAGTTTGAAGGCGGGGCACGAAACACACATGCGCGTACTATCAAAAGGACTAACCGCAGCGTACGCAGACCAGCGTGAAGAGCGGCTGTGGACGATCAACGGTCGCGAAGCGGTGCTTGCTTATGCCCGAGAGATGATCGCCGGCGCCCAGGACGAAGTCATGCTGGTTCTGCCCGACCAGGCACTGGAAGCACTCTCGGCGGTTGTGCAGGCTGCCTGTGATCGCGATCTGCAGCTGCGCACACTGCTGACCGGCGCGGGAATGTTGGAGTGTGGCGAAGTGGCCCACCACCCGCCGCTTGAGAGCGAACTCCAGGAGTTGGACCACACACTGGTGGTTGTGACCGACGAATCACAGTCACTGATCTCGGATATGGACGTGGCAGTCTTGGCGACGGTAACGAACAACCGCAACATGGTGGCGATCACACGCCAGTTCATCTGGATGGAGATGTTCACCCAACGCATCGCTGCGCAGCTCGGGGATGAACTTCTTTCCAGGCTTTCGCCTGAAGACCGGGCCGTGTTTGAAAGCTTATCGACCACGGATGAGAGGAGCAAAGCATCTTGATGGATTCCGGACTCCTTATGGCTGTTGTAGCCGCTACGATCACGATGTTGGCCACCGGGCTGGGTGGTCTGCCGTTTGTCTTTGTGCGCCGATTCCCGGAATCAATAGCAGGGTTGAGCTGGGCGTTTGCCGGCGGCATGATGCTCTCGGCTTCCGTTTTCAACCTGATCATCCCCGGCGTAGATGACGGCGGCATCCTGCAGGTCGCCCTCGGCGTGCTGGCGGGCACGCTCATCTTCGGTGTGGCTTCGCGCTACATCGACCACCACGATTTCACGCTTTCAGGCATCAACGACGCCAGCGCCAAGCGAGTGACGCTGATCCTGGCGACGATGTTCTTCCACAGCATCCCGGAGGGTTTGGCGGTGGGCGTGGCGTACGGGTCGGGCGAGACCAACCTTGGGTTGATCATGGCGATCGCCATCTCGATCCACAATATTCCCGAGGGCGTGGCCGTCTCGCTGCCGCTGCGCGCCGATGGCGTCAGCGGATGGAAATGCGTAGGCTGGTCGATCTTCTCCAGCCTGCCACAGCCGATCGCTGCAATCCCGGCCTATCTGGCCGTCGTGGCGTTCAGGCAGATCCTGCCCTTCGCGTTTGGCCTGGCTGCCGGGGCGATGTTCTTCCTGGTGCTCAGCGAGATGATCCCCGAGAGCCGCGCCAACCATGATCAGCGCCAGTTCAGCGCCATCGCGGCGATGGCGGGTTTCCTGGCGATGATGCTGCTGCAGAACGTGATCGTCGTCTGAACACGAAGATCCGGAAAGCCCTTGAAATTAGCCTAAACTAACTATATAATGCGTCTAGACTAACTTGGGTTTAGTGGTAGGCGGAAGCACTGGCTGCGATTGAATCTCACCACATTCGCCCAGACGTTGAGGTCAATGGAAAATCTAATCACACTTCTTATTGGTTCGGCAGCGATCGCGGCCGTGCTTTGGGTCTTCTTTCCCGAGCGCGGTCTCTTGGCACAGTGGCGCTATGCCCGAAAGGTGACCAACAAAACTCGCAGGGAAGACGCGATCAAGCATATCTTCGATTGCGAAATTTCCGGTCGCAGGACTTCCCTGCACAGCCTGGCGGGAGCGCTGCATATCAGCGTTGACGATGCGCACACACTGATCTCTGAGCTAGACGAACGGGGGTTGGTGGATTTCGAGGCTGAGCTGCCTGTGCTGACCCCATCCGGTCGCGATCTTGCCCTGCACTTACTGCGCGCCCACCGACTGTGGGAGCGCTACCTCGCCGACGAAACCGGATTCGCCGAGACCGAATGGCACGTTCAAGCCGACCGGTTAGAACACATGCTGACCCACGAGGAGCTTGAACAATTATCTGCAAGGCTGAGTCATCCCGTCTATGACCCGCATGGCGACCCGATTCCGACTGCAGACGGGGATATGGGAGAGGTGGCAGGGATTACACTCGCGGCGGTTGAGGAAAACGACTCTGCCCTCCAGATCGTTCACCTGGAAGATGAGCCCGAGACGGTCTTCGCCCAGATCGTCGCCGAAGGGCTGCACCCAGGCATGCCGCTTCTGCTATTGAGCCGGGATCCACAGCGGATCCGATTCTGGGCAGGGGGCGATGAACACGTTTTAGCACCGCTGGTCGCAGCGAACATCCATGTCATCCCGATCGGTGACGATCAAGCGCAGTTGAAGGGCGAGAAAATGAACAGCCTTTCCATTGGAGAGCAAGCCGAAGTACTTGCCCTGGCGCCATCGTTGCGGGGTGCAGAACGCCGCAGGATGATGGATCTTGGGTTGCTGCCTGGCACGATGGTGTGTGCAGAGTACACGAGCGCGAGCGGCGACCCGGTCGCCTACCGCATACGCGGGGCTTTGATCGCGCTGCGGGCCGAACAGGCGGGTCAAATCATCATACGAAAGCAGGGTATACAGGCACATGAGTGAAGTAGATATCAAGCAGGCAAGAAAAGACGCGCCCTGCGAAACTTGTCCGGTGCACAACGCCGCCAATCTCAAGAAGCTGGGCGTGGATATGCAGGAATGGGATTTCGTCATTGCGCTGGCTGGGAATCCCAACACTGGCAAGAGCACCGTGTTCAACGCCCTCACCGGGCTGCGCCAGCACACCGGCAACTGGCCGGGCAAGACGGTCACCCGGGCGGAAGGCGGCTTTGAGTACGGGGGCTACAACTACAAAATCGTCGATTTGCCCGGTACCTATTCACTCCTCTCGACCTCGCTGGACGAGGAGGTTGCGCGTGATTTCATCCTCTTCGGCCGACCGGATGTGACCGTCGTGATGGCGGACGCCAACCGCCTCGAGCGCAACTTGAATCTGGTGCTGCAGATTCTGGAGATCACGGATCGTGTCGTCGTCTGCCTCAACCTCATGGACGAGGCCAAACGTCACGGTCTGGAAGTTGACCACCGCAGATTGGCTCGGGACCTAGGTGTCCCCGTCGTGCCGACCAGCGCACGTTATGGTGAAGGGCTCGATGAATTGATCCTTGCGATCCACGAGATTGCGACCGGGGAAACCCGCACAAAACCTCACCGCATCAAAGCCCTTTCACCGGAGCTAGAGACCGCGGTTGCAGAGATCGTGCGCGAGCTTGAGAGGGTCTACCCCTACTTGCCCAACAGGCGCTGGGTCGCGTTGCGATTGATGGACGGAGATGAACGCATCATCGCCGCCATTGAAAATGGTGAATTAGGTACGATCGTCGAAATGGAAGTGATCGCCGAAGATCCAGGAGCGGGCAAAACGATGGAGGCGGCGGTATGACCGTGTCGGCAAAGGGCCCTTCGAAAAAGCTTATCGATAGGGCGCGCGTGATCCGCTGGGAGATCGGAGGCGATATCCACGAACGGCTCGTCGAAGCGATTTACACCGACGCAGCACGCATCGCCGACCGAGCAGTTACGCGGCCCGGCGAAGAGCGACGTTTCGATCTGGATCGAGCCATAGACCGTGTGGTTACGAGCAGGATCTGGGGTTTTCCAATCATGATCTTGCTCTTCACGCTGATCTTCTGGCTCACGATTTCGGGCGCGAATGTGCCTTCCCAGATGATCTCACGCGTGCTGATCGGGAGCGTCTATCCTTTTCTGAAAGAGGGCGCAAGCGCAATCGGGTTTCCGTGGTGGTTGAGCGGCGTCTTGATCGACGGCATGTATCTCGCTACGGCCTGGGTGGTAAGCGTGATGCTGCCGCCGATGGCGATTTTCTTCCCGCTCTTCACACTGCTTGAAGATTTCGGTTTTCTACCGCGCCTGGCGTTCAACCTGGACAACATCTTCAAAAAGGCTGGCGCACACGGCAAACAGGCTCTGAGCATGATGATGGGATTCGGGTGCAATGCCGCCGGTGTGATAGCCACCCGGATCATCGATTCGCCGCGCGAGCGCATGATCGCCATCATCACGAACAACTTTGCGTTGTGCAATGGCCGCTGGCCAACGCAGATCCTGATCGCGACGATCTTCATCGGCACTCTTGTGCCCGCGCATCTCGCCGGACTTTTCTCCGCTATGGCAGTCGTTGGCATCGCTCTTCTGGGGGTCCTGCTGACCTTCGTGGTTTCATGGTTTCTTTCACGAACATGGCTCAGGGGCGAGCTGTCGACATTCAGTCTCGAACTGCCCCCTTACCGCCCACCACGGATCTGGCAGACAATCTACACATCGATCATCGACCGCACGATTTTCGTGCTCTGGCGCGCCGTGGTTTTTGCACTTCCAGCGGGCGCGGTAATCTGGTTGAGCGCCAATCTCTCGCTAGGCGGACAGACGCTCGCCGAACACTTGGTCTCCTTCCTGAATCCCTTTGGATTGCTGCTTGGCCTGAACGGCGTCATCCTGATGGCCTATATCATCGCCATTCCGGCGAACGAAATCGTGATCCCAACGGTGATGATGCTGACCGTGCTGACCGCCGGCTTGACGGGCATCGGGGAAGGGGCGGGTGTGATGTTCGAGCTCGAATCGACCATCCAGACGCTGGATATCCTAACCGCAGGAGGCTGGACACTGCTGACCGGTGTGAACCTGATGCTGTTCAGCTTGATTCACAATCCCTGCAGCACGACGGTCTACACGATTTATAAAGAGACCGGTGATCTAAAATGGACGGTGGTCTCTGCGCTGCTGCCGCTCGTGATAGGTTTTGTGGTCACGTTCTTGGTCGCGCAGATCTGGCAGACGCTCGCTGCACTTTGATTTTGGGTGCTCGGGTTAAACGGCTACAATAAGGTTGCTCATGGAAAAAGCGTGGACCGAATCGATAGAGAACTATTTGAAGGTCATCTTTGAATTGACCTCCAAGGGTGACCGCGCCACGACTAACCGCCTGGCCGAGAGGCTTGGCGTGACGCCGGCTTCGGTGACCGGCATGGTGCAGAAGCTGGCCGAGACCGACCCGCCATTGTTGGAGTACCGCAAACACCGCGGCGTGGTGCTCACCGAGCACGGCCGTAATGTGGCGCTGCAGACCATCCGCCACCACCGTCTGATCGAGATGTTCCTGCACCAGGTCCTGGGCTTCCCATGGGACGAAGTGCACGAGGAGGCCGACAGGCTCGAGCACGTGATCTCCGAGAAGATGGAGGAGCGTATCGCTCATGTGCTGGGTGATCCCACCCACGACCCGCATGGCGACCCGATCCCCACCCGCGATCTCGAGATCCCACCCTCGACAAGCGTGCGTCTGAGTGAACTGCGCGGCGGGCAGCGTGCCGTTGTGCAGCGTGTGCGCGATAGCGACCCCGCGCTGCTGCGCCACCTCATGGAGTTGGGTCTACAGCCAGACGCCGAACTACATGTCCAGGATTACTCTCCGTTCGACGAAAATCTTACGCTGAAGGTCGAAGGCAAGCCCGAAGCGGTTGTGCTCGGCCCGCGCGTGACACACCAGGTCTACGTCAACCCCCTCGAATGACAGTGCGCCCGCAGCCAGATCCCGAGTCTCTGCGCTCTATTTGCAATATAATCCGCCCACAATGACCGTTGAGAATGTACTCGAGCGACTGCGTCTCGACCCGCAGTTCATGTCCAATGTCTCTGCCTGGGAGCGGCTGCCGGCTCACCCGGCGCGGCATGTACCTTTCCCGGAGGCGATGCACGCACGCATCATCAGCGCGCTGCACGAATCTGGGCAAGCGCCGCTCTACAGCCATCAAGGCGCAGCGATCGAGGCTGCGCTTGCTGGCGACAACGTGGTCGTGGTGACCGGCACAGCTTCGGGCAAGACGCTCTGCTACAACGTCCCAGTGATGCAGACACTTCTGGATAACTCAGAGGCACGCGCGCTCTACCTGTTTCCGACGAAAGCGCTCGCGCAGGATCAAGCCAGCGCACTGGCTAAGTTCCTGGACACATTGGGAGCGCAAGATCAGGTGCGCGTGGAGACCTACGACGGTGACACGCCGCCGGCCAGGCGCCGGGCGATTCGCGAGGATGTGCGGCTGCTGATCAGCAATCCCGATATGCTGCACACCGGTATCCTGCCCCACCACCCGCGCTGGGCGAACTTCTTTGAGAACCTGCGCTGGATCGTGATCGACGAACTGCACGTCTATCGCGGCATTTTCGGTTCGAACGTCGCTAATGTGCTGCGCCGCGTGCGCCGTATCGCCCAGTTCTATGGGGCTGCGCCGCAGTTCGTGCTCACCTCGGCGACGATTGCCAATCCGAAAGAACTGGCCGAGCGGCTGATCGAAGCGCCGGTCCACCTCATCCCGCAGGACCTCGACGGCGCGCCGCGGGCTGAGAAGCACGTGATCATCTACAACCCACCGGTTATCGAGCCGTCGCTGGGGATCCGCCGAGCCTATACGCTCGAATCGACGCGCGTGGCCGATTTGTTCCTGCGCGGTGAGGTGCAGACTGCCGTGTTCGCCCGCGCCCGTCTCACGACCGAAGTCCTGCTTGGATATGTACGCGACGCTTACGAGCAAGCAGGCGGCGATCCGAACATGATCCGCGGCTACCGTGGCGGGTACCTTCCGCTCGAACGGCGCGAGATCGAGCGTGGCTTGCGAAGCGGTGAGGTGTGCGGCGTCGTGGCGACCAACGCGCTTGAGTTGGGTGTGGATATCGGCAGGCTGGGAGCGGCGGTCGTGGCCGGCTACCCTGGAACAATCGCCAGCCTGTGGCAGCAGGCCGGACGCGCCGGGCGGCGGGCCGAGATCTCTGCGGCGGTTTTGGTTGCTTCCGCCGCACCGCTTGATCAGTTCATCGCCACTCACCCCGCATATCTTTTCGAGCGCTCACCCGAGATGGGCCTGATTAATCCGGACAACCTGGCGATCCTGCTGCGGCATGTGCGCTGTGCAGCATTCGAACTGCCCTTTGAAATTGGAGAAGGGTTCGGGACACTCGATGAGATCGACGAGCTGCTAGAGCACCTCGCCGATCAAGACGAGCTGCATCGTTCAAACGGGAACTATCATTGGGTCGCAGATACCTATCCGGCCGAATCTGTCTCGCTGCGAGCAAGCACGGACGACACGATCGTGATCCAGGACACCGGCGAAGGGCGGCCGGTGGTGATCGGTGAGGTCGATCGCGCCACCGCACCATTGTTGATTCATGAGGGCGCCATTTACATTCACGAGGGCAGCACCTACATCGTCCAGGAGTTGGATTGGGATAATGGCATCGCGCTGGTCAAGCCGGCAGAGATCGACTACTACACGGATGCCTCCGACACGGTCGACATGGATGTGCTCGAGGCTTACGATGCCGATGAAAACCAACTGGCGCGGCGAGCGCACGGATGGGTGCAGATCACAGCGCAGGCTACCTCCTACCGCAAGGTCAAACGCTACACGCACGAGACGCTCGGTTACGGGTCGATCGAGCTGCCCCCGCGCGATTTTGAGACCTCGGCGTACTGGTTATGGATCGCGCCGGAGACCGTCGAGCAGATGGAACAAGAAGGGGTGCTGCTGCCGCCCCAGGACTACGGGCCGAGCTGGTCACAGGCGCGCGAGGCGGCTAGAGTACGCGATGGGTTTATCTGCCGGCAGTGCGGCGCGCCGGAAAAAGCGGGTCGTGCCCACGATGTCCACCATCTGAAGCCGTTCCGCTCGTTTGGTTACATCCCGGGTGAGAACCGCAACGACCTCATGGCGAACGAGCTCGATAACCTGATCACGCTCTGCCCCTCCTGCCACCAGCGTGCCGAATCGGCGCGCGGCAAGCGCAGCGCGCTGGGCGGGTTGGCGTACGCGTTCTCCAACATCGCCCCGCTCTACCTGATGTGCGACCCGCGTGATCTGGGGGTGATCACGGAAGTGCGCGCCTCGGAAACCAAAGCCCCGACGATCACGTTATACGATCGCATTCCGGAGGGTCTGGGATTCTCAGAACGCCTCTATGAACTCCACGATGAACTCCTTAAGGGCAGCCTCGATCTGGTGCGGACGTGCCGCTGTGCCGACGGATGCCCGGCCTGTGTAGGCCCGGTGGGTTCAGGAGGGGGCGAAGTCAAGACGCTCACTGTGCGGCTGGTGGAAGCACTGCTTCAGACCACGCCCGATTGAAGATCCAAGCGGTTCAAGCTCCCCAGTGAGAAACCATGCGTATGCCCGCATGGCTTGATTGCCCAATCTACACGGTATGGGCGGGGTCACCCCGTCTCTACGATGTCGCAGTCGGTTTCTAGAATCCCTTCATCGTGTTTCCGAGAAATAGCAGCACGTAGCCTACGAGCACGATCCAGAAGGCGACACCTGAGAGGAAGGGGATCGTGACGATCTGGGCGATCAGGCCGACCACGACCAGCGCGGCCGAGAGATAAAACACATTCTTGGTGGGTGGAGTAAGACGCATGGCAATCTCCTTGATTGGGTAAAACGCGATCGTTGTTCATAGGGATAAACCCCTGAAGTTACTTGGGGACGCGCTATTTTTCCGGCAAAGTCAGCAAAATGACGGCTGCGAGCACAAACAATCCACCCAGAATCTGCATGCTCGCGAGACGTTCGGAGAGCGCCAGCATCGCCAGCAGCACGGTGAAGACCGGTTCCAGCGTGCTGAGCAGCGAGGCGGCGGTGGGCCCGACGATGCGCATGCCGGCGAAGAAGGTACCCAGCGCCAGGATCGTGCTCACGAAAACCATCGCGACCAAAATCCAGATCGCCTGTGGTGATAGATTGAAGTTGAGCAGACCGGCGATGCCACCGAAGAGCGCGAAACTGAACGATGCTCCTAACGAGATCCAGGCCGTGCTCAGCCAGGCGCCAGGTCGATGGACGACGCGGTCGCTGGTCACAATATACACTGAGTACCACAGCGCGGAGCCCAAGACCAAGAGCACACCTATTGGATCAGCGTGAGTGAAACCGAGGTCCACGCCTGGCCTTTGAACGGTCAGGAGCACGCCGAACAGCGCCAGCGCCATGGCACCCCACTCACGCCCTGTCGGCGGTGTGCGGTTGACCAGCCAGCCGATGAGCGCTACGAAGACCGGATACACATAGAGCAAGATCCCGTTGAGTGAGGCCGGGTTGCGGTCGAGCGAGGCGAAGTAGAGCGTGGACTGCCCGGCGTAGCCCAGCGCCCCCAATGCGAAGAGCATCAGCGCCAACCGCTTCCCTGGATAAAGCGACTGTCTGCGGACGAGACCCAGGTAAGCGAAAAGGAGCAGTGCCGCACCGCCGAAGCGCAGCGCCAGGATCGTCACCAGGCTCAAACCGCTATTGAGCGCGATCTTGCCCAGCACGGTGAGGCTTGCGAAGCCGGCCGCCGAGAGCGAGCACAGCAAGGCCCCCACCCATCGTGAGGCATGTCCTTCATGACTGCTTTCTGGTGTCTCGAGCGGCGGGACGGGCGTGGTAGGTTGTGGCAGCGGCTGTTTTCCGGTCATGGGGGCGAGTATACTCCCGGGCTTCGTGGGGCACCAAAGCCAGAACTGCGCGGCGAGCGCTGTTCGCGGTAGAATGTGCATCAAATATGGTATCAATGAGAAGCGAGTGTCGATGACAACGGACGGAAGACAGTCACAAGAGGCCAACAAACCTCTGCGCCGACCCGATTGGATCAAGGTGCGCGCCCCAGCCGGCGAGACCTACGAGTGGCTGAGGGAGATGATGCGCTCCAAAGCGCTCCACACCGTTTGCGAGGAAGCGCGCTGCCCCAATATGGGCGAATGCTGGGGCTCGGGCACGGCAACGTTTTTGCTCATGGGCGAGATTTGCACGCGCTCATGTGGATTCTGCGACATTGAAACCGGGCGTCCGAATCCGCTTGACTGGCTTGAGCCGGAGCGTGTGGCGCGCGCCGTGCAGCGCATGGAACTGCGCCACGCGGTCATCACGAGCGTCAACCGCGATGAGCGCGAGGATGGTGGCGCGCCGATCTTTGCGATGGTCATCCGCCGCATCCGCGAACTGCAACCGGGTTGCTCTATCGAGGTCCTGATTCCGGATTTCAAGGGTTCCGAGGAAGCGCTCAAGATCGTGATGGATGCCCGCCCCGAAATTCTCAACCACAACGTAGAGACCGTGCCGCGCTTGTTCAAGATGGTGCAGCCACAGGATCGCTACGATTGGGCCAAGGCGACGCTGACGAACGCCAAACGCCTCGACCCGGAAGTGCTCACCAAATCCGGAATCATGCTAGGGCTGGGCGAGACGATGGAGGAGGTCAAGTCCACCATGCGGGACCTGCGCGAATGGGATGTTGATATCCTCACCGTCGGGCAGTACCTGCAGCCCTCGCGTAAACACCTGCCGATCGAGCGCTATTATCGCCCGGAGGAGTTCGAGGAGATCGAGAGGTACGGCAAGGAGATCGGATTTAAGTGGGTCGAGAGTGGTCCGCTGGTACGCTCTTCTTATCATGCCGAAAAACAAGTTCGCGCCCTGAGCGTTGTCCATCGCAAACTATACGGGACGGAATCTGCCGAGCGCGCCTGAACAATTTAATTCGAACATCAAGCCCCGAGTTTCCATCTCGGGGCTTTTCTTTCATCTGTAGGGAATGTGGAAACTCTGACATAATTACCCTCAACGTGAACAGCCAGCCAGGAGCAGATATCTCTTATGAGTAGTTCGGATAGGACCGTTTATCCGCTTGAGGCCGTCCGTCGGCTAGCTCTTTATACCCAACAACTAACTACACCGAATGGCGCTGAATCAGAGGTTACCAGTCAGGCGATCGCCGACCTGGTTGAGCGGTTGATGTGCGTTCAGATCGACACGTTGCAGCGCGTGCAGCGCTCACATTACCTGGCGATCTGGAGTCGTTTGGGCAGCTACGACCCCGGGGATCTGGACGTTCTGGTCTACGCATCGCCGCAGGACTCTGCTGACAAGAACGAACGACAGCTGTTCGAATACTGGTTTCATGCTGCGTGTTTGCTGCCGTTGAGCGAATATCGCTACCGGCTGCAGCGCATGCAATCCAGCCGCCCCGGACGCAGCGAACGGCGGCGGCGCTGGCTTGCGAATGAATCGAATCAGCAGCTGCTGCGCCATGTTAACGATCGCATTGAGACCGAGGGCGCTTTGTTTGTGCGTGATTTCGAACACGAGGGCGGAGGTGGGGGCACCTGGTGGAATTGGAAGCCGGCCAAGTCAGCGCTTGAGTATCTGTTCGATTGCGGAGATCTGGCGATCGCCAATCGTGAGAGTTTCCAGCGAGCATACGATTTGAGCGAACGTGTCATCCCCGAGTGGGTCGACCGCAGTGACCCGGGCGAGGACGCGACCACCCGTCACGTCCTGGAGCGCGCCATGCTGGCAACTGGGATTTGCGCGCAGAATCAACTGCCGGACTACGCTCATGATTTCTCGCGGACATCGGTAAAAGACACGATCGAGACGCTCTTGCAGGAAGGCGTTTTCAGGCGGGTCTCAGCTCGGCTGCACGACGGAGAGGCGCACACGCTCATCCTGCACCGCGATCGCATGGGCGATCTGCAGCGCTGTGCAGATGGCGAGATTCAGGCGGAACGCACGACGTTTCTGAATCCATTTGATACGCTTTTTTATCCGGGCGGGAGGGATGAGCAGTTCTGGGGCTTCAGGCAGGTGTTGGAGGCGTATAAGCCGGCGGAGAAGCGTATCTGGGGTTATTACTGCCTGCCGATTCTGTATCGCTCAGGACTGATCGGCCGTTTTGACCCGCGCTTGGACCGCCAGGCAAGGTGTCTTCATCTCGAGGCGCTTTACCTTGAACCCGGCGTGAAGTTGAACGGGAGCGTTATTCAGGATGTCTCCAGGAGCATGCGCGATTTCATGCACTTCCACGACGCCGATGAACTGGTTGTCGAGCGCAGCGAGCCGGCTGAGTTCGGCGAGCAGTTGATCAAGAAGATCGCTTAGCATGATATTCAGAAGAACCTTTTCGTGAATCCGGTCACGGCGACGCTGCTGGAGCAGCTTGATTGGCCGGAGTTCGAGGCCTGGGTTGAACGTTGGGATCGATTGGGGCGGATGTTCCTGGCGGTATATCGTTCCGGTCTGGTCTCGAGCGAGCAGCGCGAGGAGTATCGCGGCTTGCGAGAAATCCTGCGCAGGGACTATAAAGCCTGGCAGGCTGAGCTGAGCCGGTATTGGCGCGTGGTGTGCATCGCAGGGGAGCAGCTTGAGGAGGATCCTTTTATGGTTCTGACTTCAAGCACAGAGCTGAGTGTGGAGGACGTCGATTGGGCCGCCGTTCAGAAGCTGCCCGCAGCCCGGGAAGCGCTGAACAGCTTTCTGTTGGATGAGGCCAATCGTCGAAAGGATGCCACTTGATCACATCCGCGGACCGTGAGCAGATTCACCCGAGCCTGCGCTCAAAGATGATCGAGGTGCAGGACAACCCGCTGCATGTCGTTCAAGCAGGGCCGGACGATGGCCCGTTGGTGCTGCTCCTGCACGGGTTCCCCGAATTCTGGTACGGCTGGCGTAATCAAATCGGGGCATTTGCCGATGCGGGGTACGCGGTTTGGATTCCCGATCAACGCGGCTACAACCTGAGCGAGAAACCATCGAAGGTGGCGGATTACCGCATGGACGCTCTGGTCGGCGACGTGATCGGGCTGATCGACGCCGCCGATCGCGAGCAGGTCGATCTGATCGGCCACGATTGGGGCGCGGCGGTAGCCTGGTGGACGGCAGCGCGCCACCCCGCGCGAGTGCGCAAGTTGGGAATCCTCAACGTCCCGCACCCCGCCGCGCTGCGCAAGGCGTTGCGCGAAACATGGGCGCAGCGCATCAAAAGCTGGTACATCGCGTTTTTCCAGACACCTCTTATCCCGGAACTGCTGTTGTCATTGGCCGGGCCGGGGGTTATTCTGCGCTCGAGCGGAAAACCTGACACATTTTCGCGCAGGGATCTGCAGCGCTACGAGCAGGCATGGGCACGAAAAGGCGCCCTCAAAGGGATGCTGGCATGGTACCGGGCAGCTTTCCGAAATCTGGGCAACACATTGACCACGGGCAAGATCAATATACCCACACTGATTTTGTGGGGCGACCGCGATGTTGCACTGGACAAGCGCGCCGCCGATGATAGCCTGAAGTGGTGCCGGCGTGGACGGATCGTCCATTTCCCCGAAGCGTCCCATTGGATCCAGCACGACGAGCCCGAAGCGGTGAGTCGTGAGTTGTTGAGTTTTGTGCGTACGAATGATTAGTTCAAAAGGCGCTCTATGAGGAGGTCTTCATGCTGGAGTTATCATGCCTGGCTGTGGGTTCTTTCCAGTCAAACTGCTATTTGCTGCAAGAAGGCGACGATGGGGAGGCGGCGCTGGTTGATCCAGGTGCGGAACCGGAGAGGATTATTAAATGGGTCGATGGGGCGCCGATCAGTAAAATTCTGATCACGCATGGTCATCACGACCACGTCGGCGCACTTGCAGAAGTGCGCATGGCGCTGAACGTTCCGGTCTTCGGTCACGCGCTTGACGCCGAACAATTCGATCTTGAATTCGACGACATACTCGCGGCCGGGTCCATGCTCGCGATCGGGTCTATGGACCTGGAGATTCACGAAATTCCAGGACACACACCGGGGAGCATCGCGTTTGCGCTGCGAGAAGATCCCTTTGAACGTGCAATTGTGGGTGATGCCATTTTTCCGGGGGGCCCCGGACACACCCGTTCCCACGAGGCGCTGCAGCAGCTTCTCGACGCGCTTGCGCGTACGGTTTTCACCTGGCCGGATAATGTCATGCTCTATCCCGGTCATGGCGAGGCGACAAGTGTAGGAGCCGAACGAGAGGCTTTTGAGCGCATGCGCAGCCAGGATATGCCCGCAGATCTATACGGCGATGTGACCTGGCGATAGCAAACTATCGGGCTATAGCCGTCGCGTGACGAGGGCGTATAATCAAGAGGGCTTTTGAGCGCCGTAATTCGTTAACATTTGATAACCTATGGGGAGGAGGCAGATTGCCTATGTTGTTTCGCGTGATTCTCACAGCCCACAATATCTTCCGCTGGCTGGTCGTGCTTGCCGCGCTTTATGTCATTGTGCGCGCTTTACTGGGATGGCTTGGAAAGAAAGACTGGTCGAAAGCGGATGATCAAGCAGGTCTGATTTTTTCGATTACTTATGATGTGCAGTTTCTGGTCGGGTTGATCGTCGCCATCCTCAGCCCCAACGTGCGGGTTGCGCTGGCGAATATAAGCAACGCGATGCAGGTTCCGGAGCTGCGCTTCATTGTATTTGAACACATACCAATCATGGTTGTCTCGCTGGCAATCATTCACATCGTCGGCGCCAGGGCGGATAAGCTCGAGGATCCTGTCGCCAGCCATCGGCTGGCGGCGATCGGCTACACGATCGCGCTCGCCCTGACGATTGTGGCGATCCCCTGGTCGCGCCCCTTGTTACGCGGCATCTTCTAGCAGCGACGAGAATGTCTGAAGGAAAGCAAGACGGTACGGGTTCGAACACAGGCGGCGAACGCTTCCGTTTCTACCATCCTATCGAAGTGCGCTACCGTGATGTTGATGCACAGCGTCACGTCAACAGCTCCGTTTATTTCACCTACTTGGAGCAGGCGCGCGCAAGCTATCTTCAGGCGCTCGGGTTGTGGAGCGGTGAAGATTTCGACCAGATCGGGATTATCCTCGCAGAACAGTCTTGCAGCTACCACGCTCCGATTTACTTCGGTCGACCGCTCGAGGTCGGTGTGCGCGCCGAGCGCTTGGGGAACAAGAGCATGCACTTTGGGTACGCCTTGCGCAATCCCACTACGCAGCAGCTCTACGCACGAGCCGCGACCGTGCTGGTAGCATACTCCTACGAGCAGGAAGTATCGGTCGCCGTGCCAGCGCAGTGGCGGCAGAAGATTGAGGCCTTCGAGGCCGGCATCCAGAGAGCAGAGTGATAGCGAGTGACCCATGAAGATTGACGCGAACTTGCCCCCGGTGGCGCTGAAGGAAGCCGCAGCCGTTGGGCGTGCCGCAGAGGAACTTGGTTTCGATGGGATCTGGAGCAGCGAGACGCAGCATGATCCCTTCCTGCCGCTGGCGCTGATCGTGGGTGCGACGCAAAAACTTGAGGTCGGCACCGCCGTTTCGATCGCTTTCGCCCGCAGCCCGGCGACGCTGGCTTACACTGCCTGGGATCTCGCCGCGGCTTCAAACGGCCGTTTTACGTTGGGCCTCGGCACGCAGGTACGGGCGCACATTGAGCGACGTTTTGGCATGCACTGGCCAGATTCGCCCATCGCCAAACTGCGTGAGATGGTCGCGGCGATCCGTGCGTTCTGGCAAGCCTGGCAGAGCGGTGAGCGTCTAAATTTCCGGGGTGAATATTACAAACTCACTTTGATGTCGCCGTTCTTCAATCCGGGGCCGATCCAAGCGCCGGATATCCCGATCTACCTGGCGGGCGTGAACCCGGGCATGATCGCCCTGTGCGGCGAGGTCTCAGATGGGCTGCACGCGCATCCGCTGCACAGCGCCCGCTATTTGCGCGAGGTGGTAAAGCCAGCCTTGCACGAGGGCGCGGGGCGCGCCGAGAGGGATGCGGAGGCTGTTCAAATATCGGTGTCGACGTTCATGGTCACCAACGATGAGGAAGCTAACTTTGTCCGATCGCAAATCGCGTTTTACGCCTCCACGCCGGCTTACCGTCGCGTGCTCACGATCCACGGCTGGGAAGCGCGCGCCGAGGAGCTATCCGCGCTGGCGCGAAACCAGGATTGGGATGCGATGGCTGGGCTGGTGGACGACGAGATGCTGCAGACCTTCGCGTTGGTGGTGCCGGCGGAGGAGATGGGCGCGGCAGTGCTTGAACGCTATTCTGGTTTAGCCGACCGCGTGACGCCCTATCTTGCGTTCATGCCCGGCGAGCGCGATTCCTTCTGGAGCAAACTGATCGATGAGGTACACCTGGGATGATCGTTGTCGATGCGCATGAAGACCTAGCCTGGAACGCGCTGACATTTGGAAGGGATTACCGCCGCTCTGTCGAGCAGACGCGCTATTACGAAGGCAGCACAGAGATCCCTTCCTGGAACGGAAATACCATGTTGGGATGGCCGGAGTGGGTCGAGGGCCGCGTCGCGGTCATCTTCAGCACACTGTTCGCTGCTCCAGAACGATGGAAAGAGGGCGAATGGGATAAGCTCTGCTACGAAGATCAGGATCAGGCTTTTGGCTTGTACAGCGCTCAGTGGGAGCATTACCAGCGACTGTTTCACGATAATCCAGACCAGTTTACAAGTATCACGAGCAGGCATGACCTTCACTTGGTTTTGGAATCCTGGGAGATCAGAGAAGATGAACCGGGGCCGGTTGGGCTGGTGCTCCTGATGGAAGGCGCGGATGCTATCCGGGACGAAGAGGATCTTCACAATTGGTATAACAAGGGTGTGCGCATCCTGGGGCTATCCTGGTCGGGAACGCGCTACGCTGGCGGCACCGATGAGCCCGGACCGCTGACCGCAGACGGGCGCGCCTTGCTGAAGGAGATGCAAAAACTGGGTATGATCCTGGACCTCAGCCACCTGACCGAGTTTGGGGCGCTGCAAGCGCTGGATCTTTACGATGAGGAGGTCATCATCTCGCATACCGCCCCGCTCGAGCTGGCGCCTAACCGACAGAGACCGGAACGATTGGTTACCAACTCGGTGATCGATCGAATTGGCGAAAGGGATTCTGTACTGGGGATCGTTTTAGCCAATCATTTCTTGAGGGATGATTGGACGCCTGGAATCGGCCGGGAAGCCGTCGACCTTCTGGACGTCGCCACCAGCATAGATACGATCTGCCAGCAGCTGGGCAGCGCTCGTCACGTCGGTATCGGCAGCGATTTTGATGGGGGTTTCGGACTAGAGAAGGTGCCATCCGGACTTGACAGCGTCGCCGACATACGGTTAATTGGCGAAGCGCTGGCCCCGCGCGGGTACACCGAACAGGATATCGAAGCGATCCTGGGTGGCAACTGGTTACGCGTTTTGAAGCGTTCACTACCGGAGCATCTGACCACATGACCCCACTGACCCGAAAACAGGTTCGCCGGGCGCGCCGGTGGATGACGGTTGTGCTGATCGGGTTCTTTATTTTCATTATTGGCGTCCGTCCCGGCCTGATCGGCATGGACCGCAGCCCTGTCGTCGGATTCGTTCAAATCGGGGTATGGCTTACCGGACTGGCAATCCTGCTGCTGGGTGCATTTGCAGCTGTGCGGGTGGTGCGCAATGGCATGTCCACCTCGCTACGCGCCGATATCGGTATCCGCTTGATCGCCACCGGCTATGTCATTGCAGCCGTGGCTTCACTGGCCGATTTTATTGGCGTTGGAGCGCAGCGCATGCCCTTCATCGCCTTTGGGCCGGTGCAGGTCATCGGGCTCGCGATCGGTGTGCTGGTCAGCTTACTGGGTGTGATCCTCTACTGGCCGCCGCGCAAGCGGGGCGGGGCTGCAAGACCTCCCGAGAAAGCTGAGGAAGAGGACCTGGAAGAGACTGCTGATTGATCGGCGAATCTAGAATCAAAAAAGGGCCGAGCGTTCGGCCTTTTTCATTTATTAGGAATCTTACTTGTCTGCCATCTTTTCGCTGGAGTGGCCCGGGAAGACTTTACCGCCGGGTTTGATCTTGGCGTATGCGTAATTTACCGCGATCGTGACCTGTCCATAGCCGACGACGATTAGATTGAGCGGATCCAGGTCCTCTTGCAAAGCGACATCACCTGCGGCGAATACACCCGGAAGGTTGGTCTCCATCGTGTTGTCGACACCGATATAACGGCGCCCGATCGTCTCAAGACCCCATTCACGGATTGGTCCCAGGTCGGCCTTAAAGCCCAGCGTAAGGATGACCGTATCGACATCGATCGTGGTGTCCTCGTCGCTGCGGTTATCGAAGATCACGGCGCGTTCGACATGGTCGCCGCCCTGCACTTCGCGGATCTCGTAGAAGATCTTGACGTCAACGCTGGAGGCGTTCAGCGCATTTACAGATGAATCGTGGGCACGAAAACCCTCGCGGCGGTGGATGAGCGTGACATGCTCGGCGATGGGTTCCAGTGCCAGCGCCCAGTCAACGGCGCTGTCACCGCCGCCGATGATCAGCACACGCTGACCAGCGAACTGGTTGACATCGGAAACAAGATATTCGACACCGCGCTGCTCAAACGCTTCGACACTCTCGTTGTTCAAGCGGCGGGGCTCAAACGCGCCGATGCCGGCTGCGATGATCACGGTGCGTGTGTAGTGACGCTCTTTCTGTGTCTCGATTACCCAGCACTCCTCGCCCTCCTCACCGCCAGGCAGCGGCTCCCGGACGAGGTTCTCGGCCCTTTCACCAAGCGCCATGGTCGGGTCCCACTGGCGAGCCTGATCCAGCAGGTTGGTGACCAATTCTTTCGAAAGGATCGCCGGGAAACCAGGGGTGTCGTAGATCATCTTCTCCGGATAGAGCGTAATAAGCTGGCCGCCGGCCTGGGGGAGCGCGTCGATCACCTTGACCTTTAGCTCACGCAACCCTGCGTAGAAGGCGCCGAAGAGTCCGGTGGGTCCGGCGCCGATGAAAGTAATGTCGAATACTTCAGGTTGATTATTGCTCATCGCTGAAAAGGGGCTCCTCTTGCTGCTCGTTGATCCTCAGGCGGGCGGATTATAAGCGCCGCTCAAGCTGGATGTCAATTACGCTATGCCAAGTTTATCTCAGATGACTGCTTGCTTATCTTTAATTCTAACCAGCAATGTCCGGCAGAATGGCGGCTGCCGCTGCCAGCAGGATCAACAGGGTGGCTGCCAAAAGGTAATGCCAACGGGAAGTCTCCCAGGGCCGGTTATCGCGCAGCTGACGCTCATCCAGGGTGACCCAGATGATCTCAAAACGCGGTCCTACCAGAAGCGTTAAGAAGACGCCGGCGAGGAGCCCGCCTAAATGTCCCCAGTTGTCTATGCCGGGCATAAGCCCCAGGCCGAGGTTGAGCAGCGCCACGATCGCGATCTGGCGTAGCTGAACGCGACCAAACTGGCCGAACATTTCGCGGTGGACGTACAGAAACCCGCCCAGTGAGCCAAGTAGGCCGAAGATCGCACCGGAAGCGCCGGCGGAAGGAAACGGGCTGAACGCCAGGCTGAAGATCACACCCGTAAAACCGGAGAGCAGGTATTGGGCCAGGAAGCGCGGTGTGCCGAAAAAGCGCTCTACCGCCGGGCCGATGGCGTACAGCGAGTACATGTTGACGAATAAATGCAGAACGCCGATATGTAGGAACATCGGGGTGATAAAGCGCCAGTATTGACCCTGGGAGATGGCCTCACTGGACTTAAGCCCCAGCTGCAGCAGCCAATCGACCTGGAAAATAAATTCAGAGAGGAGTTGGCCGACGAATACGATCGCAGTGACCGTTATCAACCCAAAGGTGCCCGGGAATTGTTTAAAACTGAACTGCCTGCGAGCAGGACGTTCTGATGACTGATCGCTCACAGATTCACCTGGCGGGGATTAATACGGTGGTGCTCGGCGTGGATGATCGCGATGATCGTGTCGACCGCTTCGTCCAGCCGATCTTCGGGGTTGATCACGTAATAGTCAAAAAGATCGACTTTGAGCATCTCCTTACGAGCGGTGGCGATGCGCAGTTTCAAGTCTTCGGGTGATTCGGTTTTGCGTTGCTCCAGACGACGCACAAGCTCATCTTCGGTGCGTGTCGAGAGGAAAATAAGCAGCGCCTCAGGATACAGTTTGCGGATTGTTTGCGCCCCCTGAACATCGACGCGCATGACGACATCTGTACCGCTCGACAGCGCTTCTTCCACCTGTGATTTTGGGATGCCCTTGTAATCGCCGTAAACAATGGCATACTCGATCAGTTCGTCGGATTCGATCATCTCGGCGAATTCCTCGCGCGAGACAAAGAAGTAATCGAGGCCGTGCTGCTCGCCGTCACGCTGCGGCCTGGTGGTCGCGGTGACGACGAAATGGATCGGGAGGCCACGCTCCTTCATACGCTGAACTGCCGAGTCCTTACCCACACCGGACGGGCCGGAGATGACGATAAGCAGCGGCAGCTCTTGTTGTTGGAGCAATTCTTCGTGCATGTATTGATGCCTCCTGACAGGGTCAGTATAATCGCAATCGGTGGAGGTTCAAATGCCAACGTATGAGTATCGCTGCAATCAATGTGGAAACAGGGTCTCGATTTTTCAAAGTTATGAAGAGTACGGCGTGGACCCTGTCCGATGTCCGCACTGTGAGAGCGATGATCTTAAGCGGTTGATCAACAAGGTGCGCTTTGCGCGCTCGGAACAGTCGCGCTTGGACTCGCTTTCCGACCCGAGCGCGTGGTCAGATTTTGATGAAAACGACCCGCGCGCGATGGCGAGCATGATGCGCAAGATGGGCGATGAACTTGGCGAGGAGATGCCCGGCGAGTTCGACGAGGTCGTCGACAGGCTGGAAGCGGGTGAGAACCCGGAGGATATCGAAAAATCCATGCCGGACCTGGGCATGGATGAGGACTTTTAATTGTCTGACCGAATCCGGGATGGAGTGCAAAGCTGGTTGCTGATCACCCCTCGACCAACAACCCCCGCGATTTGATGAACTCGACGATGCTATGCCGGAGCGATTCCTGAACCGGGTCGAAAGGTCGGCTGGCGTCGATGACCTCCCAGCGCGATTTGTCGTCCTCGGCCAACTGCAGGTAACCTGAGCGGACGCGCTTGTGCAGTTCGAGGTCGAACGCGTCGAGGCGGTTCCAGTTCCCACCCTGCTTGCGTCGTTGGATGCCTTCCTCGACCGGTATGTCCAGCAGGTAGGTTCGGTCGGGGATCAAGCCTTGCGTGGCAAACGAGGTCACCTCCCAGAGCGTCTGCAGGTTGAGCTGGTGTCCGTAGCCCTGGTAAGCAAGCGAGGAATCGAAGTAGCGATCGGAAAGCACGATCGTGCCCCGTTCGAGCAGGGGTTTTATCTTTTCTGCGACGTGCTGGGCGCGGGAGGCCGAGAAGAGCAGGAACTCGGTGCGTGGATCCATGGCGGTGTTATCCAGGTTGAACAGCACATTACGGATCTGGTCCCCGATCGGTGTGCCGCCTGGCTCATAGGTGAGCACCACGTCGAGGTCCAGTGAACGCAGATGCTCGAGCAGACTTTCAGCCTGTCGAGTCTTGCCGCTACCGTCCGGTCCCTCAAGCGTGATGAACAGGCTCAACTGCGGAATATCCTGACTCTCCGTTGGGGCTCTTTGCCATAGGAGTGTGAGACCAGATTAGCCTGCCGGGCCATCTGGTGCTGGAGCCTGCGGATGTATGACGATGCCGGTGAGAGCTCGATCGACCGTGCCCCGTCTAGCACAGCCTGGATGCCCTGCTGGGCTTCCTCCATCGCCTCCTGCAGGCGCGGGTCGTCCATGCGCACCGATTGCAGGTTGAAGAGTTCAGAGAGGAATCCTTCCATCTGGTTTACGGTGTTTGAGCGCAAGACGTAGACAGGCATACGCCGGTTTTCAGCGTCCTTGATCACGCGCGGCTTCTTGCGGTAATAGGAACGCAGCGTAACAAGCGCCTCGGCGTCGCCGAGCGAATCGGCGATGACTGCCGGCACGCCCAGCCGGCGTGAAGCCTGCCGCAGGCGATTCTTGGCAACGCCATACGGGTAAATGCGGATGGGAGCCAGCGGTGCGCTGGGCATGTGTGGTGGAGTGGGTGAAAAGGGCAGCCCATTGTTGCCTTCATGCGCCGCGGTCGGTAGCGCCGCCTGGCGCCTGTATCCGGATGAATTGCGCTGGTTTCTGCTCGAGGGCTGAGGCGCGGTTTCGACGTGCAACTCGCCCTCTTCATCGCGGTAACGCAGCTCGGGAGGCAGCGGGACGCCGCGCAACATGGAGTCGACGGCCGCCGAAACATCGCGATGAACCGCAAGGCGCTCGCGCGCCTGGATCTCGATCAGGACATCAAATGTGGGCGCCGCACGGCGTTCAAGCACCGTTTTCTGGGTGCCGCGGCGGCGAGCCTCTTCGTCGGACAGCGTGACCGATTCGATGCCGCCTACCAGGTCGGACAGCGTCGGGTTCAGCAGTAAGTTTTCAAGTGTGTTGCCATGCGCGGTGCCGATGAGCTGCACGCCGCGTTCGGCGATCGTGCGGGCTGCAACCGCCTCCAACTCGCGCCCGATCTCGTCGATGACGATTACTTCGGGGTTGTGGTTCTCCACGGCTTCGATCATGACTTCGTGCTGCAGCATCGGCTCGCGAACCTGCATCCTGCGGGCACGACCGATGGCGGGATGCGGCACGTCGCCGTCGCCGGCGATTTCGTTGGATGTATCCACGATCACGACGCGCTTCTCCTCGGCAAGGATGCGCGCCGCCTCGCGCAGCATAGTGGTCTTGCCTACGGCTGGCCGGCCAACAAGCACCACGCTGCTGCCGCCCAGGATCAGATCCTGGATGATTTCGATCGTTCCGAAAACAGCACGGCCGACACGGCAGGTCAGACCAACGATGTCACCATGTCGGTTTCGAATAGCCGAGATGCGGTGGAGTGTGCGTTCGATGCCGGCGCGATTGTCGGCGTCAAAGTCGCCGATGCGCCCCACGACGTAATCGATGTCGTCAGAGGTCGCCTCAGATTCGCTGAGTTCGATCTCGCCTTCGACATAGCGCGCTGTCGGGATGCGACCGAGGTCAAGGATGACCTCGAGCAGATCTTCATCGCGATCGATCTCGCGAATCGCCTGACTGATCTTCGGTGGCAAAACGCCCAGAAGGACGTCGAGATTATCGGTGATGCGCTGGTGTGTCATACGTTCTAAATTACCTTCGACTGGATGATTTCGTCTCAATGTTTGTGAACGGCGCAGTAGCTTCTGGCTGCGTTCCGTTCAGTGCAGGTAGTGCTCTCTTAGCGGTTTGGCGTACGCCTGCTGTCAGTCTTTTTACCATAACCGCTTGATCGCTGCAGGGCTTAAAACCCAACCTGCCCAGTGAAGACCCGAGTCCGCCCTGATATGAGCGCACGCAAACGAAGAGCGGCTGTGCCTCCGAGGGGCTGAAGCGACCGAGGAATGATGCGACTACCCGGTCGCTCAAGTTGGCGGCAGGATGAAAATAAGGCTGCACCCAGGTACCGTTGGGTCCACGGCGCACATCCAGATAGCCGAGCACTTCACCGTTTGCCCGGTAAACGAGCCCCTGGCCGGCGAGAGTGGGCGGCAGCTCGACCTGCTGCACCAGGGCCGGCACCAGGCTGTGATAAAGGTTATGAATGGCGATGCGATCCTGATCTCGCTCGGCGTGCCATTCGCCGTTGACGCTTCCCGGGTCTTCTGGCTGACCATCCGAATCAAGACGCCATATGCGTTGCCGGGCGTAGATCGCGAAGCCAGCTATGCGCAGGCGCTCGAATAATGGGTCATTCTCGTCGATCTCGGCCGTGAGCGAGTGGGCCGATTGCTCACCAGCGTGCCGGGCAAGCGCGTCCAGCAGCCGGAGCCCGACATCCTCTTGGAGCGCTTTGATCGGACCGATATAAGCCAGGTGAGCCTGGCGGCGCGCTGCGTGAATCACGAATTGTCCGACCGCCTCGATATCGATTCCTTCATCAGCGCGAGCCACGAGCGTGCAGACCGTACGACCCGGCGTAAACGGGTCAAGCAGCGCGGCTTGAAGCGCGTTCATGCCGCGTGTATGCGCCAATTGGGTGTCGAGGCAAATACCGTCGTTACGCACACGATGGATGAGCGCTAAATCACGCCAATCAAAAGGCCGGATCACGATCGCGGCTCCTCAACCAGGTCCAGGAAGTAACGGTGCAAGCGCATGTCATCGGTTAGCTCCGGGTGGAAACTGGTAGCGAGAAAATGACCCTCGCGGGCGGCCACAATGGACGCCTCGCTGCCGCGAGTCTCAATCCTGGCCAGGACGTCGACGTCTTCACCGACCGATTCGATCAGCGGGGCGCGGATGAATATGGCGTGAAATGGCAATTCGGGGTTCTCCAAACCTTCGACAACGAGGTCGACCTCAAAGCTGTCCACCTGCCGTCCGAAGGCGTTGCGCTCGACGGTGATATCCATCAATCCAAGCAGCGGCTGCTCACGACGGGCGTCCCTGGAGAGGAAGATCGCGCCGGCGCAGGTTCCCCAGATAGGGACACGCTGACCCAAATCACGCAGCGGTTCGATCAGCTCGTAGCTGCTCGCAAGTTTGCCGATCGTGGTCGATTCGCCGCCCGGAATGATCAATCCGTCGATCTCCAAAATTTGATCCGGTTTACGGACGGGGACTGTCTCGACGCCCATCTCGTTGAGCATATCGATATGTTCCTGAAAACTGCCTTGCAGCGCAAGGACGCCAATCTTCATGCTTTCGAGCTCTTTTCCTTCCCGCTCCAACTCTCGATCTCAATTGCAAAGACCGATGTACGGGTCAGTTCATCGTCGGTGATAGCGCGGTAATCAACATCTGGATTGAGCGCCGGAAAATATTTATCCAGCAAGCCTTGAAGTGTATGCCGCTGCTGCTCTGATTCTAGCAGTATGCACTTTCCGAAAACGATCACGCAGGCGTACTCGGTGGAGAACTCCAGCGCAGTGTCGGCCGGCAGCAAATCGCCCATCTCGGCCACACTGAAACACACATTTTGATTGCGTTCGATGTTGGACCGCGTACGATCTTTTATCGCGGTATAGAAATAAATGCGCTGCGTGCCGGGGTCGTACCAATAGAGGTTAGGGTTCAGACAGGGTTGGTCGTCGAGCGCAGTGGCAATGAAGCCGATCGTGCCCCGCTCAAGCAGGGCGAAGATCTTCGCCTGCTCGGTGATCTCTCGATCGGACCTGCGCACCCGGGTGCGCAGGTCCGAAAATGAATTTGCGGTTGTGACCTTGAGATTACCAGCCACGTACGGCGAGTCGCTCCGTTTCCGGGAGATCGCTGACCCCAATGCCGACCATCGCTTCGCCCAGACCCTTGCTGATCTCGGCGAGGACCTGCGGATCGTTGTAATGGGTCACGGCTTCAACGATCGCCTTGCCACGCCTGGCCGGGTCACCCGACTTGAAGATGCCCGAACCGACGAAAACGCCATCGACGCCGAGCTGCATCATGAGCGCCGCGTCGGCGGGTGTGGCGACACCGCCGGCAGCAAAGTTGACCACCGGCATGCGACCGAGATCGCGTGTTTCCTTGACCAGTTCGTAGGGCGCTCCGATCGATTTGGCGTAGGCCATCAATTCTTCGCCGGGCATGTTCTGCAGCTGGCTGATGGAGCCGAGCACGGAACGAGCATGGCGTACGGCCTCAACCACATCACCTGTCCCGGCTTCGCCTTTTGTGCGGATCATCGCCGCGCCTTCGCCGATGCGCCGCAGGGCTTCGCCCAGGTTGCGGCACCCGCACACGAACGGGACCTTGAAAGGATGCTTGTCGATATGGTGCTGCTCGTCCGCGGGTGTGAGCACTTCCGATTCATCGATGTAATCGACGCCCAGCGATTCCAGAATCTGGGCTTCGACGAAATGACCGATACGGCATTTCGCCATGACCGGAATCGAAACCGTGTCCATGATCTCTTCGATGAGGGCCGGGTCGCTCATGCGGGCCACGCCGCCGTGAACGCGGATATCGGCGGGCACCCGTTCGAGCGCCATGACGGCGACTGCGCCGGCATCCTCAGCGATGCGCGCATGTTCGGCCGTGACGACGTCCATGATGACGCCGCCCTTAAGCATCTGGGCGAGTCCTTTTTTGACCTTGAATGTACCGACTTGTTTGGCCATGACAGCCTCCAACCTGACTGAAGTCTTGCAACCTCGATTTTACCACGAACACAGATCCGATAATCCCTCGCCTGACCACCGGCGCGCCAATGCGTTATCGAAGCGCGCTTGACAAAGTGAGTATGTGGCCATACAATTAGTACAATAATACAAAGATACAATCAGACAATTGGTACAAACGCATGTTTTCTGAACTTGATTTTCGCAGTCACATACCGATCTATACGCAGATCGTCGATCGCGTGGAGCACCTGATCGCCACCGGCGTGCTGGAGCCCGGTGGCCAGCTCCCCACCGTCCGGCAACTGGCTGCTGAGCTGCGGGTGAACTTCAACACGATCGCCCGCGCCTATCGCATCCTGGACGAGAACGGGGTTATCTCGACCCAGCAGGGTCGCGGCACCTACGTGCTCGAGCCACCGCCGCCAGAACGGGCTGCAAATTTGCGAAAAGAGGCGATCGATGCTCTCACGCGCTCTTATTTAAGCGAAGCTGACCGTATGGGTTTTGGACCGGACGATGTGATCCAGAGGATAGATAAGCTCGTCGAGCGGTGGCGGGAGAGCGGCGAAGCTCCCTCGCTTGATGATGAATGAAACTGCAGATTATTCATAAGGAAGGGCATCATGGCAAAAACAGCAGATTTCACAAGGTTAGATTTGGATCGTATGAAGCAGATAGAGTCTCGCATCCGCGTTCCAGGGATTGCATTCGCAGTATGGTTGATCATCGTATCGATCTCCGCGCTGGCCGCGTTGACATTGCTGCTTCTTGGAATCCGTTGGACATGGGTACTGGGGTTCACACTGGTGGTCGAGTTGATCGGGCTATACATCCTCTTCGCTCTGAAAGTCGCCGACCAATGGGAGAAGGCGGTCATTCTGCGCTTCGGCCGTTTCACCGGGTTGCGTGGTCCAGGGATATTCTGGATCGTTCCGGTTGTGGACCGCATCCCGGTGTGGATCGATCACCGCGTGATGGTGACACCGTTCAGCGCCGAGAAGACGCTCACCAAGGACACGGTTCCGGTGGATGTCGATGCGGTACTCTTCTGGCTGGTCTGGGATGCAGAAAAGGCGGCGCTGGAGGTCGAGGATTACCGTGTGGCGATCGCCTGGGCGGCACAAACCGCGCTGCGAGAGGTGATTGGTCAGATGGACCTGGCGGACATCCTGGTCGGGCGGGCACGCATGGACCGGGATCTGCAGGAGATCATCGATGAGCGCACGACACCCTGGGGTGTGACGGTGCAGTCAGTCGAGATCCGCGATATTGTCATCCCGCAGGAACTTGAGGATGCGATGTCGCGCCAGGCGCAGGCGGAGCGCGAGCGTCAGGCACGCGTGATCCTGGGCGAATCCGAGAAGCAGATCGCTCAATCGTTCTCGGATGCTTCCCAGGCCTATCTAAACAACCCGACGGCGCTGCACCTGCGGGCGATGAACATGCTCTTTGAAGGCTTGAAGGAGAAAGGCGCCCTGGTGATCGTGCCCTCCAGCGCCGTGGACACGATGAACCTGGGCGGGCTGACGGGCATGACCTCGCTGGCGGCGACGGCGGCCACGAACGAAAGCCTGCGCGGCGGAGAGGGGGCCTAGGATGAGCGTCCGGACACGCTACCGCGTGCTGGAATTGGGCGGTGCCATGCGGGGGGTCAAGGCCGGTGAACTGGAGGCACTGCTTAATGGAGCTGCGGCGGATGGATGGGAGCTGCAGCAGGTGATCCAGCGTGAAAGCACAAATAAATTCCTGGCGGTCTTCCGGAAGAGCCGCCAGAGAGACGAGAAGGAAACACAGAGCACGACCGAGAATTGGATGGGTGATTGGGGGTTTAGCTAGCGGGTAAATATGTTTCACGTGAAACATACCAACTTGAGGGTCCGTTCAGGACGAGTGAATTGAGACCGGCGGGCAGCCTACACGCGTGTGGCGGTGCGTGCCCGCCGGTTTAGGATACGGTGTTATCATGCTTACGGTCGCCCATGTAATAAATTTCACACTCATGATCGGGTTGCCGCTGATTCTTGGGATCTGGATGACGCGGCGCTTCAACCTGTCGTGGGGGTTGTTTGGCTGGGGGGCGCTCACCTTCGTCGCCTCGCAGGTACTGCACATCCCCTTCAACCAGTTCCTGCTGGTCCCCTGGATCGTGGATTTGGGTTTCCCTGACAGCGCTATAGGGCTGTTGATCGGTTCACTGCTCGTCGGGCTCTCCGCCGGGGTTTTCGAGGAGTTCGCACGCTATCTCTTCCTGCGCCGCTGGGCGTATGAGGCTCGCTCCTGGCGCAGCGGGCTCTTGTATGGCGCCGGGCACGGTGGCGTGGAGGCGATCATTTTTGGTGGCCTGGCCCTTTTCGCATTTATCCAGGCTGTGGCGCTGCGCAACGCCGATCTGGCGCAGGTGCTGGGGGCGGACCAGGCAGTGCTCGCGGAGCACCAGCTGCAAGCCTACTGGAGTATGTCGCCCGCGCTTGCCCTTTTGGGTGCGGTTGAGCGTGTTTTTGCGCTGTTGGTGCAGATGAGCGCGGCTCTGATGGTCGTCGCTTCGGTCGTGCGCCAGGAGCGCCGCTGGCTCGCTGTCGCAGTCCTATGGCACACTGTTGTGGATGCCGTGGCTGTTTACATCATGCAGCGTATCGATGTCTATGCGGCCGAAATCGCCGTTTTCGTCATGGCGTTGATGGCGCTGGCGTTCATCTACTGGTCTCGTGCCACCGGGCTTCTAGCGGTTAGCGATCCTGGAAGCGTCGATCCAAAACTGCGCGACGGATCATCTCGTCTCCGGAATCACAGCGGTGAGGACCGAATCGGTGAGGGCATCGATCAAAGCCGTTATGTATGAGCCCGAAAATGGACTGCATCTGATGCGGAGTAGTGCATGGCTGTGATTGAAGCGAAACACCTGACGCGCCAGTTTGGCGATTTAATTGCGGTCGATGATCTCTCGCTAGAGGTCGGCGAGGGGGAGATTTTCGGATTCTTGGGGCCTAACGGGGCGGGTAAAACGACGACGCTGCGTATGCTCTGTGCCCTGATCCAGCCTACGAGCGGATGGGCTTCCGTCGCCGGGTACGTCCTGGGGGAGCAAGACGACGGAATCCGGCGCAGGGTCGGCATCCTGACCGAGTCGCCCGGTCTCTACGATCGTTTGAGCGCCGAGGATAACCTGCGCTTCTTCGCTCACCTGTACGAAGTCGATGACGTGGACGCGCAGGTCGATCGCTACCTGCGCATGCTCGGGTTGTGGGGTCGGCGAGCGGAGCCGGCGGCGACCTTCTCCAAAGGTATGCGCCAGAAACTGGCCATCGCCCGAGCGATGCTGCACGAGCCTCAGATCTTGTTCCTGGATGAACCCACCTCCGGGCTCGACCCGGAGATGGCTCGCCTTGTGCGGGCGTTCATCGAAGATCTCAAACAGGCTGGCCGGACGATTTTCCTGTGCACGCATAATCTGGACGAAGCGGATCGATTGTGCGACCGTGTTGCTGTTTTTAACACCCGCCTCGTCGCACTGGACGCGCCCCAGGCGCTGCGCTCGCAGCTCTACGATCGGGTGGTTGTCTTCCACCTATCAGCGGTCGAAGGAGGCTATGCCGAACGACTCCAGGACCACCCTGCCGTGCAGTCGGTGGACATCGTCGACAACAAACTCGTCGTTGGATTGGATGACCCCGAAAAGCACAATCCGGAGTTGATCGAGGTACTGGTCGAGGCTGGCGCCAGGGTGCAATTTGTCGGTGAACTGAAGCGGTCGCTGGAAGATGTGTACATGCGTCTGGTCAACACGCAAGAATGAGGTCGGGGCGATGCGGAAACTTCTAGTCATTATTCGCAAGGAATGGGCCGAGGTGTTCAAGAACCGCCTGGTGCTCTTCACCGTGGGATTCCTGCCCATCATCATGACGGCGCTGCCGCTGATCACGTTGTTCGTCAGCGGTTCGACCGAGGAGATGATCGGCATGACCGAAGCGGATCTGCCCTCCCGCTTCAGTGACCTGTGCTCCGGACTCTCGGCGGCCTCATGCGGCCAGTACTTCATCGTAAGCCAGTTCATGATGCTGTTCATGCTCATGCCGCTGGCGATACCGGTGACGATTGCCAGTTACAGCATTGTGGGTGAGAAGACAACACGCACGCTTGAGCCAGTGCTCGCCACGCCCATCAAGACCTGGGAACTGCTCGTTGGAAAGGGGCTGGCGGCCGGGATCCCGGCGGGTCTGGCTACATGGCTTAGTTTTTTGATCTTCATTGTCGGGGCGACTTTCCTGGCAGCGGGACCCGATCTGGTGCGCAGGTTGTTGGACCCCTTGTGGTTGGTGGCGGTGTTCATCGTTGGTCCGCTGCTGGCGGTCGCAGCGATCAGCGTGGCAGTGATGGTCTCCTCGCGCGCCAACGACCCGCGTGTGGCCGAGCAGCTCTCGATGTTGGTCTTGATCCCATTGCTGGGGCTGTTCTTTGCCCAGATCGCAGGTCTTGTCTATATCGATCGAATGGTCATCATTTGGATCGCGCTCGGAGTAGCCGCGCTCGATCTCGTCTTGGGGTATTTTGCTGTGGTGCTCTTCCAACGTGAAGCGATCTTAACGAGGTGGCAGTGAAATATTTGCGCCTGACACCTGCTTTGATATTGGTTTCGGTAATTGTTGGATCCTTACTGGCATCATCCACTGGCTCCGCCCAGGATTCCGAACTACTTGAAATACAGCTCATTCGGACGTTCGGATTTCAGGCCGGACTCCAGGTCCAGGGTTCTTTCAGCGCGCGTATCTTCGGTCCGGAGGATATCTCAAGCGTCAGACTCTACCTCGATGGAGAGACGATCGGGACCGCTAAGCAAGCGCCATTTCGGGTTGATTTTAATACTGGTGATTTCGCGGCCGGTGAGCACCGATTGTGGGCGGAGGCTGTGACCGGATCGGGTGATTTGTTGTGCAGCGCGGAGCGCCGCTTGATATTCTTGACGGCTGAAGAAGGGTTGGGCTCGGTCTCGAATTATCTGTTTCCGATCTTCATCCTCATCGCGGTTGGAATAGTGTTTTCCTATCTTTTATTGATGCGCAGTGCAAAGAGCGAGCGCTTCCGGGTGGGTGAATATAGGGTAGCGGGTGGCGCAGTATGCCGGCGCTGCGCTCTGCCGTTTTCGCGCCACTTCTTTGCGCCGAATTTGGTGGTCGGCAAGTTGGAGCGCTGCCCGCACTGCGGTCATTGGGCGATTGTGCCGCGCGCCGCGGTTTCAGAGCTTAAAGCAGCCGAGGGGCGTTACGAATCGGATCGTGATCAAGGTGCCTATGAGCCTGATGGAGCGGATGATGAGTGGCAGCGGCGCATCGAAGATACTCGCTTTGAGGACTAGCGATCCGGATCAGCTAGTCTCGAAAGCGAGCTGGCCGGCTTTATCCCTCAGCAGGAATCCGGCGACGAGTCCGACGATGAAGCCACCGATGTGGGCCCAAACAGCGACGCCGCCGGTCTGTGCCGTCGGGGCGCCCAAGCTGGCGATACCGTTGAAGAGCTGGGAAACGAACCAGATGCCGAGGAAGACCAGGGCACTTGTGCGCCCGATGCGCATACCAGCCCGAGACATCATCGCCAGTCGAATGCGCGACTTGGGGAACATCACGACGTACGCGCCGAGAATGCCGGCGATGGCCCCGCTCGCGCCGACGCTGGGTACCGTGCTGGCTGGATTGAACAGGATGTGGGCGGTCGATGCGGCCAGCCCGCTGAGCAGGTAAAAAACCACGTAGAAGAATTTTCCCATCACCGCCTCGATGTTGTCGCCGAAGACCCATAAGAAAACCATGTTGCTCGCCAGGTGGAACCAGCCACCATGCAGGAACATGGAGGTCAGAAGCGTGAAGAGCTCCTCGCCGGCCAGGATCTCCTGGGGGACGACCGCCCATTGGTCGAAGAAATTCTGCAGCGCAGCCTGATCGAGCGTAGCCTCGAAAAGAACAAATACGGCGACGTTGATCACGATCAGTGTGATCGTCACGATCCCGGGTCCGGCGCCGCGCACTTCGGTATCTCCGATTGGAAACATCTTTTCCCTCCGAATGTTGGTCCGATTCGAATCTACCGGATGCAGGAGACACTGCATTTGGGTGCCCTGTACATTTGCAGATATATATGTCGATATATCTTGGGTGTCCGCTGCGGCATCCAATAGAGGCCTGCTCTCTGAGCTGCTGGGTTGTAATCAGCGGGCAGCATCTCGACGCGGGTAGTACAATGGTTTGACCCACGCCGCCGATATTCAGGATTCGACACGGAAGTGACATGAGCAAAGCGCAGCCCCCGATTTGTGATTACGAAGGTTCAGATTATCAGACCACATTCTGGGAGCAGGGTGGGCGCGAGTATGAGGATCGCGCCGAGGCGATCGCGCTGCGACGGCTGCTGCCGGAAGGTGGGCGGCGGATACTGGAAATCGGCGCAGGCGCAGGGCGCAATACGCCCCGCTACGAGGGTTTCGAGCAGATCGTGCTCTTCGATTACTCGCGCACGCAGCTGGAGCAGGCACAGGCGCGATTGGGACGCAGCGATCGATTCGTTTATGTCATTGGTGATGTCTATCAGCTGCCTTTTGGGGAGGCGGTCTTCGACGCGGCGACGATGATCCGCACGCTGCACCACATCGCTGAGCCGGGGCGCGCACTGGCGAAAATTCGCGAAAGCCTGGTCGCCGGGTCCACCTTCATCCTCGAATTCGCCAACAAGCGCAACCTGAAAGCCATCGTGCGCTGGGCGCTGCGCAGGCAGTCGTGGAATCCCTTTACCCGGGAGATGGTCGAATTCGCGTCGCTCAATTTCGATTTTCACCCCGACCATGTGCGTACGCTTTTAGAACAGCAGGGCTTCGACATCCGTCGGCAGCTCAGCGTGTCCCACTTCCGACTGGGCGTTTTGAAACGGGTGGTCCCGCTCGGGATTCTGATCGCGCTGGATGCCATGTTCCAGCCGACGGGCGCCTGGTTGCAGGTGACGCCGAGCGTCTTTGTCGAGGCGCACCTGCCGGGCACGGGTGAATTGAGTGAACTGATCTTCGCGTGCCCGTCATGCGGGGAAAGGGAGATGAATTCCGTACTCGAAGGACTGCGGTGCACGACGTGCGGCAGCTTATGGGAACTACGCGACGGGATCTACAATTTCAAGGAGCCGTTGGAGAGCAGCAAAATTGGATAGCGTCTAAAGCGTTGGCCCGCGAAGGCTACCGTCAGTTATGTAAAGTAAACTTAAGACTGGTACTTCTTCAGGGTGCTACCTTGTGCTCTGAATTGCGTAGAGGAAACCAGGAGGGAACATGGGACAAAAAGGACGATCAAACATTGCAGCCGGCGTACTGCTAATTATTTTAGGCGGGATATTTCTTGCGGCGCAGTTGGCTCCAGACGTATTCAGATGGCTGCAGCCCGAGCAAAATTGGCCGTTGATTGTTATCGGTGCAGGGGTGTTGCTGTTGGTCCTCGGTCTGCTGGTCGGTGAGCCCGGCATGCTGGTGCCCGCCGCCATTGTGGGTGGCATTGGCGGCCTGCTCTACTGGCAGAGCGTCACCGGCCGATGGGAATCCTGGGCGTATGCGTGGACGCTGATCCCTGGTTTTGTCGGTGTGGGTGTGTTCTTTTCTCGCCTGCTTGAAGGCCGGACACGCCAGGCGTTCACAGAAGGGGGTCAGGCGATCCTCGTGAGCCTGGTGCTCTTTGCTGTTTTCGGATCGCTGCTGGGACCGGGAGACTTTCCGGTATATTTCTGGCCCGCTCTGTTTATCGGCGCGGGCCTGCTCGTATTGATCAATACCATATTAAGGCGGAGCAAGTAGCTGCTTGAGCCACCTGCTCAAATACCGGCGAACACGGCGAGCATGCGCCGTGTTCGCCCTATTTCTCATACAGGCTAACGAAGCCCGCTGAACCTTGCTGGTTTTCAACCCACGTCTATATCCAAGTTATATCTTGAGCTATACCACTGGTGCGATGCAGGAAAGGCTTAAACTCTACCAGAATGGTGGTATGAGAAATACGCGCTGGAGACGTATCCGTAAACTGTTGTTCGGAGATAGTCTGCGAGTTTCCTCAAATGGAAATGGGGTCTGGCGGCTGCCGCTTCGATGGGGGCGCGATCATTTCGATAACCAGCACGAGGCGATCAATGCTGGAGTGCGTTATGCGCGTGCCATGGGATTGGGGCGGATTATCGTCGAGAGGGAGGACGGCTCAGTACAGGAGGAGATATATTTCTGGTGATCGAGCCCTCTCCCCACTAGATCCAGACTAACTTCAGCGACACGAGAATCCATGACTATCCCCGAGAACATCAATGTCAGGTCTGGCAGGGTCGTTCGTGCGACGCTGGCAGTAACTGCCGTACTGACATCTTTTTATCTGGCCTACTATTTCAGGGAGGTAACGCTCATCTTCCTCCTCGCGATCATCCTGGCAACTGCAGTCCGTCCTCTGATTGATAAGGTAAACGAACAAATCCTGCCGCGCAGCCGTGCGGTGATGATTGTCTATGCAGCGCTGCTGACATTGATCATCGCTGTCCTGGCACTTGCCGTACCGCTCCTGGTCGAAGAAACCAGCAACCTTATCGACGAGCTCCCGGGTCTCTATGAGGATCTGCGTTTGTGGTTGATGCGTTCTTCCGAAAGGGGTTTTGCTTATCTGGCCAATGAACTCCCCAGCAGCGAAAACCTGATGCCATCGTTAGGTGATCAGCCGGCAGATTCGAATGGGATTTCGATGAGCATATTGTCTGCTGGGGCTCAATCTTCCGAGCGCTGATCGGGATACTGGCAGTCTTCCTTTTAGCTGCCCTCTGAAGCCTGGAAGGAAGGATTTTTATTGGCGCCATCGAAGACCGTCTGAACGAGTCTCGACGCGCTGAGTTCCAGCGACTGGTTCGAGAATTCAATTTGAATATCGGTCAATTCGTCCGCGCCCAGGCGATATTAAGTCTGTCCGTTGGCGTGCTATCGTTCGTTGCATACCTGATCATCGGACTGCCCAATCCCTTCGCGTTAGCTGTAACCGCCGGGATCCTTGAAGCAGTGCCGATCGTCGGGCCGACACTAGGAGCGATACCAGCGGCATTGGTTGCTTTTCCGATGGGGACGGGAAAGTTGATCGGTGTGGTGGTTTCCGCGATGATCATCCAGCTGCTCGAGAACAACTTGCTTGTGCCGCGGGTGATGAACCAATCGGTCGGAGTTCATCCGATCCTCACGTTGCTGAGTCTGGTCACGCTAACAAGCCTGCTGGGGATACCCGGCGGGATTCTCGCCATTCCATTCGCCAGTGCTGTACAGGTTATCTTTCGGGAGATTCGTGACAACGTTGATCACACCCAGACAGTCCAAAGGAGGATCTTGATGAGCAACGGGAACGATGGTGGGTTTGGGACGTTTATGAGCGGCTTATTTATCGGCGGCGTCATCGGCGCGGCCTTTGGTATTTTGAAGGCACCGCAGTCGGGGGACGAGACGATAGCTTTGCTGAAGCGCAAGTCGGTAGAAGCCCGAACCGAACTGGAGCGAGCGACGCTTGAGGCACGCCTACGGGCCGAGCAGCTGCTCGCTGAGGTGGAGGCGCGCGCTGAGGAGTTTCGCAAGATGACCGAGCAAAGCCTCGCCGAGCAGCAAGCCAAGATTGAGGCGGTTGCTGAAGAAGCGAAGAAAGCCTATCAGCAAGAGCAAGCTGAGATGGAAGAAGCCCAGAGCGAGAGTTAATAATCGTGCTTGTGCTGCGGTTTGAAACATAACATTTGAACTGGTAGGAAGTGATGCACTATGGATGAAAACCATAAAGCGGAATACCCGTTGCCGAAGCTCTCAGATCCAGAATTCAGGTATGTCGCCATCATTCTGATCAGTTGGACGTTCATCGCGCTGCTGAGCCAAATCTAAACAAAGCAGTCTATCTAAGTTGTTCGTGATCGGAATGTGAAGCAGGCCTGCTCTATGCAGGCCTGCCGGTTTAATCCTTTCGTTGGTCAGCGTCTGTTCTTCCGGTTTTGGGATTCGAGCTTCAAACAATGCAAGCCGACGGGGATAGACGCGCCTGCAAAGAACACCACGAGTTGTTGGATACCCGCGAGAGATCCTAACAGCATGAGCGCAACGAATGTGAAAAGACTGATGTAGGGGGTCCAGGTCGATAGCGAGTCCATAGTAACGAACATTTTAAGAACACTCCGCACTCGAATACATGGTCCCGTACTCCTAATTCGGGAGTTTGACCGATAGTACGCTGGGGCTGAATGTGGGCACGGGGGTGAGAAATCATGGTGTATCCACGTTATATCGTGAAGTGGGACCTGGATATATCGTAGTTCGCGGCGAGTTTCTCTAGAATTAAATTGTAAAGAAACGGGGCTGAAGGACATGAGCCTCATCATCCGAAGGAGGAGTAGTATGGTTGGCTTAATCGTTTGGTTGCTGGCGGGAGCGCTTGTTGGTTGGATTGCCAGCATGATCATGGGAACAGACGCACAGCAGGGCGCCATTCTTAACATCGTCGTAGGCGTCATCGGCGCACTGCTCGGTGGTTTCCTGCTTGGACCTGTGTTTGGCACGGGTACGATCAACACCGCGGACTTTTCCCTAGCCGGACTTTTGGTGTCACTGGTGGGCGCGATCATTCTGTTGGCGATCGTCAATTTTGTTCGCCGATCCGCCTGATTTAGAACACCCCTGAATTATCGGGGAAAATAATGCATTGACCGGATCCTACGCGTCGAGAATAGCAGCGTAGCCCGGTCAATGCTTTTTTATGAGCAACAAAGGATTGGTCGAATGCAGAGAGTTAATCTACGCTGGAACCAAATTGTCGATTGGCGCGCGGTCGCCGTCTCCGGGATGGCAAGCGCGCTGGTGTTCTTGCTGATAAATATCATTCTCAAGACAGTCTATCTTGGGAGCCCTGAACTCACGTGGCGAATTTTGGCCTCAGTGATTCAAGGTCCAGAGGTGGTGCCGCCCATGTCCGGCCTTCCGATGGACATGATCCTCGCCGCGCTGGCCGTGCATATCCCACTTTCGATTCTTTTTACGGCACTGATCGCAATCGTTGTACACGAATGGGGGATGGTGACGTCGGTCGTGGTGGGAGGCTTGATGGGCCTGGCGATTTATGCCATCAACTTCTACGGGTTGTCGTATTTCTTTCCCTGGATGGAACCGCTGGCGAGTTGGTTAATGATGAGTTCGCATATCGCCTTTGGAGCGGTGGCCGGGGGACTTTACGAAGCCTTCGAGCGTGACATCTATCAGTTGGAGGCGGTTGAAGCCTGAGGGACAGGATTGGAAGGGAGCATTGATGCGCTATAGAACACGAGGCCGACCCAGGAGAGGTTCATCGCGCGGTCTCAACTGGGGAAGGATTATCGTTGGGCTGCTTGTCGCTGGTTTTGCACTGATCTCGTATTTTGGTTCGAAGGTGGAAAACCCGGTGACGGGAGAAGAACAATATATCAACATAAGCAGAGAGCAGGAAATCGCACTCGGTTTGCAGGCTGCCCCGCAAATGGCCCAGCAATTCGAAGGTCTCCATCCAGACAGCGACGCGCAGAGATTGGTCGATGAAATCGGTCAGGAGCTGGTCGAGGAGAGCTTTGTATCCGAGAGCACATATCCATACGAATTTCACCTGCTGGCTGATGACGACACGGTCAATGCATTCGCACTGCCCGGCGGACAGATCTTCATCACCGCTGGCCTGCTGGAGCGGATAGAGACGGAAGGGCAGCTGGCCGGTGTGCTCGCCCACGAGATCGGGCACGTCATCGGTCGACATGGCGCCGAACATATGGCCAAGCAGCAGCTCACGCAAGGTCTGACCGGGGCGCTGGTTCTGGCGACGTACGATCCCGATGATCCCAGCACGCAGCGCACGGCACAGGTCGCGGCGCTGATCGGATCTCTGGTAAATATGAAGTTTGGCCGGGACGATGAGCTGGAATCGGATCGCTGGGGTGTGGAGATCATGGCCGAAGCGGGATATGACCCGCGCTCGATGCTGAGCGTGATGAGGATCCTGGCCGAATCGGCTTCAGGTCCCCGACCACCCGAATTCTTCAGCACCCATCCCAACCCGGAAAACCGTCTCCAGGAGATCCAGGAGGCGATCGAGGCCGAATTTCCGGGCGGCGTTCCAGATGGGCTGCGGGAATGATCTATCTCAAATCCATCAAGCAATATGAAAGGGAAGGCATCCATGACTAGACACAAGCCGCCGATGAGGAAAAGCGAGGAAGCCAATCTGAACCAACTCGAGTTGGCCAAGTCGCAGGGCAAAGCCTATGTGAAAGCGCTCAAGCATATGGTCGAATTGGTTGCTGACGCCGGCGATGAAACCCGTGCCGGGGATTACATCGTGGCATACGCACTCGAGAAGCCGGAGGGCATGTATCACTACAAAGATGGAGAGCTTGTCTGGGTCGAACCCGACGCAGAGAACAAACATATCGAGATCTCGGTACGTGATGGATCGGATGACCGCTTTGTGTACGGCGCTCAGGTCTTCGTGACGCTGTACGATCAAGATGGCGGCGAGGTCGGCCGGCACCAGCAGCCGCTGCTCTGGCACCCCTGGCTGCCCCATTACGGCAGAAACTGGGTCATCCCGGGCGAAGGTGACTACCGCATGCAGGTAGAGATCCTGCCCCCCGAGATGCCCCGCCATGACAAGAAGAACGGAAAACGCTTTGAGTCGACCGTAGAGGTCGTGTTCGAGCAAGTGCCCTTTACGCTCAAGAAAAAGAAGTAAAGACGGCGATCGTGAGTTTACCCTCGCCTATGGAAGCGCCCGCCGGCGCTTCCATTGTGTATCAGGGTTGTATCCGCATCTGTATCTGCACTGATGCTGCCGCTCGTCTCGCTCGATTACGACGCGAGGATGTAGTGTTGTTCCAGAGAGAGTGAATCTGAAAAGCGCCTTCACAGACGCTTTTCAATTTGTGTGCGATTTCTACTAGGTATGTAGCTTTCTGTACATCGTTTGCCGCGTCAATTGCATAGTTTCGTCAATCGTGCCTCGCTACGCCGATTTTATGTTTATACACCAGCTCCCCTCCGTACCAGCCGGTGATTCCCAGCAGGATCGCAGATGCGGCGGACAGGGTCAGTCCCCATGGTAATACGGCTGCCTCGGCGCTGTTCCAGCGGAGCAGGAAGTTGGCCAGCGTGAGAATGAGCACAACTGCGTTGCCGATGAAATGGATCCATCCGGCGCGATGCTCACGAGCCAGAGGCACTGTGTAGAAATCGAGGATGCCGAAGAGCGCGGCGGATGCTCCGAGGATCAAAGCCGCCCCAACGATCCACAACCCCAGACGTGCCCAGAAAGCGTCAGCGGTGAGCGCAAACGCCAGGTCAACCGCAAGGGCGCCAGTGACAAACGCGATCGGGAAAGCCACCAGGATCGGGTGGATCGGGTGCCCAAAGATCGCGCCCTTGCCTTGATGGGTTGTGTGCTCTTCGTGAGCGTGTTGTGAGTCCGTCATGATGAAAATCTCCTTAATTTGCTCATGAGCTCAGCAAGTTTGGATGAGTAAAAAATCATAACTCTTCGAGTTCAGCGTTCAAGCTGTTCTCGAAGAACTCGAAGAACCCTTCTTGATCGGGGCCGATTTGGTGGATATATACCCGGGTGAAACCCGCATCTAAAAACTCTTGAATGGATGCGAGGTATTCATCGACATCATTGCCCAACACGATGTCGGAGGGCATGTCATCTTTGGTCACCATTTGCAGCACCTGCTCAAAATGGGTGGGTGTGCGCAGTTCCTGGGAGAGTTCGCCCGAGATCGTCGCGTTGGGCCACCACTCGAAGGCCGTCGACAAAGCTTGCTGGCGCGATTCCGCGTAGCAAACCGTCAGTTGGCCAGTGCGGTCCAGATCCCGGCCGGCAGCTGAATTGAACTGGTCGACCAAATCCTTG